>JANPJZ010000143.1:0-40008 GCA_031425795.1 Rhodobacter sp. | reverse complement strand
ATCGGCGACGGCGGGTTCTGGCACAACGGCCTTTCCTCCAGCTTCACCAACATGGCCTTCAACAAGTCCGATGGTGTGGCCGTGATCGTCGACAACTACTACTCCGCCGCGACGGGCGGGCAGGACATCATGTCCTCCCGCGCGGACAACCCGACCAAGGCGACGAAGCACCCGATCACCAAGGCCCTGAAAGGCATCGGGATCGACTGGGTCCTCCAGGTTGACAACACCTACAACGTCGCCCACATGCGCGACGTCCTGCGTGAGGCGCTGACCACCGACACGCCCGGCCCGAAGGTCATCGTCGCCTCCTCCGAATGCATGCTGAACAAGCAGCGCCGCGAAAAGCCCCTGCAGCAAAAGGCCATCAAGGATGGCCGCCGCGTCGAAGCGCCCCGCTTTGGCGTCGACGAAGATGTCTGCACCGGCGACCACGCCTGCATCCGCCTGTCCGGCTGCCCCTCGCTGTCGCTGAAAAAGCTGGACGATCCGCTGCGCGATGATCCCGTCGCCAGCATCGACCAGTCCTGCGTCGGCTGCGGCAACTGCGGCGAGGTGGCGGATGCCGCCGTCCTTTGCCCGTCGTTCTACCGCGCCGATGTGGTCCACAACCCCGGCGGATGGGAGACGCGGATGGCCCGCTTCCGCAACCGGGTGATCGGCTGGCTGCAATCGCGCCGCGCTGCCCGCCGGCTGACCTTCGGAGGCCCGGCATGACGCTGCACGACACCCTGTCGGACCAGCTTGGCGCGCGGCAGGCCGACCCGCGGCTTTCGGGCATCATCAAGCTTGCGGTCCTTGCCGTCGGCGGCCAGGGTGGTGGCGTTCTGACCGCCTGGATCGAAGACGTGGCACGCTCCAGCGGCTATGCCGCGCAGGCAACTTCCGTCGCGGGCGTCTCGCAGCGCACCGGGGCCACGGTCTACTACGTCGAGATGGCCCCCCACCGTCCGGGCGATCCGGTGCCCGTCTTCTCGCTGATGCCCGCGCCCGGTGACGTCGACATCATGATCGCGGCCGAGATGATGGAGGCGGGCCGCTCGATCATCCGGGGCTTCGTCACGCCGGACCGCACCACCCTCATCACCTCGACCCACCGCGCGCTGGCGGTTTCGGAAAAGATCGTCCCGGGGGACGGCATCGCCTCGTCCGACGAAGTGCGCGCCGCTGCTGAAATCGCCGCCCGCCGCTTCATTGCCGCCGACTTCGACGCTCTGGCGAGTGCCAACGGTTCGGTCATCTCCGCCTCGCTCTTCGGGGCGCTGGCGGGCTCGGGCGCCCTGCCCTTCCCGCGTGAGGCGTTCGAGACCGCCATCCGCTCAGGCGGCAAGGGCATCGAAGGGTCGCTCCGCGCCTTCTCGGCTGCCTTTCATGTGGCCACCAACCCCGAGCCACTGGCCCCCCCGGCCCAGACCCTGGTCAGTGCCGCCTCCGTTTCAGGCCCCGCCCGCCTGGTCGCCGAATGGGACCGCCTGGCCACCCGCGCCGCCGCCCTGCCCGCCCCGGTGGCAGAGCTCGCCCTGCCAGGCCTGCGCAAGGTTGTCGACTTTCAGGACCTGCGCTATGGCGCGTCCTACCTCGACCTGCTTGCAACCGTGCAGGCGCGTGACAGCGCCGCCCAAGGCTGGGTCCTGACGCGCGAAGCCGCGAAATACATCGCAAACGCGATGGCCTATGACGACATCATCCGCGTCGCCGACCTCAAGACCCGCGCCCGCCGCTTCGACCGCATCCGAAGCGAAATGCGGGTCAAGACTGGCAATGTCCTGCACCTCACCGAATTCTTCCACCCCCGCGCGGCCGAGGTTGTCGGCCTCTTTCCCGCCCGCCTTGGCGCGCGCCTGGAAGCTGACCCGAAGTGGATGGCCCGCTTCACCCGCTGGTTCGACAGGGGCCGTCGGCTGCGGTCGGACTCGCTCCCCGCGTTCCTTGCGCTTCACATGCTCGGGGGCCTGAAATCCTGGCGTCTGCGCACCCTGCGCCACGCCCAGGAACAGGCGCATCTGACGCGCTGGCTCGACCTGGCCCTTGCCCATGCCGCGCCGAATTATGGCCTCGCGGTAGAGTTGATCCGCTGCCGCCGCCTGATCAAGGGCTACTCCGACACCCATGCGCGCGGCCAGTCCAAGTTCGACCGGGTGACCCGCGCCGCCACTCGCATCGCCCAGCGCCCCGACGCCGCCGATTGGTGCCGCCGCCTGCGCGAGGCTGCGCTGAAAGATGAGGAAGGCAAGGCGCTGGAGGGTGCGATCCAGACGGTTGAAAGCTTTGCCTGACCGGCGGGGCAAAACTTAAGGAAAAGTAAAAGTCCGCAGACAAGCCTTTGAATTGATTGGACCCGGACCCGTTGCCCAGCCCGGGACACCTCCCGAAGTCACCCCGCCTCAGACCGCGAGCAGTTCCAGCGCGACGCCCTGACCCACCCCGACACACAGCGTGACCAGCGCGCTCCGCCCACCCCCCTCGGCCAGCCTGCGCGCCGCCGTGCCGGCGATCCTTGCGCCCGACATGCCCAAGGGGTGGCCCATGCTTATGCCGCCGCCCCTGGCGTTCACCCGGACATCGTCATCCGGAATGCCCCAGGTCCGCAGGCAGGCGAGGACCTGCGCCGCAAAGGCCTCGTTCAGCTCGATCACGTCATGGTCCATGGCCCTGCGCCCGCCCCGCTCCACCAGCCGCGCCACGGCCGCCACCGGCCCGATCCCCATGACGCGTGGAGCGACCCCGGCCGAGGCCGCAGCGCCCACCCGCGCGAGCGGGGTCAGCCCATGCCGCCGCACCCCCTCGGCCGAGGCGAGGATGACCGCCGCCGCCCCGTCGTTGATCCCCGCCGAAGTGCCAGCCGTCACCGAGCCACCCGCCCGGAAAGGCGTGGGCAGGGCGGCAAGCCGTTCCAGCGTCGTGGCGCGGGGGTGTTCGTCCGTCGTCACTACTGTCTCACCCTTCCGGCCCGGCAGCGTCACCGGAAGAATGTCCGCCCCATGCCAGCCCGCGTCGTAGCGTGCCTGCGACCGCAGCGCATAAGCGTCCTGATCGGCGCGCAGGATGCCATGCTCCGCCGCCACGTTCTCGGCGGTTTCGGGCATGGACTCGACGCCATAGGCCCGCGCGATCCGCTCGTTCACGAAGCGCCAGCCGATGGTCGAGTCATGCATCTCGACCTGCCGGGAGAACGCAGCCTCGCCCTTGGCCAGCACGAAGGGCGCGCGGGTCATGCTTTCCACGCCCCCTGCAATCACCACATCGGCACCGTCCCGCACCGCCCGCGCGCCCAGGATCACCGCATCAAGGCCGCTGGCACAGAGGCGGTTGACCGTCAGCCCGGGCACGCTTTCCGGCAGGCGCGACAGCAGCACCGCCATCCTGGCCACATTGCGGTTGTCCTCGCCCGCCTGGTTAGCGCAGCCCAGGATCACCTCGTCCACCGCCAGCCCGGGATACAGGTCCACGAGGCCGTCGATCACATGCGCGGCCATGTCGTCGGGCCGCAGCATCGCCAGACTGCCGCCGTGTCGCCCGATCGGGGTGCGACGATGGGCGCAAAGGAAGACCTCGGTCATGGCGTCACAAGCTCCGGTGCGGGAAGGTAGCGGGTTTTCAGATGCGGGGGGGCTGCGGCCTCCAGTGCGGCAAGGGTAGCGCGGATCGTTTCGGCCCCGTGGTACCCCAGGGCCTGGAACGGCCCGTGCGGAAAGTTCAGCCCCAGCCGCATCGCGGTATCTATCCCTTCGGCAGTCACGCCGCCCTCGGACAGCAGCCAGCCAGCTTCGTTCACCAGCGCCGCCTCGATCCGCAGGACGATGGCGGCGGCGTCGGGGGGAGCGACAGTCTCACTCGCGATGAACCCACGCCCGGTCTTCCGCCCAAGATCACCCCGCGCAACCTGCGCGCGGAGGCTGCCGAAGACATGATAGCGCGGATGCCCTCCCATCGCCGCCGACAGGCTTTCCGTGGCGGCAAGGTTGATGTCCGCGCCGATCAGGTCGATCAGCGCGAAGGGGCCAAGCCGGTAGCCGGCCGCCTGCATCGCCGCGTCGATCTCTCCGGCACTCCGCCCCTCCTCCAGCAGCGCCAGCGCCTCGCCATAATAGGGCCGGGCGCAGCGGTTGACGATGAAACCGGGCCGGTCGGCGCAAGCGATCACCGTCTTGCCCGCGGCCTTGACCAGTACGCGCACCTGCGTCAGCGCATCGGGGGCGGTGCCGGGGTGTGCGACCAGTTCAACCAGCTTCATCGCCGGGGCCGGGTTGAAGAAATGCAGGCCCAGCACCTGACCGGGCCGGTCCAGCCCCTGCGCTATCGCGCCAACGGACAGCGAGGAGGTGTTCGTCGCCAGCACCGCGCTTGCGGACAGGACCGCCTCCAAGGCGCGGAAGACCGCCTGCTTTACCTCCAGCCGCTCTGCCACCGCCTCGATCACCAGATCGGCCGGGGCGACGTCTTCGATCCTCTCGACCACCACCAGCCGCGACAGCACAGCGTCAAGCTCGTCCGCCGTCATGGCCCCCTTCGCCACCCGTGGCTTCAGCACCGCTGCCATCCGGTCGCGGGCGGAGGCGCGGGCCGCCTCGGCCGCGTCGGTCGCGCGGACCACATGGCCCGCTTGGGCAAAGACCTGAGCAATCCCAAGACCCATCGCGCCAAGACCGATGATCCCAATGGTCATGTGCCCCGAAACTCCGGCTTTTCGCGCGCCCGGAAGGCGCGGATGCCCTCGACCTTGTCAGCCGTATCCAGCAGCGCCTCGAATGCCGCGCGTTCCTGAACCAGTGCCAGCGTCTGCTCCTCTCCCGCGATCAGCGCCCGCTTGGCGGCCATCAGCGCGAGCGGCGCCCGCCGGGCCAGGCGCGCGGCCAAAGGTTCCGCCACCTCGGCGGCTGTGCCCTCGGCACCCCAGCCCGCAATCCCCCAGTCCAGCGCCGTCGCCGCATCGATGATCTCGCCCGTCAGCACCATGCGCATTGCCCGTGCGCGCCCCACCAGCGCCATCAGTCGCTGCCCGCCGCCCGCGCCGGGGATGAGGCCAAGGTTGGTCTCGGGCAGGCCCAACCGCGCTGTCGGGCCAAGCACCATCAGGTCCGCCATCAGGGCAAGCTCGAATCCGCCACCCAACGCAAAGCCGTCTACCGCCGCGATCAGCGGCTTCGGGAAGGCCCGGACCGCCGCCCAGTGGCCCTTGCGCGGGTCGTCCGCCGCTTCGGCGCTGGTCTTGTTCTCGATCTCGCCAATGTCGGCCCCGGCGGCAAAGTTCCCCTCTGCCCCGGTCAGCACCACGGCACGGCAGGCGGTATCGCCGGCCAAGGCACCCAGCGCATCAGCCAGCGCGCCCAGAAGGGCGGTGTTCAGCGCGTTCTTCTGTGCGGGGCGGTTCAGCGTCAGCCGCGCCCAGCCGTCCATCCGGTCGATCAACAGGTCCATGGGCACCATCATCACCCTTGCGGGAAAGTTTTCAACCCCGATATTTCAAGCTTGAAATTGTTTTGCTGCGATGCAATTTTCCCATGCGCGGCAGTCCCCGCCCTTAGGAATCCTTGCCCATGAAGATCCTCTGCCTTGGTGGCGGTCCTGCCGGTCTCTACTTTGCCATCTCGATGAAGCTGCGTGACCCCGCGCACCAGATCACGCTGATGGAGCGGAACCGGGCGGATGACACCTTTGGTTGGGGTGTCGTGCTGTCGGATGATGCGCTGGGGCGGATGACGAAGAACGACCCCGTATCCTCTCAGGCGATCCGGGACAATTTTGCCTATTGGGATGACATTGCCGTGGTCCATGACGGCGTGCGGACCGTGTCCGGCGGCCACGGCTTTGCCGGGATCGGGCGGAAAAAGATGCTGCTTCTCTTGCAGGACCGCGCGCGGGAGCTTGGGGTGGACCTCTGCTACGAGACCGAGTTCGGCCCCGCCGAGGACTATCGCCGCGACTATGACCTTGTGGTTGCCTCGGACGGCATCAACTCGGCTGTGCGCCGGGAGTATGCCGAGGTGTTCCAGCCCGACATCGACATGCGGCTGTGCAAGTTCGTCTGGCTGGGCACCAAGGCGAAGTTCGACGACGCCTTCACCTTCATCTTCGAGAAGACCGAGCATGGCTGGGTCTGGGCCCATGCCTACCAGTTCGATGCCGACACGGCGACCTTCATCGTCGAATGCACGCAAGAGACCTGGGACCGCTGGGGCTTTGCCGACATGACCAAGGAGGAAACGGTCGAGACCTGCCGCCGCATCTTTGCGGGCCACCTTGGCGGGTATGAGCTGATCTCGAACGCGGCCCATCTGCGCGGCTCGGCGGTGTGGATGAACTTCCCGCGCGTGGTCTGCGGGCGCTGGTATCACCAGAACGTCGTCCTGATGGGCGATGCGGCGGCGACGGGGCACTTCTCCATCGGGTCCGGAACGCGGCTGGCTTTTGACAGCGCCATCGCCCTGGCGGAATACCTGCACAGCGAGCCCACGCTGGAGGGGGCCTTCCAGCGGTATCAGGACGAACGCCGTGTCGAGGTGCTGCGCCTGCAATCGGCCGCCCGCAACAGCCTGGAATGGTTCGAGCAGGTAGAGCGCTATCTGGACCTGCCGCCGGAACAGTTCGCCTACTCGCTCCTGACACGCAGCCAGCGGATCAGTCACGAAAACCTGCGCCTGCGCGATCCTGCATGGCTGGGCCGGGCCGAGGACTGGTTTCAGGCGCAGGCCGGCGGTCAGGCGGGCCGCAAGCCGATGTTCGCCCCGTTCCGCCTGCGTGACATGGCGCTGAAGAACCGCGTCGTCGTCTCGCCCATGGCGCAATACAAGGCGGTCGACGGCTGCCCGACCGATTGGCACCTTGTCCATTACGGGGAGCGGGCGAAGGGCGGCGCGGGGCTGGTCTACACCGAGATGACCTGCACCAGCGCCCAAGGCCGCATCACCCCCGGCTGCCCCGGGCTTTACGCGCCCGAGCATGAGGCGGCATGGAAACGCATCACAGACTTCGTCCATGCCGAGACCTCTGCGAAGATCTGCTGCCAGATCGGCCATGCCGGTCGCAAGGCCAGCACCCAGGTGGGATGGGAGGAAGGCGACGCCCCGCTGCCTGTCGGTAACTGGGACATCATCGGACCGTCGGCCCTGCCCTGGTCACCGGGCAACGCCACCCCGTCTGTGATGACTCGCGCGGATATGGACGCGGTCACGGCGGAATTCGTCGCTTCGACCGAGATGGCCCGTCGCGCGGGATTTGACATGATCGAACTGCATGCGGCGCATGGCTATCTGATTTCCTCGTTCATCAGTCCGAAATCGAACATCCGGACCGATGAGTACGGCGGCAGCCTTGCCAACCGGATGCGCTGGCCATTGGAGGTGCTTGGCGCGATGCGAAAGGCCTGGGGCGAGGAGAAGCCCCTCGCCGTCCGCATCAGCGCGACGGACTGGGCGGGAGCGGACGGCGTGACCCCCGATGAGGCGGTGGAGATCGCCCGCCTCTTCGCAACCGCGGGGGCCGACATCATCGACGTCTCCGCAGGCCAGACCTCGACCGACGCGCGCCCGGTCTATGGCCGGATGTTCCAGACGCCGTTCAGTGACCGCATCCGCAACGAGGCGGGTCTTGCAACGATGGCTGTCGGCAACATCACCGAGCCGGACCACGTCAACTCCATCCTGCTGGCCGGGCGGGCCGATCTGGTCTGCCTCGCCCGTCCGCATCTGGCCGACCCCTACTGGACGCTGCATGCCGCCATAGCGATGCATGACGCGCAAACCGAATGGCCCCTGCCCTACCTGGCCGGCCGCGACCAGCTTCGTCGGCTGGCCCAGAAAACAGGCGAGGCGATCAGGGCATGACGATCACGGGGCGGCGGGTTCTGGTGACGGGCGGCGGGTCGGGTGCGGGGGCTGACCTTGCGCTTGGCTTTGCCCGAGCGGGAGCTGCCGAGGTTGTGATCTGCGGCCGCCGCGCCGACGCGCTGGAGGTAACCGCCGCCCAGCACCCGGCAATCCGCGCGCTGCCCTGCGACGTGACGGACGAAGCCTCGGTCCAGGCGCTGTTTCAGCAGGCGGGGCGGGTGGACATTGTCATCGCCAACGCCGGACAGGCCGACTCGGCCCCCTTCGCCAAGACCACACTGGCCCAGTGGAACGCCATGCTGGCTGTGAACCTCACCGGCGTCTTCCTGACCTTCCGCGAGGGCCTGCGCCAGTTCGACGGCTGGGGCCGTCTCGTCGCCATAAGCTCTACTGCCGGGCTCAAGGGTTATGCCAAGGTCGTGCCCTATGCGGCGGCCAAGCACGGTGTCATCGGCATCGTGCGCTCGCTGGCGCTGGAGGTGGCGCGCGGCCCGGTTACGGTGAACGCCATCTGCCCTGGGTTTCTTGACACCGACATGACCGACCACTCCATCCGCGTGATCGCCGAAAAGACCGGCCGCAGCCTGCCCGAGGCCCGCGCCGTGCTGGAAGCGATGAGCCCGCAGAACCGCCTCTACCGCCCGGATGAGGTGACCACGGCCGCGCTCTGGCTTTGCGGTCCGGGGGCAGAGGGCGTGAACGGCCAGGCCATCACCATCTCTGGCGGTGAGGCATGAGCCAACCCCCCCTGTCCAAGCGGCGGTTGAAGATGTGGATCAGGCTTCTGGGTGTTACCCGCGCCGCCGAAGGCAGCTTGCGTGAATTCCTGCGAGTCAGGCATGACACCACCCTGCCGCGCTTTGACGTCATGGCCGCGCTTTTCCGCCGCCGCGACGGTGTGACGATGACCGAGTTATCCCGCATGCTCCTTGTCTCGAACGGCAATGCGACCACCGTGGTCGACCGGCTTGAGGCGGACGGTCTTGTCCTGCGCACCCCTTCGGAAATCGACCGCCGCACCGTGCATGTCGCCCTTACCCCCGCCGGGCTTGCCCAGTTCGACATCTGGGCCGCCGAACACGAGACCGAGGTCGCGCGCCTGTTTTCCGGCCTGTCGGAGGCCGACCTTGATACGCTGACCGACATCCTGAAACGCATGGGGGCAACGGCATGACCAACCTCGCCGGGCTGACACCGAAGCACTTTCACTGGCAGGTCCAGAACCGCATCGCGACAATCCGGCTGAACCGGCCCGAGCGGAAGAACCCGCTGACCTTCGACAGCTACGCCGAGTTGCGCGACACCTTCCGCGCGCTGGCCTATGCGTCGGACGTGGATGTGGTGATCCTTGCATCCAATGGCGGCAACTTCTGCTCGGGCGGGGATGTCCATGACATCATCGGCCCGCTGATCGGGCTGGACATGAAGGGGCTCCTTGCCTTCACCCGGATGACCGGCGATCTGGTCAAGGCGGTGCTGGCTTGCGGCAAACCGGTCATCGCCGCAGTGGATGGTGTCTGCGTCGGCGCCGGGGCGATCCTGGCGATGGCCTCGGACCTGCGTCTTGCGACACCGGGCGCGAAATGCGCCTTCCTCTTCACCCGCGTCGGCCTTGCCGGCTGCGACATGGGTGCCTGCGCCATGCTGCCCAGGATTATCGGGCAAGGCCGGGCCGCTGAACTTCTTTACACCGGCCGCGTGATGCGCGCTGAGGAGGGTGAGCGCTGGGGCTTCTGGAACGCCCTCCATGCACCTGAGACACTAGACGAGGCGGCCATGACCCTCGCCCGCCAGTTGGCCGCAGGACCGACCTTTGCGCATGGGATGACCAAGACCCAGTTGAATCACGAATGGAACATGGGGCTGGAACAGGCCATCGAGGCCGAAGCGCAGGCCCAGGCCATCTGCATGCAGACCCGCGACTTCGAACGGGCCTACCGTGCCTTTGTCGCAAAGGAAACGCCGGTGTTTGAAGGTGACTGATCGCGGAGCGGGGGTTTCACACCCCCGCACCCCCGTGGGATATTTGGGAACAGGTGAATGCATGGGCGACCAGACCTTTCTTGACTGGCCCTTCTTCGAGGCCCGTCACCGCGACCTTGCGGCAGCGCTTGACCGCTGGTGTGTGGCGCATCTGCCGGTGGACCACTCGGACGTGGATGCTGCCTGCCGCAAGCTGGTGGTGATGCTCGGCCAAGGCGGCTGGTTGCGCCACTCTGGCGCGGGAGAGGGGGAGCGGCTCGATGTCCGCACTCTCTGCCTGATCCGTGAGACACTGGCCCGCCATGATGGCCTGGCGGATTTCGCCTTTGCGATGCAGGGGCTTGGCATGGGGCCGGTCAGCCTGTTCGGCACGCCTGCGCAGCGCGCGTGGCTGGACCGCACGCGGGCGGGCACGGCCATTCCGGCCTTCGCGCTGACCGAACCCGGCTCCGGCTCGGATGTCGCCGCCACCGCAACGACGGCCACGAAGGTTCAGGGCGGCTGGCTGGTAGAGGGGGAGAAGACCTGGATCTCCAACGGCGGGATAGCCGATGTCTACGTGCTGTTTGCCCGCACCGGCGAGGCTTTGGGCGCGCGTGGACTTTCGGCGTTCCTGATGCCCGCTGATACCCCCGGCCTGACGGTCACCGAACGGCTGGAAGTGATCGCCCCCCACCCCCTCGCAAGCCTGCGGATGGAAGGAATGATCCTGCCCGACGACGCGCTGATTGGCAGCGGCGGTGAGGGCTTCAAGCTGGCCATGGCGGTGCTGGACGTGTTCCGCTCTACCGTGGGGGCGGCGGCGCTTGGGTTTGCCCGGCGCGCGTTCGATGAAACGCTTGCGCGGGTGAAGGCGCGGCGGATCCAGGGCCAACCCCTGGCCGATCTGCAACTGGTGCAGGGGCATCTGGCCGACATGGCACTGAAGATCGACGCGGCGGCCCTCCTGGTTTACCGCGCGGCCTGGACCAAGGACACCGGCGCCGCCCGCGTGACGCGAGAGGCGGCGATGGCCAAGCTTTACGCCACCGAAGCCGCGCAGGAGGTGATTGACATGGCTGTGCAACTGCATGGTGGTGACGGCGTGCGGCGGGGTTCGGTTGTGGAAAGCCTCTACCGTGAAATCCGCGCCTTGCGGATCTACGAGGGCGCGTCGGACGTGCAGCGCGTTGTCATTGCGCGCAGCGTGCTTGGATGACCTACAGCCGCCAGATCCGGATCGAGTTCAACCATTGCGACCCGGCGGGGATCGTCTTCTACCCGCGCTATTTCGAAATGACGAACTCGGTCTGCGAAAACTTCTTCCGCGAGGTTGTGGGATATTCCTACCACGCCATGATGCACGACGGCATCGGCGTGCCCGCCGCACGGGTCGAGACTGATTTCCACGCGCCCACTCGGCTGGGCGATGTGCTGGACTGGGCGCTGGTGGTGGTCCGGCTTGGTGGCTCCTCGGCCACCTTCCGCCTGACGGCCAGTTGCGGCGATCAGGCCCGGCTGACCGCCCGCCTCACCCTCGTCTGGCTTGGGCCATCGCAGCGCCCCGCCCGCTGGCCCGATCCGGTCCGCGCCACACTTGCCGCCCATCTGGAGGACGCATGACCGACAGCCCCCACCAGTTCCTGCACCCCGCGCAGTGGAAACCCGCGATCGGCTATTCCAATGGCGTCGCCGCCACGGGCCGGATGGTCTTTACCGGTGGCCTGATCGGCTGGAACGCCAACCATGAATTCGAGACCGATGACTTCACCGGCCAGGTGGAGCAGGTGCTGAAAAGCATCGTCGAGGTCCTGGCCTGCGCCGGCGCAAAACCGGAGCATCTGGTGCGGTTGACCTGGTACGTCACCGACAAGCGCGAATACCTTGCCAGCCTGCGTGAGCTTGGCCGGGTCTACAAGGCGACCATCGGGCGGCACTACCCGGCGATGGCACTGGTGCAGGTGGTGGCCCTCGTCGAGGACCGCGCCAAGGTGGAAATCGAGGCGACCGCAGTGATCCCGGGTTGACCCGGACCGCCCACGCTTCGGTCTGACCGGCTCAGCCTGCCCAGTTTTCGGCAAGAACCGGTTCGGCCAGCCCCGCTATGGGAGACGCAAAAGCCAGAAGGTCGCCGTTGCAGTCCAGACCGGCAACCTCGTCCTGACCGGGGAAAAGCGACGCCGTGGTGATCACGGCAGTCCGCAGGCCCGCGCCTCCGAAAGCCAGAGAGGTCACGTTGCGCGCAGGGACGGAGATCGGCGGCAGGGGCTGGCCGGCTGGCGTCCAGCGGCTGATCCGCGCGCCATCCCAATGGCCTACGTAAAGCGTGCCCGCACTGTCGGTGGTCATGCCGTCGGGATAACCTTCCCGGTCCGAAAAGCGGGCAAACTCGGTCTGCGACAACGGGGTGCCCGTGGCGTCCAGTCCAAAACGCAGCAGCCTTCGGCCAAAGGTATCGGCAAAATAGGCCACCCCGCCCCCTGGCGCGAAGGCCGGCCCGTTCGAGACCGTGAATCCTGCCGCGACCTCTTTCGCCTCGCCAGCGGCGATACGCCAAAGCCTGCCCAAAGGTGCCGCCTCGGCTGCATCGGAAGATCCGACCCAAAGCGTGCCATGCCGGTCCACCTTGCCATCGTTGAAGATGGTGCCGTCTGGCAGATCGATCGGGCAAGTGACCTGTGCGGCCCTTCCGGTATCCAGGTCCAGCCGTTGGAAGCCCCGGACCGAGACAAGCAGCACCGCCTGTGGCGTCCAGCGGGCAAGGCAGGCCAGATCCTCGGCAAAGCCGGAGGCGATGATACGGTCGGTCTTGGCTGCGGGGTCGTGGCAGTGGACGGTGCGGCCCTGGAGATCGAGCCAAAGCCAGACCTGCCGCTCGGGCAGCCACAGGGGAGATTCGCCCACCCGCGCACCAACTCGCGCCAGTCGCTCGACGACGACGGTCATGGCTTGCCGGAAGCGAAAAGCACCTTGCCGCCGACCTTGATCTCGACCTCGACCGCATAGCGCACCAGCGCCTCAAGGTTCACCTCCACCCCCAGCCCCGGCCCGTCGGGCAGGCGGATCAGACCATCCGGACCAGGCAGGATCCGGGTCAGGGTAAGGTCCTGCGCAAGGGGTTGCAGGCCTGTCGGATATTCGCAGATCCGGTGATGCTCCAGCCCGACATAGGGTTGCAGCGATGCCGACAGCGCAAGGTTGGACGTGAAGGTGTGGTTGACGTAGGTCACCCCCGCCGCCGCCGCCTTCAGCGCCACCCGCCGTGCCGGGGCGAGCCCGCCGATCCGCCCGGTGTCGATCTGGACAAAGCCCGCGCGGCCAAAGTCGATGAGGTGTTCGGCCATGTCGGCGTTATGCGCAGCCTCTCCCCCCGCCAGCGGCACCGAAGAGCGGGCCGCCAGCGCGGCATAGGCCCCAAGGGCCGAGCCGCCGAAGGGTTCCTCCAGCCAGGCGGCACGGGCGGCCGTCAGGGCCGGCAGGCGCAGGGCCGCGGCCTCCACATCCTCGCCAAAGATCTGGCCTGCGTCGATCAGCAGGATGCCGTCTTCGCCCAAGCCCGCGCGGGCGGCCTCCAGGTGGCGGATGTCCTCGGCGAGATCAAGGCCGAACGGCGACCAGCCGAACTTTGCCGCGGTGTACCCAGCCGCGCGGATCGCCTTTGCCGCAGCGCCGGTTTCTTCAGGTGTCGCCCCGAACAGGACCGAGGCATAGGGCAACTTCGGATACGCCTTCTCTTGCCCCAGCAACCGCCAGACAGGTTCCCCGCGCGCCCGACCCAGAAGGTCCCACAGGGCGATCTCCACTCCCGACCAGGTGTGTGACGCCTGCAGCAGGTCCATCGAGTTGTAGGCCACATCCGCCGCCATCTCGGCGATGTCTTCGGGCCCGTTCAACGCACGTCCCAGGACCGAGGCGCCGACCGGCCGACAGGCGCCATGCGACATCGGCGCAACCCAGGCGGCGATCGAGGGCAGCGGCGCCGCCTCGCATTCGCCCCAGCCGACATGGCCCCCGGCGCTGACCCGGACGACCAGCGCGTCCTGGCTGCCGTCGGCGGCAGTGGTGACCTCGGGCATGGCGAGATAGAAGAAATCGACAGAGTCGATGCGCATTTTCGGCCTCAGGGTTCGGGAGGAAGAACAGTCAGGGTGATGCGGGCGCGGCGGGTCTCCCCCGCAGCAAGGGTAAGAATCGGGCCCCCTGCGGCGCGGGCGGCGGCAAATCCGGTGGCGGGCCAGGTGGTGCAGGGCTCGATGGCGAGCATTCGGCCCTTGCCGTGCCAGGGGGCGTCGGTCGTGCCCCCGGTCTCGACCCAGACCCAGGCCAGCGGCCAGGGATCGGCGGTCCAGTCCAACAACACCGTCAGCCCATCGGCGCGGGCGAGGCTGGCCCAGGGCGCCGGGCCGAGGTCGGCAAGGCAGGCGAGGAGGGCGGCACCCTCCGGCGGATGCGACAGGTCGACCGGGCCGTGGTGGCCCGGCAGATGCGGCCAATCACCCGTGGCTCCGGGGATCAGCGGGCTTGCGGGCGGAGCGTAGCTTGCGCAGGCGATCAGGCGGGCGGCGCTGGTCGCCAGGGTCACCGCGCCTGCCAGAAGATCGCTGCCAAGGGTGACATGCTGGCCCCAGATTACGCGGCACGGGGCATGGGCGGCTATGGTTTCTGCCACCTCCAGCCTGTTGTCGGCAAGTGTGATCCGCCGCGTCATCGTCACGGGCACCGCCGCGAATAGGCGGGTCAGGAAAAGGGAGTTTTCCTGCCAATCCACCGTCCAGGGCGCAACAGATCCCTCACCGTGAAAGCCGTGGCGGATGGGACCATCCTCGCAGGCGTCGCCCGCGTTCGGGAACATCACCGGCCAACCGCCGGCAAAGCGGGTCAGCCAGCTTGCCTCATCCGGAGCCAACGGGATCGGGTCGGACGACGCCTCCCATGGCGTGCGGGCCAGGACCTCGGCCCCGGAGGACAAGTGGCGAAGCGAGGTGATCGTGCCACCAAGGCCGGGTGTGACGGTCGCTCGCAGCATGCCATTGTCCAGAACTACGGTCATTTGACCGCACCCGCCATCAGCCCGCGCACGAAATGGCGCTGGAAGGTGAGGTAGAGGATCAGCATCGGCGCCGCCGCCACCGCCATCCCGGCCATGGTCAGCGGGATCTGGTTGTTGTAGCGGCCCTGAAACACGGCGATCCCGGCCATGACCGTCTTCTTCGCGTCATCCTGCAGGAAGATCACCGCCATCAGCAGGTCGTTCCAGACGAAAAGGGCATTCACGATCACCAGCGTAAGGAGCGGCGCGAGCGACAGCGGCAGCACCACGCGAAGAAGGATCTGCAGGTGGCTTGCCCCGTCCATCACGGCCGCGTCCATCAACTCTTGCGGCAAAGTGCGGAAGAAGGTGACGAGAAGGTAGACCGAAAATGGCGTGATCAGTCCGGCGTAGATGATGATCGCGCCCCCGTAGGTGCTGATCAGCCCCAACTGCGCGTAAAGCACGAAGAGGGGCACTATGAGGACCACAGGCGGCACGGCCATCAAGGCGGTGGACAGGGTGAAGAGGGTGTCGCGGCCCCGAAACTCCAGCCGCGCAATGGCGTAGGCGGCAAGGCAGGACACCACCAGCGACAGCGCCACCGACCCTCCCACAAGGATCAGGCTGTTGGCCATCCACAGGAAGATCGGCGTGTCGAACAGGATCTGGCGGAAGTGATCCAGCACGAAGACATCGGGCAGCCCGGTCTTGTCGGCCTGATATTCCTCCTGGCTTTTCAGTGCGGTGACCAGTATGAACAGCGTCGGCACCAGGGCGATGGCCGAGGCAAGCGTCAGGGTCAGATGCGGCAGCGGGCGCATCACGCCTCTCCCCTGCGGCGAACGGCGAATAGCACCCAGATTAGCAGCAACGACACCGCGAAAAGCATCACGCTCACCGCTGCCGCCACGCCGGGCAGGCTGGTGCGGATCAGCGCGTTGAAGATGTAAAGCTCCAGCACCATCGTTGCCGTGCCGGGCCCGCCCCGCCCGCCGCCGATGACGTAGACATAGGCAAAGACTGCCGACAGCATGGTTACTGCGCTGATCACGACGAAGAACTCGATCACCCCGCGCATCTGCGGGATCAGGATGTACCAGGCCCGGTGCCGCCACTTTGCCCCGTCCAGACGTGCAGCCTCGATCACGGTTTCGTCCAGCGCCATCAGGCGCGACAGGAAGAGGATCACGCCCAGCGCCGTCTCGCGCCAGAGGATCAGGCCCATCACGGTCCAGAGCGCCACATCCGCCGATCCGATCCAGTCAAGCACCAGGAAATCCAGCGACAGCGCGGACAGCACGGCGTTCACCGGACCCGAAAACTGGAACATCTGTTTCATCACCACGGCGATGATGGGGATCGCAAGGATATAGGGCAGGAACAGGATCGTGCGGTGGATGCGCCAGCCCGGCAGGCGTTCGTAAAGCAGCAACGCCAGCGCAAGGGCGACTACAACCATCACCGGGATCACGAGGAACAGTTGCAGGTTGTGGCGCACCGCCTCCCAGAACAGGGGTTGGCCCAGCACCAGCTCATAGTTGCGCAGGCCGATCCATGGGCCGTCGATGCCGCGCACCTGCTTGAAGCTGAACTCCACCAACCGGAGCAGGGACAGACCGAAGACAAAGCTCAGCAGGCCGACCAGCGGCAGGACGAAGAGGTAGGGGACAAGCGGGCTGTTGCGGCGCATTCCAGGCTTTCCGGCGGAGTTAGCGCGGGGCGACCGTTGGCGCCGCCCCGCGCAGGGTCAGCCTGCCGAAAGCTCGGCCGCCCAAGCCTGGTACTTTTCCACCAGATCCGGGTTGAACTCACGCCATTCCTGCGCGACCTGGGCTGCAAGGGCACCCGCCTCTTCGCCCGACATGCCGGCGGTGATGATGTTCTGCCCGGTGGGGATCGCGGCCTGTTCGTAGAACTGGCCCGGCATCAGGTTGGTGATGTTGGTGATGTTGTTTCCCTTGCCCCAGCGCGTCCACAGGTCCTTGACCGACGGGTCCGAGATCACGCTGTCATCAAAGCCCGAGGCTGCGGGGATCCACCCCGTCGCCTCCCAGAACGAAGCGAGCTGTTCCGGCGCGTTCAGGAACTCCAGGAACCGCGCCGCGACGTCGGGCGCTTCGGAGCCTGCACTGATGCCCATGCCCTGCATGTCCACCACCGGACGACCGGCCAGCGCACCCTGCCCGAAGACTGGCAGCGCCATGCAGCCGATCCGCCCGTTCGTCGTCTTGGCATCCGCCGGCAGTCGGGTGCCGATCGACGAACACATCCCCAGCTGGCCATTCACGCAAAGATCGATCCCCGGATAAAGCTCCAGCGAGGCCATGTCTTTGTTGAGGAAGCCGGCGTCGCGCAGCTCGGCAAGCTTTACCCAGTGCTGGTGATAGCGTGGCTCGCGGAAGTCGAGGTCGCCGATGAAAAGGTTGACTGCGTCGCCGACCGAATCCAGGTTCTGCGACAACCCGTGGGTGATGTACCATTCGGCCCAGTAACCATCCTGCACCCCGCCGCCAAAGGGCTCGATCCCCGCAGTCTTCAGCGCCTCGCAGGCGGTCAGCAGCTCCTCCCAAGTCACGGGGGGCGCGTCGGCGTTCAGGCCTGCCCGGTCAAACAGGTCCTTGTTGTAATACCAGGGCATCGGCAGCGGGTACCAGCCCATGCGCCAGACATGCCCGTCAAAGCGCGACAGGGGCCCATGGTTCGACGCGGCCAGCAGGTTCGCATCCATCAGCCCGTCCAGATGGGCGAGGTAGCCCAGCCACACGCTTTCCATGTGGTAGATGCCGTTCCACAGGTACTGCAGGTCGGGTGGGCTGCCCGCTGCCGCTGCCGTCTGGAACTGCGAAATCACCACGGCGGTATCCTGCAACATCGGCGTGACCTGGGCCTGACCGAAGGCGGCGATCGCCTTTTCGAGATAGGCCTGAAGGCCGGGCAACTCTTGCTCGCCCCACCACCACATGTCGAGGGCAGGGGTCTGCGCCATCGCGCGGCCGGCCAGCCCGCCGGTCAGCGTCAAGGCCCCCAGCCCTGCCCCCGCTTGTAAAAAGCGGCGGCGGCCAAGAGCGGCTGCATCGGGCGAGCGTCTTGCGTGGGTCGTCATGTCGTCCTCCCTTTTATGTTGTTGCGTATGTCTGTCAGAAAGTCGCAGTCATCCCGCCATCGACGACCAGCACCTGCCCGGTCATCCAGCGGCAAAGCGGCGAAGCCAGGAACACGACTGTGCCGGCCACATCCTCAGGCTCTCCCGCCCGCCGAAGCGGGATGCGGCCGCGGGCGACGTACCAGTCCCGGAACTCGGGCGTCTCGGTCTCGTCCACGCCGTTCACAACGGCCATCGGCGTGCGCAGGAAACCCGGCGCGACGGCGTTGACCAGAATCCCATGCGGCGCAAGCTCCACCGCCATCGACGTGGTCAACCCGATCACCCCGGCCTTGGCGGCGTTGTAGGCCCCGCAATTGCCGCTGGAAACGAATCCCTGCACCGAGGAGACGTGGATGATCCGTCCGCCACCCGCCCGCACCATATGCGGCGCCACAAGCTTGGACCCCCGCCAGACCGCCTGCAGATTGACCGCAATCGTGCGGTCCCAGTCGTCCTCGGTGTCGTCAAGGATCGTGCGGCCGGGCGGGTTGATGCCGGCATTGTTCACCAGCACGTCAATCCGGCGCCGGGCGGCAAGGTCGGCGACGAGAGCTTTGAACCCGGCTGCATCCGTCACGTCCAGCGCGTGACCCTCGGCCGCATCGCCACTGTCGCGGATCGCTTCGGTGGCCTCCGCCACGGTGGACCGGTTGCGGTCGACCAGCACCACATGCGCGCCTTCCGCGGCCATCTCGGACGCGATGGCCCGGCCAAGACCCTGCCCGGCGCCGGTCACCAGACAGGTCAGGCCAGCGAGCAGCCCGCTCATGCGCGGCTCCGGCAGGGTCTGGCGGCAGCACGGGTCATTGCCAAGCGTCCCTTCCCGATTTTCCGAAATTTCGGAATTGCTTCCGGGGTTTCGAACAGCGTATGAATGGAACAACCACGAGTCAAGCAGCGCAGAGAGCGCGGGGGGACAGATGAACGGCACGGGTCTGGCGGAGCGGGTCGCGGTGGTGACCGGCGGGGCGCAGGGCATCGGCCTCGCGGTGGCACAGCGGTTGGCCGCAAGCGGTGCGCGACTTGCCATCTGGGACATGGACGCGGACCTCGCCGCCAAGTCAGCCGCCGCGTTGGGCGGACAGGCCTTCGCGGTTGATGTCTCGGACACCGACGCCGTCGCCCGCGCCGCCGAAGCGACGCAAACGGCACTTGGCCCTGTCGCCATCCTAGTCACCTCGGCCGGGATCGCCGGGTCGAACGGCCCCGTCACCCGCTATGACCCGGCCGAGTGGCGCCAGATCATCGACATCAACCTGACCGGCACCTTCAACTGCTGCCGGTCGATCCTGCCGCAGATGCAGGCGGCGGGCTATGGCCGCATCGTCACTGTGGCCTCCATCGCGGGGAAAGAGGGCAACCCCAACGCTGCCGCCTACTCCGCCTCCAAAGCCGGGGTCATCGCGCTGACCAAATCGCTTGGCAAGGAACATGCCGGCGAGAACATCGCCGTCAACTGCGTTACCCCCGCTGCAGCCCGCACCCGGATCTTCGACCAGATGGCCCAAACCCACATCGACTATATGCTGGCCAAGATCCCGCGTGGCCGGTTCCTTGAGCTAAGCGAGGCGGCAGCCATGATCGGCTGGCTCTGCTCGGAGGAAAACAGCTTTACCACCGGCGCGGTCTTCGACCTGTCCGGCGGACGCGCCACCTATTGACCGTTCTCATGACCAGCCCCAAGGCAGCACCGGCCGGCTCTGGCGCGCGCAGCCTGCGACGGGCGATTGCGATGCTGACGCTGATCCACAGCCGGGGCCAACCGCAAAGCGTGGCCGAAATGGCCTCGGCCCTGTCGATCCCGAAATCCACCGCCTATGACTTGTTGAACGCCATGCTGCACGAGGGGCTTGTCACCCCCGCCGACGGCACACGTTTTGCCCTTGGCCACCGCCTGCACGAACTTGGGGCCGGCTACCGCGCGCAGGTCGACATCCTGCGCGAAGGCAGCCGCGTCGTTCGCGCGCTGCGGGACGAGACCGGCGAGACTGTGCAGTTGTCTGCCATGGAAGGCCCGCTGATGCATGTCCTGCTGAAGGAGGAAGGCTTTCGCGCCGTCCGCATCATTTCAAACACCGGCTCCCGCGTTCCGGTAAACTGGGCGGCGGCGGGTCGGCTTCTGGTGTCCGACCTTGACGATGACGCCCTCCGCCGGCTGCTGATGGCCACGGTGACCCCCTCCCCAACCGCGCGTGCGGAAACTGACGTCGACCGCCTGATTGCCCAGATCCGCGCCGCGCGGACGGCTGGCCATGCGTTCGAGATCGGTGAGACGAATGAACACGCAGGCTGTGTCGCGGCACCCGTGCTGGACAGCGCCGGCCAGGTCATTGCCGCCCTCAGCCTCGCGGCGCCGGAACAGCGGCTGAACTCGCCCGACCGCGCGATGCTGGTCGCAGCCGTGAGGCGCGCCGCCACAGACCTCAGCGCCGCCCTTCTCCACCCCGCCTAACCGGTAATCTCTGCCGCTCGCAGGGCATTTTCCGTTGCCGCGCCGGAAGCGGTGTTGTCGAAGATGCACCAGCAGTCTGCCCCTTGTCCGTCAAGCGCCCGCAAGGTCGCCCCTGCCGCAGTGATCGCGCCGTCGTCGTAAGAGGAGTAGTAGACGCGCGGCGACCCATGCAGGCGAAGATAAACAAGCCCAGGCCACCCGCCGGGCTGGCCGGCTTCCAGGTTCAGCGCCGGGTCTGCCGCGACCCTGCCAACCCTGTGTGCCACCAGCAACGCATCGGCCTCGCGCGTGAACCAGCTCAGATGGCGCGGCTCGCAGGCAACCTGCCCCACCCCCCTGTGGCGCAACAAGGCAAAGAAGTCCCCGGCCAGATCTGCATCGAAGGCGAGGCTTGGCGGCAGCTGTACCAACAGCGGCCCCAGCCTGTCGCCCAACCCGGCAATCTCTGACAGGAACGTGTCGACCAAAGGCCCCACCCCGGCAAGCTTGCGCTCATGCGTCACCGACTTCGGGACTTTCACCGAAAATCGGAACGTGTCGGGCACGACTGCTGCCCAGCGCTGATAGGTGGACAGTCGGTGTGGGCGATGAAAGGAGGAGTTGACCTCCACCCCGCCCAGCACTCCGGCATAGCGCGCGAGATGGCTGTCTCCGGCTGGAAACTTCAACCGGACATCGGCCGGAATGGTCCAGCCCGCTGTCCCGATCCGGATCGTCATGGACCCGGTCCCCCGACCCACTCGGGGTCGGGGTTCAAGTTTGGCGACCCACTGGATCGCCCAGTCGAAAACGCTGGATACAAGGCCGTCAGCGCGACGCCTTGTAAAGCTTGGTCGCGATCTCGAACATCTCTTCCGGCGCATAATCCGGCGTGAAGGCCGACGGAACGCCGACCAACTGCTGCATCTTGCCGCCTTCCGGCATCCCTTCGACAACTTCCAGCTCACCCGGCGGATCGTCCGGAAGTGCCACTTCGCCATTGGCCCAGATGCCCGAAATCTCCTGATAGTCGGACTCGCTCCAGGTGTAGAGGCGGCGGTGTGACCCCTCGTCCAGGTACTTCTGGCACTCCGGGATGTTGCCCAGGGGAATGTTCGGCACCGGCAGCATCTTCTCGATCGCGACGCCCGTCAGCTTCTTCAGCGCAAGTGCATAGGCATGGGCGTGGACCGATCCGCGCACCAGGAGATAGCCGCACACTTCGCGCCCGGTTGGATCGCTCAGGCTTTCGTAGACCCGCAGCTTGTGGAGCCGCGCACCACATTCCAGATGGAAGTTGTGCAACAGGTCGAAGATCACGTTGCCCGTGGTCGTCACGAACCCAGCGTTCCACGAGATCCCGTCAGAGTTGACCGGCATCGCACCGCCGCCATTGGAATAGAAGGACGAGGCCAGCCGGATATCCTGCATCGCCTCGAACGGCGACATGGAAATGTCCGTCGGCCCGACCATGTCACCCGCCGGATCGTCCGGCCCATTGTTCAGCATGGCGACGCCGTTGGCCACCAGCTCCACATGGGCAAGCTCTTCGGCGGTGATCGACGCGACAAGGCTGTAGAACGGCCGAAGCTTGGACTTGCTGCGGAAGTTGAAGCTTTGAAACATGTAATTGCCCAAGGTGGACATCTCGCCGTATTTGCCGCCGAGAAGCTCCTGAAGCGCCGCACCGGCGTTGGGGTTCTGGGCCTTCGGGGGTGGCAGATCCGTAATCAGCCGGTCAACGCGCATGAACATATGAGATCCGATCCTGTAAGGGTGGAGCGACTGACCACATCAAGTCGCCTCCCTCCCAACCGGCAAGACGTTCAACTTGTTCCGGCAGACGCTCGCTTTTCCAAGCGCGGCACAGCCCGCACAGGCATCATCCTGTACTGGCAGAACGGCCCCACATCCTGCAGCGTGAACCGCCCCGTCAGCCCGTCGATGGCAAGGTCCAGCGCGGCATCCGTGGCGGCAAGCAGGCCCGCCTCCGGCCCGGCGTCGATTTCCAGCGCAACCTCGTCCTCATCCTTCCCGAAGCTGAACCGAACCCCTGTCCGCAGAGCCTCCACCTTCAGGCAACCCCAGACGTCCTTCCCCTGATCGGCCCCTCCGCAAGTGCTGATCCGACGTCGTCCGCAGCACCCGGCCACAATATCGAAGATCTCGCCCTCGGCGATCACCTGCAACACGGGGGCGCCAGTGTCAGGGCGATCCGCCCGCCACCAGCCAGGCCGCGCCAGCAGAGGGTGGTCATAGTTGCCGTCCCGCACCAGGGCCTTGGCAGCGGCTGCAATCGCTGTGGGTCGCGGCGGCCGTTGCCGCACGTCGAAGGCCCCGGTTTCGTAAAACCCCGCCGTTTCCCGCATCATCGAGTTCCAGTCATATGACCCGAACAGTGCCCAGATGCTCACCGCGCGCAGATCAATCCCCTCGCGATGGGCGGTCCTGCCGGCCTGCCAGCCCTCCATCAGCCACCGCAGCTGCTCTTCGCGGGTACAGCCATTGTGGACCTCGGTAATCGCGATGGGCAGGCCATAGCGCCGGTGCAGTTCGCGCAACCGTTCCAGCGCGCCGACCTGGCATTCAAGCGACGGGATATGGACGGCGGACACATCGACATAGGGCAGCTCCTTGCCTGCGGCGACATGTTCACCGGGGTAGCGGGTGGTGCGGTGGTCAAGAAAGCGGTCGCTCGTCAGATAATGGTCCAGCCCGATGATGTCGGGCGGGCAAGGGTGCTCTGAAAGGTAATCCAGAACCGCCGAGCTGATCCCAGCCTCACAAAGCTCATCCCAGAAGCGGTGGCCGCGATCCACCCGGCCACAGAGCAGATCGAACCCAAGGAAGCGACGCTCGTTTTCATACTCCGCCTGCCGCACCAAGGGCTTCGTCGCGAACACCCGACCGACGTCTTCCGTCTGCACAAGCACGGCATCCGGCCGTACGGCGCGAATGCGGGCCATCGCTGCTGCCGTGGCCTCGGCACAAGCCATCACGTTGCGCAGGAACGTGGGCGTGTCCTGCCGATGCGGCTCCCAGACACCGTAGAGACAGGCGATCCGGGCCGTGGTGACGGGCTCGTTGATCGGAGTGAAATGCCCCAGGCCGGGAAAGCGCCGGATCACTGTTTCGGCAAAGTTCGCCAGGCCTTCGACAAAGCCCTCTTCCCCGGGCTGCAACCCGCCCGGCCCATTGCCATGGTGCAGGAACCCCACGATCGGCGTGATGCCAAGCTTCCTCAGACGGGCCAGCCGCCGGGCGTGGAAAGCAAAGGCCCGCTCCGGGTCCTCGTTGACATGCGCCCAAAGCATCGGATACCGCAGCGTGCGAATGCCAAGCTCGGCGATCTGGTCCAGATCCCCATCCCGCAAGAGATGGCCCGTCTCTGCCTGCTGGTCCCGCGTGCTGCCATGGATGGTGACGTGGCTGCACTCCAGCCCGCCCCAAAGCTCGGGTGTGGCAACGGCGGTATTCAATCCGATAACGCCCGGTGAAGGCGTAAAGTCCAATACTGCTTTCATCTCTGGCTCCGCCTGTTTGACGCCGAGCTGGAATGATCGTGCCAGCCAGGGTCTCTTCGCGTTTGCCCAGAACTTCATCCGGACGCTCAGCTTGATCTGCGTTGGGCGTCCAACCCTTCGCGACGCTTCATGTTCCGTGACGCTGGCCTGGGCTGCAACCCCGGTGGAAATTTTCGGCCATCACTCGCCTGCAGCGGGGGTCAGCTTGGGCCACTTTCCGGCAAGATCGGTGGCGGCCGGCTCAAGTGGCAGCGGCTTGGCCGGATCAGCCCGCGCGCAAAGTCTCTGTGTTCTTCGCCCAGAGAAGTGCCATCGTCGGCCCAGCAGATTGGCTGCCCTACCTCTGGGGCAAAGCCAACAAGGCAAGGACCTGCTCTTCGATATCTCGCGGACTGAAAGGCTTGGTCAAGCGCGGACGACCTCTGTGTCGCTCTTCGATCGCCCACTCACTGTAGCCGCTGCAGAACAGAAAGGGTATCTCGCGTGACGCGAGAACGTCGGCGACGGCGTATGTCGTCCCTCCCCGGATGTTCACGTCCAGGATTGCTGCGTCAAATTCCGCTTCGCTGGCGATCGTCAAGGCCGCATCCAGCCGAGAGACCGGCCCAACGACCTCCGCCCCAAGATCATGCAGCGCATCTTCGATCATGATGGCGACCAGCATTTCGTCCTCGACGATCAGTACACGTCGGCCGGCGGCAACTGGTTGTTCTGTCATTTGATCGCTCCCGGCTCGGACGGGCGCAATGCCCCCACCTCGGGTGAAAACGGAATGTCGATCACGCAGACGACGCCGGTGACAGGGAAACTCCGGTCAACCGTCGCATCAAAATCGAAACTGAGGGAGCGTTCGATGAGCGTCGTCCCGAAACCCCAGGTTTTCGGCTTTCCGGCAACGGGCGGGCCTTCCGTCTCTTTCCAGGTCAACCGAAGCTGCGGGATATCCCCCTCGGTTACCTGCCATCTGACGTCAAGCTTGCCCGCCGGATCAGACAGCGATCCATATTTTGCCGCGTTGCTCGCCAGTTCGTGCACGGCCATTGCAATGGAAAGACCGGCTTTCGGGGTCAAGGCTATCGTCGGGCCTTCAAGCTTCAGGTTTTGACCCTGATAAGGCTCCAGTTCGGTTTCCAAGAGCGCCCGCAGCGTGCCTACACTTGCGACGCCGCGCCGGGTAAGAAGGCTGTGCGCCCGGGTAATGGCGGAAATCCGGCCGCTTATGGTGGCGCTGAACTCTTCCGGCGAGAGTTTCGATTTCAGCGTCTGCGCCACGATGGACGACACGATCGCCAGAATGTTCTTCACCCGGTGATCAAGTTCGCCCAGCAGCAGCGCTGCCTTGTCTTCCGCCCGTTTGCGTTCCTCGATCTCCAGCGTCACCGAAATCGCACTCAGCAGCCGTCCGTCGCTGTCCTGCAACACGGACATGCTGTCATGGACCCAGACACTCGTGCCATCTGCCCGCAGATGCCGGTACTCCGCTTCGAAGGGATGCCCGGTGGCCAGCATGTTCGCAAAGCGACCATTGATTTCTTTTGCATCGTCCGGATGCACGAGATCCTGCCGGCTTACCCGTTGCAACTCATCCGCGGAACGACCGGAAATCGACTGCAGCGCAGTGTTTGCCAGCTGGAAATGCCCGAACGGGTCAATTTCCGCGACCCCCACGGTCGCCTGATCCACGATGGCGGTAAACCGGCGCTCGCTGAGCGCCCGTGCAGCATCCGCCTTCTTGCGGGCGGTCACATCGACAAAGGTCATGACCACCCCCTCGATCACGCGCTCGATGCTGCGATAGGGCCGGATGCGCATGACAAAGGATGCACCCCGGTCCTGCAGGTCAAGTTCGCGTTCCATGACGGTCAGTTCGCGCAGCACGCGTTCCACGTCGCGCCGCAAATCCTCATAGGCAAGCAGGGTCACGATGTCGGTAAGCGGCCGCCCCTTGTCACTGTCACGCAGGCTGAAGATATCGGCCATGCCCGGCGTGAAATTCTTGATACGCAGATCTTCATCAAGAAAGATGGTTGCAATCTGGGTGCTGTCTAACAGGTTCTGCAGATCGCTGTTCAGGTTCGACAACAGGTCATTCTTCGAGATCATCTCGGCGTTGACGGTGTGCAGCTCCTCGTTGATCGACTGCATCTCTTCCTTGGAAGTCTGCAATTCCTCGTTGGTGGACTGCAGCTCTTCATTGACCGACTGGTATTCCTCGGCCGAGGATTTCATTTCCTCGTTTGCAGTCTCAAGATCGGCGATCGTCGCCTGCAACTGGGCGCGTACATTATGCAATTCTTGCTCGGCAGCCAGGGCCGCGGCACTGCGGGGTCCGGTTTCGGATTGCGGAGGCAGCGCGGGCGCGCTGGTCCAGGTTTCCTGCAGTGCCACAACGAACAGCGGATCACCACCAGTCCCCTGGAGCGGTTCCACGATTACCCTCAGTCCCACGGTCTGGCTGTCGATGACCACAGAAACGTTGTCGACAACCACAGCTTCCGCAGTCTTCATGACCGACTGCAACGCGGTTCGGACCGAAACCCGAAGATTCTTCCTCAGGTTGGAAAAAAGGCTGAGGCTCGCCACACCTGCCGAAATCTCCAGATACCTTGCGACCTCCTGACCGGAGTAGCGCAGGATGTTACTGTTGCGATCAACGACAAGGAAGACCGGCGAGTGCCGGGCCAACGCCACCCGGACGGCCAAGTCCACCTTGTCATCCGGCCTGCTCCTGCCCTGTTCAGCCACACGTCCCAGTGTGGTCTGTGCCTTCACAGGCATCGGCAATGCCGGCAACGCCGCAACGGCACTTTGGCGCCGAAAAAGATGTGCGGCTTTGTCCAGGACGGAAAAGAGATTGGGATGCTTGCCGATCCCTTCTGAAAGACCAAGGAACAGCAGCCCGTCAGGCTTCAACGCATAGTGGAAGGTACGCATCAACCGGTCCTGAAGCTCATTATTCATGTAGATCATCAGGTTTCGGCATGAGATCAGATCCAGCCTCGAAAACGGCGGATCCTTCGCCACGTTGTGAACCGAAAACACGCACATCGCGCGGATCTGTCGGATTGGACAGTAGGAGCCGTCATCCTCATAAAACCAGCGTTCAAGCCGCGCAGGCGAAAGGCCGGTCAGGCGCTCGAAGCGGGCCGTCCGGGCGAACTCGATAGCCCGGTCGTCAAGGTCGGTGGCAAAGATCTGCACCTCTGCCGTTTTCCCAAGCTCTTCCATCCTTTCGCGGATCAGGATGGCAAGGCTGTAAACCTCCTCTCCCGTCGAACAGGCAGGCACCCAAATGCGAATGGGAGGTGGAGCCTCACCTTCCCCGATCAGCGCGTCTATGACCGCGGACAGGCCTTCGAAAGCCTTGGGATCCCGGAAAAACTCGGTGACACCGATCAGCATCTCGCGAAACAGCAACTCCGGCTCGGTTGGCTCATCACTCAGGCGCTGGATGTACTCGAAAATGGAGTCGGTCTGCAAAATATGCATCCGCCGCTGGACGCGCCGCATGATTGTCTTTGTCTTGTAGTTCAGAAAGTCATGCCCGGTCTTGTCACGAACAATCGACAGCACCGCCACAAGATGCTCCGTGACGGCAGCAGGGAAGCCCTCTTCCTCGGTCTCTGCCAGTAGCGCCAGATGGTCGCGATATTCGATCAGCTGGGCTGGCATCTCCTCGACCTCGAGAACATGGTCGACAAGACCGGTCGCCTCGGCACTTTGTGGCATCCCCTGCATGGCTTGATGGTCGAACTCCGCTTGCGCGATCGTGAGGCCGCCGTTCTCCTTCACGGCCATCAGCCCGGCAGATCCGTCGCTGCCCACGCCTGACAGCACGATCGACACGGCATGCTTTCCCTTGTCCAGCGCAAGAGAGGTGAAGAAGCTGTCGATGGGACGCCGCTCTGCGCGGGGAGGGGCCGGCTTGACGACGACAAGCCTGCCGCCGGCTATGGTCAACGTCGCATCCGGGGGAATGATGTAGACGGTGTTGGGCAACACCTTCGTGCCATCCTCGGCCAGCAGAACCGGGATTGCGGCAACGCGGCCCAGGATTTCCGTCAAGCTGCTTTCGTGGTCAGGCGACAGATGCTGAACGACGATGAACGCCATCCCGCTGTCGGCGGGCACACCCTGGAAGAAGCTGGAAAGTGCCTGCAGACCACCTGCAGACGCACCCAGCCCAACAACCATATCGGTGTGCATTGAGTCAGTTTCCTCATGGGCTCGAAACATCGCAGACCGCGCAAAGTCGCGACTTTAACTCTAGACGACGGCAACAGCGCACCATCAAGGCAAAACACTTCGCGAAAGTTTTCCCCGGATGTTCCGATGTGCGCAATGGCGTTCCGGCAATGCGTGCAACAATCGGCGAACTTACCGCCGATTCCTAGGCAACAGGGGAACGGTCAGGTTGGATCGGCCCCATAGCTGGAACATTCAGGATGAGAGACAGCCCAGCCGGATCGTAACTCAGATCTACCGTGCCCCCAAAGTCAGGCCCAAGAACCCGCGTCAGGATGGTACTTCCAAAGCCCGTCCGCTCGGGTGGTACGACGGGGGGGCCGCCCGTTTCGCGCCAGGAAAGTTCAAAGGACGTCGCGGCGGCCAAGCCCGTCCACCGCCAACTCACTTCGACGCGCCCCCTGTCGTTCGACAGTGCGCCATACTTCGTTGCATTCGAGGCAAGCTCGTAGGCTGCAAGCGACAGCGCGACGGTCTGACGGAAATCCAGCGGCACCAATGGACCGGAGAGGTTGATGCGGGTTTCGGGGCCCATATGCGGCCCAAGGGCGGCTTCAAGGACGCTCCGAATGTCAGCGCTCGTCTCTTCACGGTTGGTCAGAAGGTCATGGGCCTTGTCGAAAGCGCGGATCCGGTCTTGAAACAACCGCAGTCGATCGTCAGTGCCGAAAGTCCGCGCCGCGATCACATTGACCAGCGTCAGAATGTTCTTGCCGCGATGCTTCATTTCCAGATTGGCCAGCCGAACGAACTCTTCGCTTTCGACATGGCTCGTGACGTCGCTGCCCTCGACGAAGACGCCAGAGATCGCCCCGTCCGCATCCACGATCGGCTGATAGACCAAATCGACGAAGACCCGCCTTTCCCCGTCAGCCCCTTCCCCAAGCTTGAGCGGCATGCGTTGGCGCGTCTGGGAAACGCCGCTGGCGTAGACATCGTCAAGCAGTTTGAGAAAGCCCTGCTCTTCGGCCTCGGGTATGGCCGTTCGAACCGGAAGGCCAAGCACGTTCCGGTCTCTGAGCAATCGGCGGTACGCGGCGTTCGTCACGCGGAAGACGTGATCGCGGCCGTCAAGCACAGCGATGAAGCTTGGCGCATGTTCGAAAAGCCGCTCCAGCGCTTGCGCCTGATCGTGAAGAGCAATGCGCGCGCGGTGGACCTCGGTCACTTCGGACGAGATGACGAACACACCGCCGACGGTTCCATTGCTTTCAATCGGCGCGTAGCTGTAGGTCCACCACATTTCGCGCCGTTGCCCTTCGCGTTCAAAACTGATCTTTCGGTTCTGATCGAAGGTTGCGCCTTCACCTCGCATGACAGAGTCGATCTGGCCGCCGATCTCGTGCCAGATTTCGGCCCAGATCTTGAGAGCAGGCGCTCCAAGCATGCGGGGGTGCTGCTCTGGGCCAAGCAGTTTGCTGTAGGGATCGTTGTACAACTCAATGAGGTCCGGCCCCCACATGATCAGGATGGGAAAGCCGTGATTGAGCATCAGGCCCACCGAGACCTGAAGGGCCGCCGGCCAGGCTTCCGGGGGTCCAAGAGGCGAGGCGGACCAATCGAAGGTGCGAATACGCTCGCCCATCTCGCCTCCGCCAGACAGGAAACCGTGCGGAGACGTGCCCTTCAAAACAAAGTCCCTGTTCATGCAACCCTCGATGAACCGTCCATGAGCCGATAGTTCAAATGTTGCACCATTATTCAAGCGGCTTGGTTGCCAAGAGCGTGCAGGCGCTGAATATCGCGCGCTGCGTCTTGACGACAAGCGCGCACCATTCGGCAAGAGCGGCGGCAGGGGTCAGGATGCCCGGCAGTTCCTCTGAGATAAGCTCAGATTCTATCTTTGACAGCGGCGCTGCGCTATAATCGTGTGATGCGGGATGCCTGTTAGGGCGTCACGCAGCAAAGCCGGCAACAGCGAGCATGGCCTGGGAGGGAGATTCATGCCCGAAACCCGAGACCGAATTTTCATCTCGATTGGCGTATCCAGGCCTGACGGCGGGCTCGCCGAGTTGCCAGGAGCCATCACGGCATCAGAGCGGATGGCTGCCTGGGCCGAGGCAAATGGTTACATTTCGGTGATCGTGAATGATGCCGTGCATCCATCGGTTACGATCGACCTGCTGCGCGAGAAGATTACGGCGGCGATCGAGGAAGTCACAGGTCGGGCCGTGCTGCAGCGGCTGGTGATCTTCTTCGCCGGTCACGGTGCGTCGCTGGGGATCGACGACCAGAACTGGTTGCTTAGCAAATGGAAGAAGCGCTCCACGGAAGCCGTGAATATCGCGTCTCTGGCGCGCATGCTTGAATATCACGGACCAAGACAGGTCACGATCATCGGTGATGCCTGCCAGGAATTCTCGGCAAGATTCATGGAAGTCGTCGGCGGAGCGGTTCTGGATACGACAGAAGAGGACCGTCGCGGTTTCGAACTCGACAAGTTCTTTCCGGTGGATTCAGGCAGTGCGGCCTACATGATAAAGGCCAAAGACGAGACGAAGGCCTTTTGCTTGTTCACCGAAGTGTTGCTCGACGCACTCGAGGGCGATGCACCGGAGAAGTACTTCGAGAAGGACGGTATCGGCCTCCATGTCACCAGCCAGTCGCTGGCACGGTTTCTCTCCGAGAACCTTGCCGCCGAGGCCGGCAAGTACGGCGTTGTCATGCAACCCCGCCCCCGCCCCGGCTTCTATTCCGACCGGACCTATCTGACGCTCCCCCACGCCCTCCCGCAAACAGATGGCGAAAGCGGCGAGCACAAAGACGCCGCCCCGGCAGGGCAACAAGCATCGGACCGCAAGGACATGGGGCTACCCGGACGGCAGCGAACGGTCGAACGGATCGAACTGGCCGCGCCATCGGTCGGACGGGAGCCTGCCGCCACAGGATCTGGAATGATCGCTGAACGACGCAAGCAGGAAGAATCCGACTATGCTGCTGCGGTCGATGGCGAAGTGCGCAATCACTTCGAGACCGGTTGCGGCATCTGCTTCACCGGCGCACCAGTCGAACTGGTACAAGCGTCGCGCGGTTGGCTGACACAGGACTGGCTGCCGCCCAACTGGTACCGGCTGAACCTGAGTGACGTGCAAGATCCGTTGCTCTGGGCAGATGTGGTCGTCGATCTTGCCGACGGCTCCGTGGCTTCTGCCTGTGTGGTGCAGAACTTCGTCACCGCCATGCACGTCTTTGACCAAGGCGAAGCCAACGTGCTGCACCGCCCGTTGTACGCAGGCATGCAGGAAAGCAGGCCGGCCATCGATCTGCTTGCGCGCCTGCATGCCGGCACCCTCACCGAAGTGGAGATCGTCGATGCGGCGGCCATGCTGCGCTTGGGCAAACATCGGGTGCTCACGCTGGGCGCAGTGGCGGCACAGTTCTACGATTCGGTCCGCGATACCCAGGGGCTGCGCTCGATCGCCTCGTTCTATGCGCAGGCGCGACAGCCAATCCCGCTCGACATCGTCCTGTTTGGCGGCGGGCGATTGTTCGAAACGGCCAATGGGCTTGTGGCTGACATCCCCGCGACCGAAGATCGGCAGCCCCGGTCGGCCGTCGAGCGCGAGCGCTGGTACTCCCATAATGCCACCCCGGCCATCTTTCAGCACCCCGTGGCCGGGCGCGTCCCGTGGATGCGGCAGGCCTGGAGTGCCGTTGCGACCGCGGAATGCGATGCCAGCGCAAGGGAATGGCGCGATCAGGCGCTGGCCGCGCTGCCACATCTGGGAACCGGATTGTTTACGGTCGTACGACCGGAAGGGGGCGACGCGCTCATCACCTTGGCCGGGATAACGTCTAGGGACCATTGGGTTGAGCCAGAGATGATCCGTACCTGACCTGCAAGAAAGGATGCGAAGACGATGCGAATGATCCTGATTCACGGTATCGCCCAAGAGGGCAAGAGCGCCAAAATCATTCGTGACGAATGGCTGCGGAAGCTTCGTCACAGCTTTGACCGCCTGGGCCACGACCCGCTCGGTCGCCTCACCGCCATTGATGCCGCGTTTTACGGCGACCTGCTGCATGATCTCACGTCGCTGCGGCTGAAGGACGAGGCCATTGCACTGGGCACCGACGATGCAAGCGATGACTTCGACCAGTTTGCGGTCGGCCCGTTTGAAGAGATGGCGCTGAAGCTTGGGGTAACCCGCGCTCAGATCGAAGCTGAGGAACCTTTGGCAGCGGTGCCGATGGGTGCTGGACCGCACAAGCGGTGGCTGAAGGCAATTGCGAGGGCAGTGGAACGTGTTTCGCCGCTGAATGGGCGGGTTGCGCTAAGGGTGCTTGGGCAAGCGCACGCATACATCCGCAACCAGCACGCGCATGATGAGGTGAATGATAAGGTCCGACCGGTCTTCGAGGACGACGAACCTGCGATCGTTGTCTCGCACTCGCTCGGAACGCTCGTGTCCTTTTCACTGCTGCGCGAGTTCGCCACCCTCGGACGGCCACGCACCGTGCCACTCTGGCTGACGCTCGGCTCACCCCTTGGGATCGACGTGGTGCGAAAGGGCTTTGCCAAGCCGCGCGTGCGCCCGGCAAATGTCGCTCGTTGGATCAATGCAGCCGATCCGGAGGACTTCGTGGCTCTGCGCACTTCCCTCAGCGTGAACGATTTCGGTCCTGATGTAGAAAACATTTCGGATGTGGAGAACGGTTGGGATAACCCGCATGGCATAGCGGGATACCTGAGCGACAAACGCGTTGCGCAGGCCATCGCTGACGCCATTCCCTAAGCTCAAGCCGGCAGGCAAGATCCGGACCTTGGGGCCAGACAGATCATTGCCAGTCAGATCAATCAGATAGCGCGAACCTGCCCTTGGAGTCCTGACCTGCCGGACCTCCCTACTGTCCGCGATATTGGGCCTATCTTGACAGAATCGCCAAGATTGTATTCTATCTTTCACTGTTCGAAAGATGGAACACAGCCAAAGCATTTGCCTTTGAGTGACGGTTTTTTATCCGACCCGCTGTTGTCGGGCTCTTGGAATATTAAAGTTCGCCTCCGCGCATTGAGCCGGAAGGTAGTCAAACAACAATACAGATTGAGGCATAGTCGGCCTCATCCCATTTTATCAGGAAGGTTATTGAAATGCGCGCGCGTTATCACGGAGAACCCATCCCAGAAGCCGAATTGAAGGCGCTTCCCAAGGCGCTGCCAGGCGCAAAACCGTCATTCAACTTCATGTTTGGCGACCTGTCACATGATCCAGCCAACCGCCTGCCGGAGGGTCAGGCCACAATTGATGCCCTCCGTAACCTGGGCATCGCGATGGCCGACGATCTTCGGCTGCAGAAAGCGGAATTCCGGCCGCCTACACCTACTTCGGTCAGTTCATCGACCATGACATTACCAAGACGGTCTTCGACGCGTCATTGCAGCCACCAGCCGGGCCGGATCCGATCGAGGCGGCAAGCTTTGCCCCAGTTCCTGCGGCAGATGTCGTGAGACTGATCTCTAATGCACGGACAGCACCGCTGGATCTCGACAGCCTCTTTGAAGGTTTGGCGGCGCAGACGGTGCAGCCTGACGGCACCATGGCATTGGGACAGGTGGCTCCTGCCCCGTTTGGCTCGATCCCGACGGCCGACAAGAGCCACGATCTGCCGCGCAAGCCGATGATCGTGAATGCATCGACCCCCGAGGAACAGGAGGCTGACCGGCAGGCCCTGATCGGTGACCCGCGCAACGATGAAAACCTGCTGGTGGCGCAAACCCATGTCGGCTTTCTGCGCGCCTTCAATGCAAAGGTCCGTGGCGGTCTCACGGCAGCGGAAGCTCAGACCGCCATCCGTCGGCGCTACCAGTGGGCCGTGCTCCATGACTTCTTGCCCAGGATTGGCCACAAGGCGACCGTGGATGACGTCCTGCAGTATGGTGCAAAGGTCTGGAAGGTGAATTCCAAGGACGACCTCTTCATTCCGATCGAGTTCGCCGTAGCGGCCTATCGGTTTGGCCATTCCATGATCCGGGGGGCATATTCGCACAACACCACGTTCGATCCTGCCGGCTTCAACTTCTTCTTCACCTTCACCGCACTGTCCGGCGATCTGCAGCCGGGGAATGGGCCGGACTTCGAGTTCGCCTCGTTGCCCGACAACTGGGTGATCGACTGGCACCGGTTCTTCGGGACAAATGACAATCCGGCTTCCATCAACCCCGCACGCCGGATCGATGCGAACCTCACGCCCGAGCTGGGCCTGCTGCGCGATTTCCAGGGCATGCCCATGATCAGCATCATGGCGCATCTGGCAGCGCGGAACCTGTTGCGCGGCTATCTTTTGGGCTTGCCCACCGGACAGGCAGTTGCGGCAAAGCTCGGCCTTCCTCCCCTATCCGTCGATGTGCTGCGCGCCGCCACTCCGACAGGTATCGGAAAGGCGATCGAGGAGGCGGGCCTGCTGTCGCGCACGCCCCTGTGGTTCTACATTCTTGCAGAAGCCGGTGATCCGGCCGGAGCCGACGGTCAGCACCTTGGGCCGGTCGGCACGCGCATCGTGGCCGAGACGCTCAGCAACATGGCGAAGTTCGCGACCGACAGCGTGATCACCAACCCGCCGACACAGGCGGAGCTCGACACCGGCGAATTCACGCTGAAGGGCATCATCAACCTTGGCCTTGACCCGCAACTGACGCCCCTGGACCTTACCGCCTGAGGCAATTGTCTTCTGCCCCGCCCGTCTGGCGGGGCAATTTCATTCTGACCCCCGATATTCTGACAACGCCCGTATTCGCAGGGGACTCTGACGATGGCGATTTCTTCCGTTAAGGCCGTAATTACCAATAAAGCCGCACTTGTCGGCAAGTATGGCCACCCTGGATCGACCCAGATCGACAAGGCGCTGCAACGGCTGATTGCTGCCGACAAGAAGCGCGGGTTGACGACCTTGATCTTTGACCTGTCGGATATGGCATCAATGACAGCAATCGGTGCGACTGTTGTCCTGGGGCCAACGGACGAGACAGGTGCCAAAGCTGCCGTGGATGCAATTCATGCGGCGCATCAGCCTGACTACATCATGCTGCTCGACGGCCCGGATGTGGTGCCGCATATCGCCCTGCATCGCATTCCCGGAGTTACCGACCTCGACACGACAACGGACAGTGACCTGCCCTATGCCTCGCCCGCCGGGTTCAGCAGGCAGGCGTCAGCCTTTCTTGCCGTGGCGCGTGTCGTCGGGCGTCTGCCCGCCGCCCGCGGCGAAAAGAATGCGGCACGGTTGATCGCGCTTATCGACGCGAGCATCAACCACAAATCCCTGAAGAAGGAAGACCTGGCCAGCTACTTCGCAATCAGCGCCGACAAATGGATGGTGTCCACGCAGCTTAGTCTGAACAACGTGTTCGGTGGACATGGAGCGCTGCTCTTGTCTCCTGCAGACGCCCATCCGACGATCGACCCTGCAATGTCCCGATTGGTGCATCTCATCAACTGTCACGGGGCGGTCAATGACTGGCGTTTTTACGGCGAGAAAGCAGGCCGTTTTCCCATCGCGATGGAAACGCCCGGCTTTGCGCCGGTCAACATCCAGGCCGGTGCCGTGATTGCAGCGGAATGCTGCTATGGCGCAAATCTGTATGATTACACACTGTCACAGACCCATCCGCCGCTATGCCTCACCTACCTTTGGAAGGGCGCTTGCGCGGTGATGGGCTCGACCAACATTTCCTACGGGCCAGCTGCCAGCAACGGGCAGGCCGACCTCATGGCGCAGTACTTCCTGCAAGAGATCCTCGCAGGTGCCTCGACCGGCAGAGCGATGTTGCAGGCGAGACAGACTTTTGTGCGCAACCAGGTCATGTCGAACCACCTGAACCTGAAAACACTTGCGCAGTTCCAGCTGCTGGGAGACCCATCGCTGCACCCGGTGACCCCCGTTGATGCTCAGCCGGCAGGCGTTGCGATCGCGGATGCCGAGATCATGCCAAAGACCATCCGGCTGGGTCCCGAAGCCGAGCTGAGCGAGCGGAAGTATCGTCGCCTCGTGCTGGACAGCGAAGGCAGGGCCGCCGCATCCTCCGCAACGAAGCTTGGAGGTCGTCGACAGGTTCCTGGCGGGGCTTTGGCCCAGTTCGTCGCACGGACTCGCGCCCTTGGTTTTCACAAAGAGCCCAAGGTGTTTGCCGTGTCCGGCGGGTCCAGCATCCGCGCGACGATCAAGACCTTCGATGTCCGCCGCCACGTCGCGATTGTCATGGATGAGACACCATGCGTAGACGAAGCGGGGCGCGCGCTTTTCTCTTCGTGCAGGGCTGTAGTCGGTCATATGTTGGGCGAGTCCGTCTTTCTGATCGAAGAGTGCGAAAGCCGCTGAATGGAAGAACGCGAGGTCCAGCTGACCGGCCTTGTCCTGCGCGACCTTGTCGACGCCGGGTCAAAAAGCGCCCGACCCACGGTGGTTCTCGAAACCAGCGACGGCCTGCGCTATACCTTGCGCCTGCAGAACGAGCCCTCCTTTGGTCGAAGCGCATTGGATGATCTTGTGGGCAAATCGCTTATGGTTGGCGGTATTCTGGTCGACCGAACCTTGATCGTTCGGGACTGGATCGAGAAATGACGCTGTGCAAGCGGCGCTGCGCTCACTGACCGGGCAGCCCCGCTGCTTTGGTATAATCGCCACCAAGATAGTCGCGCGAAAGCTCGGCCAGCCGCCCGCTCAGGCGCAGGTCGTCCAGCGCCGCCTCGACCCGCGCTGCAAAGGCCTCCCGGCCCCGTGGCACCACGATCCACAGCGGCTCGGTAAAGACCGGCGTGGGTCCGTGTTCGATCGGAAAGTCCCGGCTTTCATAATACAGGGCGTGGAAGATGCTGGTCATTCCGTAGTCCGCTTCGGGCGGATCTGCCTCACCCAGAGCGCGCAGGACGTCGAGATCCGATGGGTAAACCAGGATGCTGACCAAGCCCAGCGGTGACTCGACCGCCGCGCCGTCCAAGGACAGCGACGCGCCGCCGGCAATGTAGAGGCCGTAGATGCAGCCCTGACAGACCGCAAAGCGCTTGCCGTCGAAGCGTCCCGCATCGAAATCGCCTGTTCCCTTGCGCGCCACCAGGACGACCTGGTCGAAATAGTATGGTCCGACGAACAGGAACTCGTCAGCGCGGGCCGGGCTTTGTGACATAGAGGCGACGGAAAAGGCCCAATCCTCGGGCCAGTCTCCGAACTGGATCGTGTCGAAGTCCGTGGCGACGAAGACCGGCTCGCCACCCATCAAAGCCGCGACTTCGCGCGCCACCGCGATGTTGAAGCCATCTGGCGTGCCGTCGGCCAGGGTTGCCGAGAACGGCAGGTAGCCGTCTTCGTAGGGCACGACCAATGGCTCGGCCTCGACCGGCAAGGCCAGGGCCGCGATCAAGCCCGCGAGGACAAGGGCACGGGCACTCATTCCCCGTCCCGGTAGACGTCGACACTCTCCCGTGACCAGTCCTTGAGCAGCGACACGAACGATCCGAAGTAGAACCCGATGATCAGCCCTCCCCAGTTCTGCAGGGTCTCGGGGATGGTGTAGCCCTGCCGGAACACTGGCATGAAGGCGACGGTCGTGATGATCAGAAGAGCAATCAGCGAACTGACGATGACGGTAACGTACACCACAAAGCGTTTCGTGGTCTGGTCCAGACCCACATGTGTGGCCCTGCCCCGCTTCGGGGCGGCCCGTTGCCCCCCGCTTGCTCCCGATGTGTCGGTCATCGCCCTGTCCCTTTCTGCGGTCGGTCACTCGTGGTCGCGGATCGCCCTGGCGCGTTCGACAAGGGCGCGCAGACGCTGGTCGGAATCAACGGTCGAAAGCGCCACCGTCTCCTCGGCCGAGGCGCCGGCCTCGGCGAAATCGGTCCAAAGCCGGCGCAAGCCGGCGTTCGCGGCAGCCTCGGCAATATACGCCTCTTCCGCCTGGCCAGCGCCGGCCCCGCTCAGGCGCTCCAGACAATCCGCCCAGTCCAGCAGAAGGGTGCGGCGACTGCTCCAGTCCATGCGCAGCCGGTCGGCAAGGTCGATGCCCCGATCCGCGTTTGCGGCGAGTGACATGCAGTCGCCCTCCTCGGCGTAAAGCCGCGACATCGTCAGAAAGACATGCACGATGCGCAGCCGCGCCAGCGCCTCGTCGTCGTCAAGGGGCAGGCTGTCGAGCATTGCCGTCCCTGCGGCAATCGCCGCGCTGCGGGTGCTCTCGGACCGCGAAAGCGTGTCGAGGAACTGCGAAAGCACCTTCCAGCGGTCGTCGGGCGACAAAGCCTGAAACCCGTCGTAAAGGGTCAAGGTCTCGGGGTCGAGGATCACACCGCCAAGGTCCTGCAAGTCGCGCCGGATCGCAGCGTCCGTGACCCGGACCACCAGAAGGAAGTTGTTCAGAGTGGGGTCCAGTTCCACTGCGCTCAGCGCGGCGTTGTTTGCGCCTTCCAGCAGGTCGGGGGTAATCTCAGGCGACCGCAGCGCATCAAGCACGCTGCGGCGGTAGCCTTCGGCAATCTCGGAACGGTGGCGCAGGTTGATAGCGAAGCTGAAGGCCGGCCCGCCAATCCGTTCCGGGGTTAGTTCGACTCGGGCAGAACCCGGGTCAGGAAGGACATACTCTCCGTCCTCGCCCGCCTGCACGTTTATGATTGCCCAGTGACTCGAGAGATGGAAGGTGCCGATGAACTTCTCGAACACGTACGCTCCCTGCTCCGTCGTCACATCGGCGTTCAAGCTTCCCACATAGGCATCCACATTGGGTCGCTTGACCAAGATTGTGACCAGGGGTGCCGGGAATCGCGGGGCACTCGGATAGGCAGCGTCGCGGACTTCGCCCTGCACGTTGAACCCGCTCTGCGCAGACGCCACTCCGGCTGCAAAGGCAAGGATCAGCGAGACTACGGCACGCTGCATCCTCATGGCCGGCACCCGCATCCGGCGACGGTTCCGGACGGGTCAAGCACTTGCGCGCAGCACACCTGGCCCGTCGCCAGGGTGCAGCAATGAAGCGCCGAAGGAGACTGGGCCGGCGTAGCCACGCATGCCGGTAAAGGCGCACTACCGAAGCTTAAAAATAGAACATCAAAACAAATTGAGCCATTGAAACCCCCATAGCCAGGGACCGCTCAGATAATGCGTAAGCATAACATTTTTCGGATCGGTATTGAAGCAAGATCTGCGTCAAGGCCAGCAGCAGGCCCCCAGAACGCAAGGAGCTGTAAACGCACTCAGGAAAGGGCCGTGGCGTCTCTGCGGCTCTGCCCCAGGCAAAGCCGCCGGAAGGAAGGGGAAATTCCCTGCCAGAACGCATGAGTCGCGAAGTTAAGGGTAATTGGCGGAGGAAACGCGACTGATATCCAACCTTCTCCACCTGCTAACTAATTGATATCATTACGGCCAACTCCCAGTTGGAATCCCGGTTGGTACAGACGCGACTGATATCAGACTGCGCAAGGGCATTGCTCCTCACCTTTGGACTCCACCCCTGTCTCTGGAAGATGCCTTCTCAAGCGCCTTAACGGCAGCCCCAGCTCTTGGGTGGTCACCCTGGGCCATCATGATCAGAGCTTGGCGCATAAGCTCCTCGGACAAAACGAGGCATTGTTCAGGGGTCAGCATAGCCTTAGTAAGGCTTACTGGCAGCATGGAACCATCCAAGACCGCTCCGCGCTCCTCATCACCAGCAGCCATGTGTAGATCCAGAACCATCACCTTGCCAGCCGCTCTGCGAAGGTCCCAGCCGATCAAGGGTCGTATTGCAGTACCGGCCATTGGTCGCTTCTTCCTCTACTGTTTCGTTGCTTTACAATCACACTGGTCTTTCGAATGGCCGATCCCGAGGTGGTGCCGGTCCGTTAGCGGAAATAATCAACCAAACAATTACGGCTTGA
>JANPJZ010000142.1:0-12698 GCA_031425795.1 Rhodobacter sp. | reverse complement strand
ACCCACGGACCCCGCGACATAGGCAACGGCCTGAAGGGACTGGCCGCCCTCGATCAGCTTGAGCGTATCGAGAGAGAAGGCCGAGAACGTGGTGAAGCCGCCAAGGATCCCGGTCATGAGGAAAAGCGATGCTTGCGACCGTGAGGCGAACACCACGTAAAGCACGCCGATGGCAAAGCTGCCAAACACGTTGACGGCAAGTGTCGCCAGAGGTGCGCCGATGGCATGCACCGCAAGGTAGCGCAGGGCCGAGCCGATTGCGCCGCCTGCAGCGACAAGGAGAAGTGTGGCGGTCATTCCCCGTCCTTGACCCTCTCCCCTCGATTCGTCAATCTGCGGCCTTGGAGGGGCCATGCAGTTCGGCGTTCTGGGGTTTTCCTACGACAATTCCGGAATGAAGCTGCGATCCTTCCAGAAGGGCGGCACGTTTTCGGCCAATCTGGGCGACAACATGCAGACCCTGGCGGTGCGGCAGCTGTACAAACGGCTTGGCGTGCCGGCGGACCGGATCGTCCGCGTCGACCGCGACACGCTGCGGACCTATGACGGCCCCCCGGTCGTGCTGCCGATGAATGCCGTGTTCCACGGCAACTGCCTGCCGCTTTCAGACAGGATCACTCCGATCTGGATCGGGTTTCACGCGGGCGCCGATGTCATCACGGCCCATCAGGACTGGCTGCGGCGGCAGGGCCACATCGGCTGCCGTGACCCCGCCACGGCCGAGCGCCTGCGCGCGATCGGCGCTCCATCGGACGTCAGCGGGTGTCTGACTTTCTCTTTGGCCGAGCGGAAGACCGTGCCGATGTTCGACACGGCCCGGGTGCTGATCATTACCGGCAACGGCGCCAGCGCCGTCCCCCCGGAGGCGCTGCGGGCGATGCCCGAGGAGTTGCTGGCCCGCGCCGACTTTGTCTTTCAGCGCCGGATGATGACGGAACTGCCGCTGTCACAGGCCGCGATGGACGGGAACGAGCGGATTGCGGCACAGCTGCTGGCGCGCTACCGGCGGCAGGCGATGCTGGTCGTCACCTCGCTGCACCACGCGGCGGCACCGGCGATGGCGTCGGGCATTCCGACCGTGGTGATCCGCCGGGCGGCGAGCGACCGCTTCGGCTTTATGCAACAGATTCTTCCGGTGCATCTGGGGCCGGATTTCAGCGGCATCGACTGGACGCCTGACCCGGCAGACCTGGCCGCAGTCAAAGGCACCCAGTGGCGGCGGTTTCGCGATCTGGTGACGCCCTATCTTTAGCCGTCCTGACGCTTGGCGCGCAGCTTGGCGAAGTAGTCGATGCGCTTTTTCAACTCACGCTCGAACCCGCGTTCGGGCGGCGTGTAGAACACCGGGCGTTTCATGCTTTCGGGAAAGTAGTTCTGGCCGGAAAAGCCGTCCTCGGCGTCGTGGTCATAGTCATAGCCCGCACCAAAGCCCATGTCCTTCATCATCCGGGTCGGCGCGTTCATGATGTGCTTCGGCGGTGGCTGGCTGCCGGTTTCGCGTGCTGCAGCCCGTGCGGCCTTGTAGGCCGTGTAGACGGCGTTCGATTTGGGCGCGAGTGCGAGGTAGACGACGGCCTGTGCAAGCGCGAGTTCACCCTCCGGGCTGCCGAGGCGTTCGTAGGTCTGCCAGCCGTCCAGACAGATCGCCTCGGCCTGCGGATCCGCAAGGCCGATGTCCTCCACCGCCATGCGGGTGATCCGGCGGGCAAGGAAGCGCGGGTCTTCGCCACCCTCCAGCATCCGGGCGAACCAGTAAAGCGCTGCGTCCGGGTCGCTGCCGCGCACGGATTTGTGCAGAGCGGAGATCAGGTTGTAATGCTCTTCCCCGGACTTGTCGTATTTTGCCGCCCGTCGCATCAGCCGGGTGGCCAACTGCTCACGGTCAAGGTTGGCGTCCAGTTTCCAGGCCGCGACCTGTTCGACGAGGTTCAGGAGCGCGCGGCCATCGCCATCAGCCATCTCCAGAAGCGCCTCGCGCGCTTCGCCCTTCAGGGGCAGCGCGCGGCCCATTTCCTGTTCCGCCCGCTGGGCCAGGCGCTCCAGATCCGCGAGGGACAGCCGCTCCAGCGTGATGACCTGGGCGCGGGACAGAAGTGCTGCATTCAGCTCGAAACTGGGGTTTTCGGTGGTGGCCCCGACCAGAAGGATCGTGCCGTCCTCCATGTAGGGAAGAAAACCGTCCTGCTGCGCCTTGTTGAAGCGGTGGATCTCATCGACGAAAAGCAGCGTCCCCTGCCCGTTCTGCCGCCGGATCTTCGCCGCCTCGAACACCTTGCGCAGGTCCGGCACGCCGGTGAAGATCGCGCTGATCTGGATGAAGTGGAGGTCGGTCTCGGCGGCCAGAAGCCGGGCGATGGTGGTCTTGCCCACACCGGGCGGCCCCCAGAGTATCAGGGAAGACAAGGATCCCGCCGTCAGCATGGCACCCAGCGGTCCCTCGGGCGACAGGACCTTTTCCTGGCCGATGACCTCGGACAGACCCCGGGGACGCAAGCGGTCCGCCAGAGGGCGCGGTCCCTGCGCGGGGGAGGATGCGATGGTGTCGAAAAGATCGGCCATGGCGCAGTCTAGTGCCGCTTGGAGCCAAGCAAAAGCGGGAAGACACACCAAGTGGCGCAGGCATTTGCCCAAGCCCTTAGGACTGCGGTGCTCTGCGGTCTGCGGCGGGCCGCAGACCGGTCAGCTGATCAATTCATCTTGTTTGCCATGTTGATGGTCACGCACACGCAATCCAGCCCGCCGATATCCATGATCGGGCCTGCGGGTTCACAGTCCAGACCAACCCGGCGCCCCAGGCGGCGTGAGATTTCCGGGATCAGGCCAAGCACCGACGTGGCCCCAAGCGCCCGTGCCGAGACCACCATCTCATGGCGCAACTGCATCTGAACGCGCATGCGTTGGCTGGCAGGAACCTGTTCCGACACGAAGACCCGGCTGCTTTCCCAGATATGTTCGCCGATTGGCGCGGGACCATAGAGCAGGTTGGTCGGGATGCTTTCCAGCAATCCCTTCTGCGCGTCCCGGATCATGTAGGAATAGATCCCACAGCGATGGGTTGTCGGCGTCAGGCGGATGCCGGCCAACACCTCGCCATTCTCGTGCACGGCAAGCCAGCGGCTGGCCGGAGTGTCGTACTGGTCGAACTCCATCCCGTTGGCCTCGGGCAGGTCCCATTTGTTCTGCTGAATGAAGGCACGGTGCCGCGCGCGGAACATGTTCGCGAACAGCTCGCCGTGATTGTGCAGATTTTCGTAAGACAGCGTTGTAACTTCCATAGCTACTCTCCTTCTGGGGTTCAAAAACCGGTCAGAGGAAGCCGCCCACGTTTAGAGCATGCGATACTCTCGCGCCTTTTTCAGCGCTTCGGAGGTCGTACGTGCCTCAAGGCGAACCCGTGCGGACTGAAGCCGCGCCTTGAAGGCACTTTCCGAAATCCCAAGCTTCGCGGCAGCCGCAGCGTGACGGTCCCCATTTGCAACGCATTCCAAAGCCTCGATCTGGGCCCTGGTCAGTTCCGACGGCGGCTTGGCCGCGATATGCAGGCGGGCAGTGATATCTGCCAGCGCCTCCAGTTCACCGTCATCGAATTCTCGGTCCGTACGGCAGATACCCGTCATCGATCGCGACGTGATGGGTCCGTAGGACGACACCGCACCAAAGTTCATGCCGAATGAACGCGCCTTGATCAACAAACCGAACGGGTCAGGGAGCGGGATCTCACTCCATCTCCGGGTGCCGGTGGTGCCGATGCCCCAGAAAACCATCGGATCGCGCAAATAGTAGGAATTCGCGTTGTAATATTCGACCCACTTGGCCGGGTATTGGCTATGGTACACCAGTGGCGTTGCAAAGCGGATATGCAGGCCTACAGCGTAGCCATGCGGCGCCAGTTGGTTCAGCTCATCATACAACTGGGTCAATCTCTTACTCTGTGCGAGCAACTTCTGGCTTCCTCCGCGGGGAGTTTTTCAACCATAGACGTTCGATAGAATTCCCGCCAGTTGTTTGACCGGGGGAGAGCGCACGTCAAGACCCTTTTCTGACGACTCGACTGCAATAAAAAAAACCCGCTGCGAAGGCGGGCTTTCTTCAGGTCAATCTCGCTCGGGCAAGCTCAGCCTTCGGCGGCTTCCGTGCGGGCGTGGTCGGCTGCGCCCTTTGCTTTCGGGTCGCGGTCCACGAATTCGATGATCGCCATCGGAGCCATGTCGCCATAGCGGAAGCCGGCCTTCAGCACCCGGACGTAGCCACCCTGACGGTCCTTGTAGCGCGGCCCCAGGATCTCGAACAGGCGGGCGGTGTGCATGTCCTGCTTCAGCTGAGAGTGGGCCTGACGGCGGGCGTGCAGGTCGCCGCGCTTGGCCAGCGTGATCAGCTTCTCGATGATCGGGCGCAGTTCCTTGGCCTTCGGCAGGGTGGTCTTGATCTGCTCATGCTCGATGAGCGAGCCGCACATGTTCGCGAACATCGCCTTGCGGTGTTCGTGGGTGCGGTTCAGTTTGCGGTAGCCGCTTGAGTGACGCATTTTCTCTCTCCTAACGCGTGTTTTGCTTTGTCCGGCGGGTCCTACGTGTGGTCCCGCTCACCTTGGGCTTGCGCCAGTCATTCCCCGCACGGGCGGGCATTTTGGAAGGGTGGGCCCCAGCCCACCCCTGTTCTCAGAACTGGTCTTCGAAACGCTTGGCCAGGTCTTCGATGTTCTCCGGCGGCCAGTCCTCGACGTCCATGCCAAGGTGCAGACCCATGCCCGAAAGCACTTCCTTGATCTCGTTCAAGGACTTGCGGCCGAAGTTCGGGGTGCGCAGCATTTCGGCTTCGGTCTTCTGGATCAGATCGCCGATGTAGACGATATTGTCGTTCTTCAGGCAGTTCGCCGAACGGACCGAAAGCTCCAGCTCGTCGACCTTCTTGAGCAGCAGCGGGTTGAATTCGAGGCCCGAATCCACTTCGCCCAGCTTGGCCGATTCCGGCTCGTCGAAGTTCACGAAGATCGACAGCTGGTCCTGCAGGATGCGCGCGGCATAGGCCACGGCGTCGTCTGGCGTCAGGCTGCCATCGGTCTCGATCTTCATGGTCAGCTTGTCATAGTCCAGCACCTGGCCCTCACGGGTCGGGGTAACTTCGTAGCTGACCTTCTTCACCGGCGAATAGATCGCATCGATCGGGATCAGGCCGATCGGCGCATCTTCCGGACGGTTCTTGTCAGCCGCGACATAGCCCTTGCCGGTGTTGACCGTCAGTTCCATGAAGACATCGGCGCCGTCGTCAAGGTGGCAGATCACGTGATCCTTGTTCAGGATCTCGATGCCGTTGCTCTCCGAGATGTCGCCAGCCGTCACGACGCCCGGCCCCTTGGCCGAGATCGACAGGCGCTTCGGCCCTTCGACTTCCATCTTGATGCTGACGCCCTTGAGGTTCAGCACGATGTCGGTGACGTCCTCACGCACGCCGGCCACGCTGGAAAACTCGTGCAGCACGTTGTCGATCTGGATCGAGGTGATGGCCGCGCCTTGCAGCGAGCTCATCAGAACCCGGCGCAGCGCGTTGCCGAGGGTGAGGCCAAAGCCCCGCTCCAGCGGTTCGGCGATCACGGTCGCGGTGCGGGCGGCATCTGCCCCCGCCTTCACGACAAGCTGCGTTGGCTTGATGAGTTCTTGCCAGTTCTTGTGGATCATACTGAAGCCCCTATTCTTGTTCCCTGCCGATGTCCGAAGCAGCGGAACGCCCGAGGATCGAAAACGACGAAAACCGGGCCGCGAGGGATGTGCCCCCACGGCCCGGCCATTAAAATTGCATCAGACGCGGCGGCGCTTCGGCGGACGGCAGCCGTTGTGCGCCAGGGGCGTCACGTCGCGGATCGAGGTGATGTTCAGACCCACGGCGGCCAGCGCGCGCAGCGCGGATTCGCGGCCTGAACCGGGACCCTGCACTTCGACCTCAACGGTCTTCATGCCATGCTCTTGCGCCTTGCGGGCCGCATCTTCGGCAGCCATCTGGGCGGCATAGGGCGTCGACTTGCGCGAGCCCTTGAAGCCCATGGTGCCCGAAGACGACCAGGAAATCGCATTGCCCTGAACGTCCGAGATCAGGATCTTGGTGTTGTTGAAAGAAGAGTTAACGTGAACCACGCCAGCGGCGATGTTCTTGCGCTCTTTCTTCTTGGTGCGGGAAGCCTTGGTATCGCGTGCCATATCCGGGCCCCCTTATTTCTTCTTGCCGGCAATGGCCTTTGCGGGGCCTTTGCGGGTGCGAGCGTTCGTGTGGGTGCGCTGGCCGCGGACCGGCAGGCCCTTGCGGTGACGCAGGCCGCGGTAGCAGCCAAGATCCATCAGACGCTTGATGTTCATCGTGGTTTCGCGGCGCAGGTCGCCTTCAACCGTGAGGTTCGCGTCGATGTATTCGCGGATCGCCAGCACTTCGCTGTCGTTCAGCTGATTCACACGACGGGCACGATCGATGTTCAGCGCGGCGCAGATGTTCTCTGCGGTGTGCGGACCAATGCCGGTGATGTAGGTAAGCGCGATCGGAACCCGTTTCGCGGTCGGAATGTTGACGCCAGCAATACGTGCCAAACGTTTCGTCCTTTTCTGTTGCGGTTCCGTAGTGCCAGAACCTTTTTTCACAACTCCGCCCGGGGTGTGCCCCTGACGAACCGAACTTCCAATAAGGAAGGCCCGCATGGCGATTCCACCGCGGGACGCCGTGCATTAGGGGCTTTTGCCGGGGCCGTCAAGGGCGGCTCGGAAGTTATTCAGGCTTTGTCAAGAACCTTGGTGATCGCACCGGCGACGGCCTCGACGTCGGCCAGCCCGTCCACGGCGGAAAGCTGCCCCTTGCAATAGTAATAGCCGATCAGGGGCGAGGTCTTCTTGTAATATTCCATCAGACGGGTCTTCAGCGTGTCCGCGTTGTCATCGGGTCGCCGCTTCAGGTTCGTGCTGCCACAGGCATCGCAGACCCCGTCCACCTTCGTGGGATGCGTCTCGTCATGGTAGACCGCGCCGCAACTGCCGCAGGTGTAGCGCCCCGTGACCCGGGCGACCAAGACCGCGTCGTCAACCTGCATCTCGACCACCGCATCCAGACTTTGCCCCATCCGGCTCAGAAGCGCGCCAAGGGCGTCTGCCTGCTTCAACGTGCGCGGAAAGCCGTCGAAGATGAAGCCGCCCGACGGGCCGCTTCCCATCTTGGCCTCGATCAGACCAATCACGATCTCATCCGTGACAAGCTCGCCCCGGGCCATGATGCCTTCGACCTGGCGTCCGAGGGCGGTACCCTTGGCGATGGCTTCCTTCAGCATGTCACCGGTGGACAGCTGGACCATGCCGCGTGCCTCTTCCAGCCGCTTGGCCTGCGTGCCCTTGCCCGCACCCGGCGGACCAAGAAGGATGATGTTCGCCATGGATCAGCGCCGCGCGGGGGCCTTGGGCGGGCCGGTCCGTTTGCGACCCCGCAGCTGGGACTTCTCGATCAGCGACTCATACTGGTGCGCCAGAAGGTGCGACTGGACCTGCTGGATCGTGTCCATTGTCACCGACACGACAATGAGCACCGACGTGCCGCCGAAGTAGAACGGGATGCCAAGTTCGGCGATCAGCACTTCAGGCAGAAGGCAGACCGCGGCCAGATAGGCCGATCCGAGCACGAGGATGCGATTGACCACATACTCAAGATACTCCTCGGTCTTCTTGCCAGGCCGGATGCCGGGGACCGATGCGCTTTGGCTTTTCAGGTTCTCTGCCACGTCGTCGACCTTGAAGCTGACGTTCAGCGTGTAAAAGTAACTGAAGAACACGATCATCGCGGCAAGAAACAGCAGGTGCAGCGGCTGGCCGTAGCCGAGGTTCGCCGCCAGCCAGGACATGACCGGGTTGGTCCCGCTGCCCGAGAAGGTGCTGATGGTGGTCGGGAGAAGCAGGATCGACGAGGCGAAGATCGCCGGGATCACGCCCGCCGGGTTCACCTTGATCGGCAGATGCGAAGACCCGCCCTCATAGACCTTCATCCCGACCTGACGCCGTGGATAAAGGATGCTGATCTTGCGCAGGGCGCGCTCCATGAAGACGACGAAGGTGATGACGCCGATGACCATCACGATGACGCCAAGGATCACCGGGGTTGACAGCGCACCCGACCGGCCTTGGGCAAAGAACTGCGCGATGGCGGCCGGGATCTCGGCCACGATGCCGACGAAGATGATGAGCGAGATGCCGTTGCCGATGCCGCGGCTGGTAATCTGCTCGCCCAGCCACATGAGGAACATGGTGCCGCCGACCAGCGTGATCACGCAGGAGGCAATGAAGAACAGACCGGGGTTATGGGCCAGCCCGCCCCCCTGGATCGACACGGCAATGCCGTAGCCCTGCAGGATCGCAAGCGCGACGGTGCCATAGCGGGTGTACTGGTTGAGCTTCTTGCGGCCCTGCTCACCTTCCTTGCGAAGCTGCTGCCAGGGGCCGTACATCGTGGCCAGAAGCTGCACGATGATCGAGGCGCTGATGTAGGGCATGATGCCAAGCGCGAAGATCCCCATCCGGCTGATCGCGCCGCCGGTGAAGAGGTTCAGCATCCCGCCGATCCCCTGGCTGACCTGTGCCATCACATCCCGCAGCGCGTCGCCGTCGATGCCTGGGACGGGGATGTAGGTGCCCAGCCGGTAGACGATCAAAAGGCCGATGGTGAAGAAGATGCGCTGGCGCAGGTCAGTCGCCTTGCCAAGCGCGCCCCAGCTCAGGTTTGCCGCCATTTGCTCTGCAGCAGATGCCATGTCAGGTCTCTTTCAAGCCAAGCGCCGCCACACCGTTCTCCGGTTGGCGGCGCGGGAAAACTGAGGTTGATGTAAGCGACCTTACGGCCGCTCACAATCCCTTATCCGGCCCTTATCCCGTGCCTACTGCGCTTTGCGCTTCGACTTCCCATAGGGCTCGGGCTGCGGCAGGAGCGTCAGGCTGCCGCCTGCTGCGGCCACAGCCTCGATCGCGGCGGCCGAGGCGCCGGTCACGACGAGCGTGATCTTCGTCGAGATCGCACCCTTGTTCAGCACGCGGATACCGTCGTGCTTGGTCGCGGTCAGGCCGGCGGCAATCAGCGCGTCCTCGGTGATCTCGGCCGAGGCGTCGAGCTTGCCGGCGGCGATGAACTTCTCGATCAGGCCGAGGTTCACGACGGCGTATTCCAGACGGTTCGGCTTGTTGAAGCCGCGCTTGGGCAGGCGGCGATACAGCGGCATCTGGCCGCCTTCGTATCCGCCGATGGCCACGCCCGAACGGGACTTCTGACCCTTGATCCCGCGACCAGCGGTCTTGCCCTTGCCCGAGCCGGGACCGCGGGCAACGCGTTTCTGTTTCTTGGCTGCGCCGGGGTTGTCGGCCAGTTCATTCAGTTTCATATCGCTTCTCCTTGCCGGAAACGCCCCCGAAGCGAAACGGGCGAACGCGGCTTTTCTTGATTCTTGCGGCCATGATTGACCACTGGCGGGCCTTACAGCAGGTGCCGCGACTTGGCAAGGGAAAGGGGTGTCCCGGGCAGGGACATTTTATTTTCGTTATTTCTCTCAACGGCTTGCGCGATCCCGTTTACCATATGTTAACCAAAACGCGCTTCGCCACGGTTAAAGCCAGCGGAACAATAGACCCAGGCAAAGGTTCTTTCTGCCTCGACAGTCGAGCATCTCGACGCCAAGCCAAGTGGAGGAGACCATCATGGCAAACAACCAGAAGCAGTCCGGTCAGGGCAAGGTCCAGGACCCGGAGAATGATCAGCGCTTGAAGGACAACGACGGCGGATCGCAAGGCCAGGGTCAGGTGAAAGACCCGAAGAACGACGGCCGTCTGAAAGAGAACCGCGACAAGTAAGCGTCATTTCCGCCCGATACGTGCAGCGCCCCGCCAACCGGCGGGGCGTTTCATTTTCGGCCCCGAGGTCAACGCCAGGGAAGTCCGCATGGCAAAACGCCCCCGCGTCTCCGCAGGGGCGTTTGCTGCTGGTGCGGCGGGTTTGCACCCACCCTTGCGGCTTAGCCGCGCTCTTCGATGATCTCGACGAGGTGGCTGATCTTGTTGACCATGCCGCGGACGGAGGGCGTATCCTCCAGTTCACGGGTGCGGTTCATCTTGTTCAGGCCAAGACCCTTGAGGGTCGCGGTCTGGACAGCCGGGCGGCGAGCGGCCGAGGCCACCTGCTTGACGACGATGGTCTTGCCGGTTGGGACTTTCTTCTCGGTCATGATCAGCCCTCCACGGTTTCGGTGGCGGCGGCTTCGGTTTCCGGCTTGCGCAGGATCTCGGCGACCTTCTTGCCACGGCGCGACGCCACGAGGCGCGGCGAGGTTTCGTGCTTCAGCCCGTCGATTGTGGCGCGGATCATGTTGTAGGGGTTGGTCGAGCCGATGGATTTGGCGACGACGTCCTGGATCCCCAGCATCTCGAACACGGCGCGCATCGGGCCGCCGGCGATGATGCCGGTACCTGCAACTGCGGTCCTCATCACGACTTTTCCGGCGCCGTGGCGGCCTTCCATGTCGTGGTGCAGCGTGCGGCTGTCCTTCAGCGGCACCCGGATCAGGCTGCGCTTGGCCTGCTCGGTCGCCTTGCGGATCGCCTCGGGCACTTCCTTGGCCTTGCCCTTGCCGAAGCCGACGCGACCACGCTGGTCACCGACGACGACGAGAGCCGCGAAGCCGAAGCGCTTGCCACCCTTGACGGTCTTCGAAACACGGTTGATCGCGACCAGACGGTCGGCGAATTCCGGGTTCTCTTCCGGGCGGTTGTCGCGACGGTCATTGCCGCCCCGGTTTCCGCCGCGATTGTCACGTTCTGCCATGAGGCATTCCTTCACTGGTGGCGCGCATCGGCGCCGGAGTTGTCCAATCCTGGTGGGCGCCCTGCGGCAGCCCCCGGATCATCGGGGCGGCCCACCCTTTCGAAAGGATGCGCCGCCCGCTTTTAGAACTTCAAGCCGCCTTCACGGGCCGCATCGGCCAGCGCCTTGATCTTGCCGTGGAACAGGAAGCCGCCACGGTCGAAGTAGCATTCCTCGACCCCGGCCTTCTTGGCCCGTTCGGCAATCGCGGCACCCACTTTCGCGGAGGCCTCGACGTTGTTCTTGCCAAAGACGCCCAGATCCTTTTCGAGCGAGGATGCAGCGGCGACGGTAACGCCCTTCACATCATCGATCAGCTGAACGCTGATGTTCTTCGAGGACCGGTGCACCGACAGGCGCAGACGACCATGCGAGGTCGCCTTGATCTTGTTCCGGACGCGCATGCGGCGCTTGAGGAACAGTTCTCTCTTGTTGTTTGCCATCTTATTTCTTCTTGCCTTCCTTGCGGAACACGAACTCACCCTTGTAGCGGATGCCCTTGCCCTTGTAGGGCTCTGGCGCGCGCCATTCGCGGATGTTCGCGGCCACCTGGCCCACCTGCTGCTGGTCGATGCCCTCGATCACGATCTCCGTCTGCTTCGGGGTCGTGACAGTCACGCCCTTCGGCACATCGAAGTTCACTTCGTGGGAGTAACCCAGCGACAGCTTCAGGATATTTCCAGCCATGGCGGCGCGATAACCGACGCCCTGGATTTCCATTTCCTGCTTGAAGCCGGTCGAGACGCCGACAACCAGGTTGTCGACCATCGAGCGGGTCATGCCCCACTGCTGGCGGGCACGCTTCGAGAGGCCGCGCGGGGCGACCTTGATGGTGTCGCCCTCGACCGTGAGGGTGACGTCGTCACCAGCGGTGAAGCTGCGGGTGCCTTTCGGCCCCTTCACTTCAATCGTCTGGCCCGAGACCGATGCCGAGGTGCCCTTGACGAGCGTGACGGGTTTTCTGCCAATACGAGACATCAGGGCCCCCTTAGAATACGGTGCAAAGCACTTCGCCGCCAACATTGGCAGCGCGTGCATTTGCATCCGACATGACGCCTTTCGGCGTGGAGACGATGGAGACACCCAGGCCGTTGCGGACCGAGGGGATTTCCTTGACGCCCATATAGACCCGACGGCCGGGCTTTGACACGCGTTTGACTTCGCGGATCACAGGCTCGCCCTCGTAGTACTTGAGGCTGATCGTGAATTCGCCCTGCTTGTTGTCCGTGTCGGCCTTTTCATAGCCGCGGATGTAGCCTTCGGACAAAAGCACGTCGAGCACGCTGGCGCGCAGCGTGGAGGCGGGGGTCTTCACCGTAGACTTGCCGCGCATCTGAGCGTTGCGGATCCGGGTAAGCATGTCCCCGATAGGATCGTTCATCATCATATCCGGTCCTCCTTACCAGCTTGACTTGACCATGCCGGGAATCTGGCCAAACGAGGCGAGATCCCGCAGCATGATGCGGCTGAGCTTGAGCTTGCGGTAATAGGCGCGCGGACGGCCGGTCAACTGGCAGCGGTTGTGCATGCGCACAGCCGACGAGTTGCGGGGCATCTCGGCCAGTTTCAGCGTCGCCTTGAAACGATCCTCAACCGGTTTCGCCTGATCGTAAATCACCGCCTTGAGCGCGGCCCGCTTGGAAGCGTGCTGCTTCACCAGCTTGGCGCGCTTCACTTCGCGGTTCACCATCGATTTCTTTGCCATATCTATGTTCCTCGCGGTTACGACGTGAAGGGCATGTTGAAATGCTTCAACAGCGCCTTGGCTTCGGTGTCGTTTTTCGCGTTGGTGCAGATGATGATGTCCATCCCCAGAACCTCGTCGACCTTGTCGAAGT
>JANPJZ010000141.1:0-10635 GCA_031425795.1 Rhodobacter sp. | reverse complement strand
GGCGCGCTGCGCGAGGCGAATGAAAAGCTGATGCAGCTGTCGATCCAGAAGGACGCCTTCCTGAGCCAGATCAGCCATGAGCTGCGCACGCCGATGACCTCGATCCGCGCGTTCTCCGAGATCCTGACCGAAGGTGACCTGCCGGCGGAGCTGGTCACCCGCTACGGCAGGATCATCCACGACGAGGCCAAGCGGCTGACCCGGTTGCTGGACGACCTTCTGGACCTGAGCGTGCTGGAAAACGGCACGGTGCAGCTGAACCTTGGCCTTGCGAGCCTCCAGCAGATGCTGGACACCGCGCTGACCGCCGCGCGCGAAACCCGGCCCGAGCGCAGTTTCACCCTGCACCGCGACTTGCCCTCGGAAGCGATCTACCTCAAGACCGATGCCGACCGGCTGACCCAGGTCTTCATCAACCTGATCTCGAACGCGCGGAAGTATTGCGATGCGGCGAACCCCGAGCTGCGCATTGCGGTGCGGCAGCGGGCCGGGCGGGTGACGGTGGATTTCATCGACAATGGCAAGGGCATCCCGAAGGAATCGCAGTCGCTGATCTTCGAGAAGTTCGCCCGCCTGACCGATGCCAACCGTGCAGGGGGGGCGGGACTGGGTCTGGCGATCTGCCGCGAGATCATGACGAACCTTGGCGGATCGGTGGCTTACCTGCCGGGGCAGGGCGGGGCCGCGTTCCGGCTGACGGTGCCCCTGCGTCTGGAAAAGCTCGCGGCTTAACGCTTTGGTAGGGACGCGGGCGCTAGGGTCGGACAGCAACCCCGGGGCCGATGCATGACCGACGTGATCCGCCGCAAGATCGACCGCGCCCGGCAGCCGCAGGCCGATGGCGCACCCGGCGCGGACCGCGGCTGGCGGCTGGCACTGGCACGGGCCACCCGCGATGCCATGGGGCTGGATCTGGAATTTCGCAAGCTGCAGGTCTTGCGCGCAAGCGTCGCCGAACTGCTTGACCTGGCCCCCGACCGCGCGCTCGTGTCGCTGTTGGACGGGCCGCAGGGTGGACTTGGAGTGATGTTGCTTGCGCCGGCCGTCACCTCGGCCCTGATCGAGATGCAGACGCTGGGCCGTCTGTCCGGCCAGCCCGCGCCGCTGCGCAAGCCGACCCGGATCGACGCGGCCATGGTCGCAGGGGTGATCGACCGCGCCCTGACGGGGCTGGACGACACGCTGGCCGAGGAGGCGGACCGGATCTGGGCGGGGGGGTTCCGCTATGCCTCCTTCCTGGAAGACCTGCGCCCGCTGGCACTTTTGCTTGAGGAGGAAACCTACCGCGTCCTCATGGGCGAGGTGGCGCTTGGCCCGGTCGGGCGCGAAGGGCAGGTCATCCTGATCCTGCCCGCGGACGGGCGCGGCGAAAGCGTGGTGCCGGTCCGGACCAAGGCGGACGAGGCGCCGCATTTCACCGCCTCGCTTGCAGCGCAGGTGATGCAGGTGGACTGTCGGCTGGATGCAGTGATCGGGCGGATCACGCTGCCCATCCGGCAGATCATGGCGCTGCAGGTCGGCGAGGTGCTGGAATTGCCGGTGGCGGCACTGGATGCGGTGTCGATCGAAACCTCTGAAGGCCGACGGGTCGGGCGGGCGCGGCTTGGGCAGAACCGGGGAATGCGGGCCCTGAAGGTGCTGGACGGCACGCAGCAACCGGCAGCCGGGCCTTCCCCGCCGCAATGGCGCGCGGCGCCCGCCGAAACCGGCGAGGATCTGCGCGCCGCAGGTTGAGGCCCAGCCCGACGTCCAGCCCCTTGCCGGCGCTAACCCTTCGCCAGCTAACCCTTCGCCAGCGCTAACCCTTGGCGAGCGCTTCGATCTGCGGGCGCAGGTGGTCCAGCTGGTAACCGTGCCGCGCGGGAAGCCCGACAAGCTCGTCCACCGGGCGGGTGCCGGCCAGGGCCAGCGCCCAGACAATGGAGCTGCGGTTGCCGCTTGCGCAATAGGCCAGCACCGGGCCGGTCGCCTCCGTGATCGCCGCGCCTTGCGCCGCGACATTCTCCATCGTGAGCATTCCCCCGATCACCGGGTTGACCACGAAGGTCAGCCCCAGCGCCTCGGCTGCCTGCTGCATCACTGCCCCGTGCAGGTGGGGCGGGATCTCGCCATCCGGTCGGTTGTCGATGATGCAGGTGTAGCCCGCCGCCTTCACGGCCGGCAGGTCGCCTGGCTCGATCTGCGGAGACACGGCATAGGTGGGGGTAAGCGGGCGGATGTCCATGATGCGTCCTTGCTGCGGTCCAACGGCTGGAATGGCTGCCTCGACCATATTCGCTCCGGCCTTGATGCGAAAGCGGCAGAGTTGACTTGGGTCAATGCGGGCAGGGCCGTGGTGTGGGAAAATCAATCAAGAAGAAGGGGAATGCAATGTCCGCACCGGAAAGACTGTCGCTTGACGCCCGCAAGTCCATGCTTGAAGGCCGGTTGGTCGAGCTGGGGGCAAGGCTGCATCAGATCGACGAAGAGCTTGACTCGCATCACAATCCCGACTGGGAGGACCTTGCCACCGAACGCGAGGGTGATGAAGTGCTGGAAGCCTCGGCTGTTGCCGGCCTGGTGGAGATCCCGCAGATCCACGCCGCGTTGCGCCGCATCGAGGAGGGCAGCTATGGCGTCTGCGCGCGCTGCGGCGAGGTGATCGCGGAGGCGCGGCTGGACTCTCTGCCCTGGACGCCCCTGTGCCGGGGATGCGCAAGATGACCCCCGAGACCCCCGCCGACCTGATCCGTCAGGAGCTCGAACTGATCGACCAGGGCGTTGCCATGCAGACGCAGGGCCTCCAGCTCCTGCTGGCCGAGATGCACGCCCTGGCCGCCATGCTTCCAGTAGCACCGGCGATCGAGGAGAAGACCGAGGAAGAGGTCGAAGAGGGCTTTGACAACCTGCCGATCTGAACCGCCGGTCGGACTGCCAACGGCAGCGCCTCAGCCAAGCGCGATTCCAAGGACCACCAGCATCAGGCCAAGAGCCGAGACGCCAAGTGCCGCCATGTTCAGCGTGACAATGCCTTGCAGGGCGGCGCGCATCGCGGCGTCATCCAGTCCGGCGCGTCGCGCCCGCAGCGCCTTGACCACGCAGTAGCCGAGGCCCGCCACGCCGATCAGCGTCAGTGCCGCCCCGCTCCAGATCACGGCCTGCATCGCGATGCCTCCCCTTTTGCCACCTGTGCCGTCTAGCCGCCTCGTCATCCGCAGGCAAGTTGCCGATCCCGCTTGATCCCGCCCGACGGGGCAGGGTAGGAACCCGCATCACGCAGCCCGAACACCCGAGGACCAGATGGCCGACGCGAACGATCCCTACGCCGTGACCGCCGACGAGTTGCGCCAGTTCATTGAACGGTTCGAACAGCTTGAATCGGAAAAGAAGGACGTGGCCGACCAGCAGAAAGAGCTGATGGCCGAAGCGAAGGGCCGGGGGTACGACACGCGGGTGATGCGCAAGGTCGTCGCGATGCGCAAGCGCAAGCCCGACGAGTTGGCCGAGGAAGAGGCGGTGCTGGAGCTTTACAAGACCGCGTTGGGGATGAGCTGACCGCTACGCCCCGACCACGGTGACGCCGGGAATCCGGCGGATGCGGTCCACGTCCTGCAGGTAGCTTTCGGTCAGCTCCTCGACCAGATCGGAGGTCCAGCCGGGCACGTCGATCTCTTGTTCGACCTGGTCGGGGCGGGCGAACTTTTCAAGAAACGCGGACACGATGCGGCGGCGCTGTGACACCGATTTCGGCGGATGCTCGGCGCAATAGGCCTTCATCCGGTTCATGCCGATGTCGGACATGATCATGGTAAGCACATCGTCGCTGTCCACCAGGGCGGTGCCGGGGGCATGGCCGGAGACGGCCTGCAGGACCTCGGGCCAGATCAGGGGGGTTTCCTCGTCGCACCAGACCGTCATCGGCACGCCCGGATTGTGCCCCATGATCTGGTGGATCATGTCGGACCAGCGCAGACCGCGCGGATCGAGGTTGGTCAGGATGTCTTCGGACCCTTTCGGGCTGACCGCCTCGCGCAGGGTCGGCAGGAAGGTGGCCGGATTGCGGATCGCAAGGTGAAACTCGGCTTCGATATCGGGAAAGATGTGGGTGAAGGCGCGGACCCGTTCGCCCGCCGCACCGTAAAGCGTCCCGCGCACGGCAAAATCCGGAAAGCTGAGGAAACTTGCCCAGGACAGGACCAGACGCTCGGCCGCGGGCTCCTCCATGATCTGTTCGAGGACGAGCGCCTGGGTCTCATACGAGGCGGGTTGGCCGCGCAGTTGTGCCGCCGTGTCACGCATCAGCTGGCGATAGCGGGTGGGAGGCGGAACGATGATCCCCTGTTCCGCGAGCACACCGCGGTTCTTCAACAGACAGCGGACCAGGCGGTCCTTGTCGGTGCAGTGGGCACCCAGGTGATAGACGATGCGCATCGGACCTTGCTTTGCCGGTCGGCGCCAGAGCTTCGGGCGTGACCTCTCGGCGCACTATACGGGGTTTTCTGGACAGTCAAATGGCTTTCCTGTAACCCCATTTCCTATGACCGACCATTTCAGTCAACTTGACTCGATCCCGCCTCGGCGCTGGCCCAATCTGTGGACGCCAGGGGCCCTGCTGGTTGCGGGCATCGTGCTTGCGCCGATCCTTTCGATCATCTGGATTGCCGTGACGCCGGTTGAAAACATCTGGCCGCATCTGATGGCCACGGTGCTGCCGCGCTATCTGGCGACCACCGTGATCCTGATGCTGGGGGTGGCGGTCCTGACCGCTGCGATGGGGACGGGTGCGGCCTGGCTTGTCAGCCAGTACCGCTTTCCCGGGCGGGGCTGGCTGGCTTACGCCTTGCTGTTTCCGCTGGCGATTCCGGCTTATGTCGGGGCATACGCCCTTGTCGATTTCCTGGACTATGCGGGTCCATTGCAGGCCATGCTCCGGCAGGCCTTCGGCTGGGCATCGGCGCGGGACTACTGGTTTCCGCAAACCCGGTCGCTCTGGACCGCGATCCTTGTCCTGTCGCTGGCGCTTTACCCTTACGTCTACCTGCTGGCCCGGGCCGCCTATCGCGAGCAATCCGGCTGCACCTACGAAGTCGCGCGCGCCTTGGGATGCGGCCCCTGGGGATTGTTCTGGCGCGTCGGCCTGCCGTTGGCGCGGCCGGCGGTGGCCGCAGGCGTGGCGCTGGCGCTGATGGAGACGGTGGCGGACTACGGGACGGTCCAGCATTTCGGGGTGCAGACGCTGACCACGGGGATCTTCTCCACCTGGCTGAACGGCGGCAATGCCGGGGGGGCGGCGCAGATCGCAGGGGTGATCCTGATGCTGATCCTGCTGCTTGTCGGGTTGGAGCGGGCCGGGCGGGGTGGTGCGCGGTTTCACCGGCTGGGCGGTGGTGCGCGCCCGATCGAGCCGCAGCAGATCATCGGTCCGCGGCGCTGGCTGGCGACGGCCGCCTGCCTTCTGCCCTTCCTCGGCGGGTTCGTCCTGCCGGTCGGAGTGATGCTTGCCCACTCGTTGCGGGCGCCCGAAGGCTGGCTGGCACCTGGCCTGGCGGAGGCGCTGGCCAACACGCTGGTGGTCGCGGGGGGGGCATCGGTTGCGACCGTGGGGGCGGCCCTGTTTCTGGTCTATGCCCTGCGCCTGTCAGGGTCGCGCGTCGTGCGGTGGGTGCTGCCACTGACGCTGGTCGGCTATGCCGCGCCGGGTGCGGTTCTGGCGCTTGGCCTGCTGATCCCGCTGGCCGCGCTGGACCATGGCCTTGCGGACGCGGTGCTGGCGCTGACGGGGTGGGACCCGGGGCTGCTGCTGACCGGGACGGCCTTTGCGCTGGGGCTGGCCTATATGGTGCGGTTCTTCGGCATTGCCCAGGGCGCGCTGGATGCGGCCTATGGGCGGGTGTCACCGACCCTGCCGATGGCCGCGCGGTCTTTGGGACGGACGGCTGGAGGCGCCTTGGGGGCGGTCTATCTGCCCCTGATGCGGGGGTCGGTGCTGACGGCGCTGCTGGTGGTGTTTGTCGACTGCGTCAAGGAACTGCCTGCAACACTGCTGCTGCGGCCCTTCAACTACAATACCCTCTCGACCCGGGTTTTCGAGCTTGCAAGCCTGGAGCGGCTGTCCGAAGCGGCCCCGGCGGCACTGGTGGTGATGGCGGTAGGGCTGGTTGCCGTGGCGCTGGTGGCGCGAGGCCAGCGGGACTGAGGTCTTGCGCGCCGCGCACGGCGGCGGTAATTGGGGGCAGGTGGCCCCTATAGCTCAGCTGGTAGAGCATCTGATTTGTAATCAGAGGGTCGGGAGTTCGAGTCTCTCTGGGGGCACCACCCTTGCTGAAGTGCCAGGGCCGGGGGCAGCGGCCTTTGTCCCGGGCAGGGACAGAAGTGCCAAGCCCTTCATTGCGCGGCATATCCGGAAATGCGTTTACCGGGCAGCAACCATGATCAGCGCCGCAGGACCACGCCGAGCGCATTCAGCGCCTGCTCCAGATCGGCTTGCAGTTTGCCGTCGCTGCGGTTGTGGCTGGCGCAGAGCGCGTCAAAGCGCTTGCGCAGGGCCTTCTTCTCTTCGCCCTTGCAATCGTTCCAGGGGCGGCCCTGCAGGCCCATCACCAGCACGTAATAGCCGATGAAATGCGGCCGGGTGCCGGAAGCGAGAAGGCGGCGGTAGCCTTCGTCGGCGCCCATGCTGCGCAGGTCCTCGGCGCTGTGGACGCCCGCCCGCGCAAAAGCCTGTTCCGAGGCCGGGCCGAGATTCGGGATTGTCGAAACGGGGCTTTTGGACGCGGGGCTGGAGGGGTCGGGGCTGGGCATCGCACCTCCGGGCCTGAGAAGATCCATGAACGGACAAGGCCAGCCTTGCGGCTGGCCCTTGGCGGTGTCAACGGTTGCGCGGGGTCAGATCGACGCCCAGTCGCGAAAGATCGGCTGGCCGGCCTGCTGTGGCGCGGGCTGCTGGCCTTGCTGTTGTTGCGGGGCAGGGGTGCTGCTACCGCCTTGCTGCGGTTGGGTGGGGGACTTGGCCATGTGACTGCTCCGTGCGCTGGCTCTTGCTCTTTGTCGATATTCGCCTGCTTCACGGCTCTATCAAGCCATCTCCATGACGAATTTGCGACGATATGCCCGGATTGTGCGACATCGGCAACAGGGGGACAATCACGTTCAGGTTTTCCTGACCCTGCCCTGACGTCAGCCCGCGACTGCGGCCGGATAGCCGGCGGCCTCCAGCGCTGCGAGCACGGCGGGGAGGTCGGCCGGGCCGGTCAGGCTGACCTTGCGCTGCTCGAGGTCGACGCTCACGGTGCCGGTGTCGGGGACGCGGGCGAGCGTCGCCTCGACCGTAGCCTTGCAGTGGCCGCAGCTCATGTCGGGAATCGAAAGGACGGTCATCGGGAAACCTTGGGCTGGAGAGATGCGCCATCGTCGCCAATCGGCGGGAAAGGTCAAGCCGCCAGAAACTGCAAAGAAAAGCGTCGCTGACCCTGGGGCAGGGGATTTCCTTTAACAGCATGGACTTGGCGGTGGCAGGGTATCCAAAGCGCTTTGAATCTGCCAAACCACAGGCGCTGCCTTGGAAAAAACCGATGGACAGGGTCTGTGTTTGCGGTAACACAAAAGCGGTTTGGAACCATCGCCAGATCGGGCGACGCCGCTTCTGTGCCAGACCGCTTGACCGCCGCCGCGTGGCGCCTAGGCTCTGGGATATGAACCTTTTGGAAGTAGAGCTGTGCTGGATAGAGACGTGACCGACCTTGGCGTGACCCCCAACGTGCTGCAGGCCGATATCCTGCGCCACCTGACCTTCACGGTGGGCAAGGACGCGCCGCACGCCAGCACCCATGACTGGCGGATGGCGCTGAGCCACGCGGTGCGCGACCGGATCGTCGATCCGTGGTTCGCCTCCACCAAGCGAACCTGGGCGGAAGACCGCAAGCGGGTGTATTACCTGTCGATGGAATTCCTGATCGGCCGCATCCTGGAGGATGCGACGATCAACCTCGGCCTGTATGACCAGGCGGTGGAAGCAATGGCCGCCATGGGGCAGGACCTGCGGGTGGTGATCGGGGACGAACCCGACGCCGCGCTGGGGAACGGGGGCCTGGGGCGGCTTGCGGCCTGCTTCATGGAATCGATGGCGACGCTGGGTTGCCCGGCCTACGGCTATGGCATCCGCTATGAGCACGGGCTGTTCCGCCAGCATTTCGACCATGGCCGGCAGATCGAGACGCCGGAAAACTGGCTTGCGCAGGAGCATCCTTGGGAGTTTGCGCGGCCCGAAAGTTCATACACCATCGGGTTCAAGGGCACGGTCGGCACGCGCGACGGGCGCGATGTCTGGCTGCCGTCGGAAACCGTGACGGCCGAAGCGCATGACACCCCGGTGATCGGCTGGCAGGGCAAATGGGCCAACACGCTGCGGCTGTGGGGGGCGAAATCCACGGGGCAGTTCGATCTGGAGCGGTTCAACCGGGGTGACTATACCGCCGCGGCAGAACCCGAGACGCTGGCACGGACGCTGAGCCGGGTGCTTTATCCCGACGACACCACCTATCAGGGCAAGGAATTGCGCCTGAAGCAGGAGTTCTTCCTGACCTCGGCCGCGCTGCAGGACATCCTGCGCCGGTATCTGGCCGCCCATTCCGACCTGCGGGCGCTGCCGAAGTACGTCGCGATCCAGATGAACGACACGCATCCCGCGATTGCGGGGCCGGAGTTGATCCGGCTTTTGTCGGATGACCACGGGCTTCCCTTCGACGAGGCGCTGACGATCGCACGGGCCTGCCTTGGCTATACCAACCACACCCTTCTGCCAGAAGCCCTTGAGAAGTGGGCAACTTTCACCTTCGGCAACGTGCTGCCGCGTCACATGCAGATCATCGAGAAGATCGACAGCTGGCATCGCCGCGCCTATCCGAACCGGCCGCATTACGTGGGCATCGTGAAGCACCAGGAAGTGCGGATGGGGGAACTTGCCTTCATCATGAGCCACAAGGTCAATGGCGTCTCGGCGCTGCACACGGATCTTGTGAAGCAGAACCTGTTTCCCGAGCTGCACCGGCTGCACCCCGGGAGGATCGTCAACCAGACCAACGGCGTGACGCCCCGGCGCTGGTTGCGGATGGCGAACAAGCCGCTGGCGGGCCTGATCACCGACACCATCGGCGCAGGCTGGGAGGCGGACCTTGACCGGTTGCGCGAGCTTGAGCCGCACGTCGAGGACGCCGGCTTTCGCGCGGCCTTCGCCTCGGCCAAGCGGGCGAACAAGGTGGAGCTGTCGAACTGGACGATTGCGGAGATGGGCATCCGGATCTCGCCCGATGCGGTCTTTGACGTGCAGATCAAGCGGATCCACGAATACAAGCGGCAGCTGCTGAACATCCTTGAGGCGGTGGCGCATTGGAACCGGATCCGGGCAAACCCGAAGGGCCCCTGGGTGCCGCGGGTGAGAATATTTGGAGGGAAGGCCGCGCCGGGCTATGCGGTGGCAAAGGAAATCATCAGGCTTATCAATGACGTGGCGGAGGTTGTTAACAACGACCCGCTCACCGGCGATTTGCTGAAGATCGTCTATCCGGCGAATTACAATGTCAGCATGGCAGAGCGGGTTGTCCCGGCCTCGGACCTGTCAGAGCAGATATCGACGGCGGGCAAGGAAGCCAGCGGCACCGGGAACATGAAGTTCATGATGAACGGGGCCCCGACTATCGGGACGCTGGACGGCGCCAATGTCGAGATATTGCAAGAGGTTGGGGCAGAGAACTTCTTCCTCTTCGGCTTGACGGCCGAGGAAGTGGCCAAGCGCCGTGAGGATCCGGACCATTCCAAGAAGGCGATCGAGGCGAGCCAGCCGCTGATGGACGTGCTGCAGATGGTCGCCGAGGGGCGGTTCAGTCCTGACGAGCCGGAGCGCTATCACGGCCTGGTTCACCGGGTCTGGCACCACGACTATTTCCTCGTCGCGGCCGACTTTGACGCCTACCATGCCGCGCAAGGCGAGGTGGACAAGGCCTATGCCGATCCGGACCGCTGGTGGCGGATGGCCGCGCTGAACACCGCGAGAAGCGGCTACTTCTCATCCGACCGCACGATCCGGAGCTACATGGACGAAATCTGGCAGGCCAGCAGCGCAGTGTGAAGGGCCCACTCTGACGCGCTTTCGGGAGGAAAGCATGGGGGAGACACTACTCGACCGCGGGGCTGCCGAGGCAATTGCCGGTGGCTGGCATGGCGACCCGTTCTCGGTCCTCGGGCCGCAGAAGCGGGGCAAGCTGTGGGAGATCACGGCCTTCGTGCCGGGCGCGGACCGGCTGTGGGTGAAGACTGGGAAGACCGAGGCGGAAGCGCAGGCCTATCCGGGTGTCTCCGGCCTTTTCACGCATCAGATGGCGCGGAAGGCGGACTACAAGCTTCGCGCGGAAGGCCATGGAACGGCTTGGGAATTCGACGATCCCTATCGCTTTGGCCCCGTGCTTGGCGAGATGGACGAATACCTTCTGGGAGAGGGCACGCATCGCCGGCTGTGGCAAGTTCTGGGCGCGCATTGCATCACGCATGAGGGCGTCGACGGCGTGCATTTCGCGGTCTGGGCCCCGAATGCCGAACGGGTGTCGGTGGTCGGTGATTTCAACGTCTGGGACGGTCGCCGCAACCCGATGCGCAGGCGGGGGG
>JANPJZ010000140.1:0-21225 GCA_031425795.1 Rhodobacter sp. | reverse complement strand
GGTGAAGACCTGGGCCACGTCGAACGGCTGGCTGAGGAAGCGCTGGATCTTCCGGGCGCGGGCCACGGTCAGCTTGTCCTCTTCCGACAGTTCGTCCATGCCAAGGATGGCGATGATGTCCTGCAGCGACTTGTAGCGCTGCAGCATCCCCTGCACCGAACGGGCCACATCGTAGTGCTCCTGTCCCACGACCAGCGGGTCGAGGATACGGCTGGTGCTATCCAGCGGGTCGACCGCCGGGTAGATCCCCAGTTCCGAGATGGCGCGCGACAGAACGGTCGTGGCGTCAAGGTGGGCGAAGGATGCCGCAGGGGCAGGGTCGGTAAGGTCATCGGCCGGAACGTAGATGGCCTGAACCGAGGTGATGGAGCCAGCCTTGGTCGAGGTGATGCGTTCCTGCAGCTGGCCCATGTCGGTCGCGAGCGTCGGCTGGTAGCCCACGGCGGAAGGGATACGGCCAAGCAGAGCCGACACTTCCGAACCCGCCTGGGTGAAGCGGAAGATGTTGTCCACGAAGAACAGCACGTCGGTCCCCGACTGGTCGCGGAACTGCTCGGCAATGGTCAGGCCGGTCAGCGCCACACGGGCACGCGCCCCCGGAGGCTCGTTCATCTGGCCGTAGACAAGCGCCACTTTCGACTTCGACAGGTCGTCGATGTTGATGACGCCGGATTCGATGAACTCGTGATAAAGGTCGTTGCCCTCACGCGTCCGTTCCCCAACGCCGGCGAAGACGGAGTAGCCCGAGTGCACCTTGGCGATGTTGTTGATCAGCTCCTGGATCAGAACCGTCTTGCCCACGCCCGCACCGCCGAAAAGGCCGATCTTCCCGCCCTTGGAGTAGGGCGCCAGAAGGTCGATCACCTTGATGCCGGTTTCCAGGATCAGCGCGTCGGTCGCCTGTTCCGAGAAGGACGGCGCCGGCTGGTGGATGGCGCGGCGCTCGGTATGCGCGACCGGGCCCTTTTCGTCGATCGGGTCGCCGATCACGTTCAGGATCCGGCCCAGCGTGCCGTCACCGACGGGAACCGAGATCGGCAGCCCCATGTCAGTGACGCGGGCGCCACGGACAAGGCCTTCGGTCGCGTCCATGGCGATGCAGCGGACGGTGCTTTCGCCCAGATGCTGCGCGACTTCCAGGACCAGCCGCTTGCCGTTGTTGTCGGTTTCCAGCGCGTTCAGGATCGCGGGCAGGTCGCCCTCGAACTGAACGTCCACCACGGCGCCGATGACTTGGGTCACCTTACCCATAGCCTTGGATGCAGTTGTTGCCATTGTCATAAGCCTCGCTTCATTTCTGTTTCGGTCGGCCCGGAGAGGACCCGCGGATTTCGTATTTCAGGAGCGGTCAGGGGGCATCGAACCACCCGCCACCCAGGGCAACCCGCCCGGTGACGCAATGGAAGATGCGCCCGGGAAAGTAGCGCCGGTATTTTTGCCGGAACTGGTTCCGGATCTGGGTGAACGCCTCATCCGCGCGGGCGCGGCCCTTGTGGAGGAGGTGAAAGTCGATCGCATAGGACCGGCCGCCCAGGAATTCGGCCTGCAGGCACAGGTCGGCACCGTAGTAGTGGAAACCGGCCATGTCGTAAGAGTTCAGCACCGGCTTAAGCCGACGCATGACGATGAAACATTCGTCCAACGATTCCACTCGGGCGGGCACCTGCCCGAGGCGCCGGTCCGTGCCGAAGACGTCGCTGATGTGGAGCGCCTGTGCGGTGACCGAATGGTTAAGCGGACGCCACGGGCTGCCCGCCACACCGGCGACGAGCCATTGCGGATCCGTTGCTTCAAGCGCCTCGATCCTTGCGACAAGATCGTCGTAGCCACAGTCGACCAGCTCCACATCCTCGTGGCAGAAGATCACATAGCGGCCTCGCGCGCGGGGCAACATGTGCTTGTGCCAGTTGAAGCCGTCGAACTGGTTGGCCGCCCGGTTGTCCGCCGCCAGAAACTCCGAGTTTTCGGGCGTGAACCCGAAGCGTCCGAAGCTTTCCAAGAGCCGGTCATACTGCGCCTGATCCCGCACCAGCGAGCAGACCGAGAACATGAGATCGCTCTCATCCCGGTTCTGCACATATGTCGGTACGGGCGTCATGCGTCAGAGGGCCTCGGCGCCGGAGATGATCTCGATCAGTTCCTTGGTGATCGAGGCCTGGCGGCTGCGGTTGTACTGGATTGTCAGCTTGTTGATCATGTCGCCGGCGTTGCGGGTCGCGTTGTCCATGGCGGACATCCGCGCGCCCTGTTCGCTAGCACCATTCTCCAAGAGCGCAGTAAAGACCTGGGTCGCGACGCTGCGCGGCAGAAGGTCGGCAAGGATCGCCTCTTCCGACGGTTCGTAATCGTACTGCGCCGAGGCCGAGCCACCCTCGAACTTGGCGGGGATGATCTGCTGCATTGTCGGGATCTGGCTGATGACGGACTGGAAGCGGTTGTAGAAGATCGTCACCACGTCCACTTCGTCCGCCTCGAAGGCTGCCATCACCTGACGGGCCACGCCCTGCGCGTTGACATAGCCCACGCGCTTGACGTCGGTCAGGTCGACGTGGCCGGTAAAGGCCTGCGCCCAGTCGCGCTTCAGCTGCTCACGGCCCTTCTTGCCGACCGTGAGCATCTTCACAGTCTTGCCCTGCGCCACCAACTCGTTCGCGCGCAGGCGCGCCAGCTTGACGATGGACGAGTTGAAGCCGCCGCACAGCCCGCGCTCACTGGTCATCACGACCAGAAGATGCACCTGATCCCGGCCGTTGCCAGCCAGAAGCCTTGGCGCGCCTTCACCGCTGCCGACTCCGGCCGACAGCGACGTCATCACCGAATTCAGACGCTCGGCAAACGGCCGTGCGGCTTCGGCAGCCTCTTGCGCGCGGCGCAGCTTGGCAGCGGCGACCATCTGCATCGCCTTCGTGATCTTGCGCGTGTTCTTGACGCTGCTGATCCGGTTCTTGAGAGCCTTCAGGCTGGGCATCTGCCTACTCCTTCAGGACGCTCAAGCGAAGTCTTTGGCGAAGGCGTCAAGCTCCGCGCGGATTGCCTTCTCCAGATCACCGGAAACCTTGCGGTCGTTCTTGGTGATGTCTTCCAGCAGCGCCTTGCCGGTCGTGCGCAGGTGCTTGAGGAGGCCCGTTTCGAACCGGCCAACGTCCTTGACCGGAACCTTGTCCAGGTAACCGCTGGTGCCCGCATAGATCACGACCACGATCTCGGCGTTGGTCAGCGGCGCGTATTGCGGCTGCTTCATCAGCTCTGTCAGACGCGCGCCACGGTTCAGCAATTGCTGGGTCGAGGCGTCGAGGTCGGAACCGAACTGCGCGAAGGCCGCCATTTCGCGATATTGCGCCAGTTCCAGCTTCACCTTGCCGGCGACCGACTTCATCGCGCTGGTCTGCGCCGACGAACCCACGCGGGACACCGACAGACCGGTGTTCACGGCAGGACGGACGCCCTGGTAGAAGAGTTCCGTCTCAAGGAAGATCTGCCCGTCGGTGATCGAGATCACGTTCGTCGGGATATAGGCCGACACGTCGCCAGCCTGGGTCTCGATGATCGGAAGTGCGGTCAGCGAGCCCGAGCCGAAGTCGCTGTTCAGCTTGGCCGAACGCTCCAGCAGGCGGGAGTGCAGATAGAACACGTCGCCCGGATAGGCCTCGCGTCCCGGCGGACGGCGCAGCAGAAGCGACATCTGGCGATAGGCGACAGCCTGCTTCGAGAGGTCATCATAGATGATCAGCGCATGGCGGCCGTTGTCGCGGAAGAATTCCGCCATGGCGGTTGCCGAGTAGGGCGCGAGGAACTGCATCGGCGCGGGGTCCGAGGCGGTGGCGGCGACGACGATCGTGTAGGCAATCGCGCCGGTCTCTTCCAGCTTCTTAACCAACTGGGCGACGGTAGACCGCTTCTGCCCGATGGCGACATAGATGCAGTACAGCTTCTTCGACTCGTCCGAGCCAGCGGCGTCGTTGTAGGCCTTCTGGTTCAGGATCGTGTCGAGGGCCACGGCGGTCTTGCCGGTCTGACGGTCGCCGATGATCAGTTCGCGCTGGCCGCGGCCAACCGGGATCATCGCGTCGATGGCCTTGAGGCCGGTCGCCATCGGCTCGTGAACCGATTTGCGGGGAATGATGCCTGGGGCCTTCACGTCGGCCACGCGGCGCTCGGTCGTCAGGATCGGACCCTTGCCATCGATCGGGTTGCCCAGACCGTCCACGACACGGCCCAGAAGCGCGTCACCCGCAGGCACGTCCACGATGGATTTGGTGCGCTTGACGGTGTCGCCTTCCTTGATGTCCTGGTCGGACCCGAAGATCACGATCCCGACGTTGTCGACTTCGAGGTTCAGCGCCATCCCGCGGCTACCGCCGGGGAATTCGACCATCTCGCCGGCCTGCACGTTGTCCAGCCCGTGCACACGGGCAATCCCGTCACCGACCGACAGCACGCGGCCAACTTCGGCCACCTCGGCGTCCATGCCGAAATTCTTGATCTGCTCTTTCAGGATCGCAGAGATCTCAGCAGCCTGAATTCCCATCACCCAACCTCTTTCATTGCATTCTGGAGCGCCGCGAGCTTCGCCTTGACCGAGGTGTCGATCATGGTCGAGCCGAGCTTGACGACAAGACCGCCGATGAGGCTTTCATCGACGGTGGTTTTAAGTTTCACGGTCTTGCCGACGCGGGCCTTCAGCGTCTCGGCAAGTTTCTTGGATTGGTCAGCCGTCAGCGCGCGGGCGGCAGTCACCTCTGCGGTGACCTCGCCCTTCTCGGCGGCGATCTGGTCCGCAAGGTTTGACATGAGCTGCGGCAGCACGAAAAGCCTACGCTTTTCCGACATAAGCGCCAGCGTATTCGCGGTCAATGAATTCAGGCCAAGCTTTGCCCCGATGGCGGCAATGGCACGGCCCTGGTCCTCGCGGCTGATCATGGGCGAGGCGATCACGCCCCGCAGATCGGCGCTTGCTGACAAAGCGTCTGACAGTGCAACGGTGTCCGCTTCCAGTGCCTTCAATGTGCCGGCTTCGCGCGCCAGCTCGAACAAGGCTGTTGCGTACCTCGTGGCGATGCCCAGTGAAATCGAAGCTGGTTCAGACACGTCAACCCTTCCGCTCTCTGTTGCCGCGCGGCGCGAACGGCCCGGGCATTCTTTTTGCGCTAGCCGGCGACGTCTGTCGCGGCACCTGCGCTCATCGTGGGCGTCCTTAACAGAGGCTTTGTAACCCCGCAACCGGGTAGGGCCGCGATTCTTCGCCCCCGCACGACAGCCAGCGGCATTGTTGGCGCCATCGCTCTGGTAAGGTCCCGCGCGGGCTGGTGTCTTGCGGGGAAAGCCAGTTGCGGAACTGTCCGGGTGAGCCGGTGGCGGAAGGCGAGGATGTCAGTTTGTCGCACCTTCACGGCGGGTCACGTGCTGGTCACATGGGCGTCACTCCGGGCGTGCGGCGGTTGACCCCATGCTCTGAAGACCGGATGGGTCGCGCATCGCATCCAACGGGCAGAGAATATGGCATACTCAAGACGCACCCTGATCGGCATGGCGGCGGGCTGGACAGTCCTTGCCACGACGGCACGGGCCAACGAAGGCGGCGGCGCCCGCAACAATGTCTCGAGCTTCCGGATGCAGGACTGGCGTGACCATTTCGACAGCCTGGGCGAGGCAACCATCGTGGCCGACACGGTGTCGCGCGCCATTCACTTCTGGAGCGCCGACGGCAGTGACTATCGCATCTTCCCGACATCGGTGCCGATTTCGGATGAGTTGACCAAACGGGGCTATACCGAGATCGTTCGCAAGAAGCTGGGACCAAGCTGGACCCCAACTGCCTCGCAGATGGAACGCTACCCGGACTGGAAGCCCATCGGTCCCGGGCCGGAAAACCCGCTGGGAACCCATGCGATGTATCTGGGCTGGCCCGCCTACATCATCCATGGCACCCATGACACCCGCAAGATCGGGCGCAAGTCGTCGGATGGCTGCATCGGGCTTTACAACGAAAACATCGCCCAGCTTTTCGACCTCTGTCCCATCGGCACGCAGGTGCGGGTGATCTGAGCCACCATCATGCTGCACCGGGGCATGGGCTGGGAAACCACCTATGACCCCGGTCGGACCGTCATGCCACCGAAGTCAGAGTGAAAATTGGCTGCAGGCGCAGCCCGACTACTCCCGGTTCATCGCGGGTTCGGGCGCTCCCGCACCGACACCCTCAAGCACCTTCAGCGGACGGCGCACCGCCGCCCGCAGGCCGCCGCGTGTGGGCGCGTAGACCTGCTTTGACGCCTCGACCATCAGCACCCCGCCCACCAGCCAGGGAATCTTCCGTCCGATCGATTCCCAGAACGCCGCCGTCCGCAGCCAGAACCGGGTCGAGACGGGCGGCGCGAAAAGGACCGACTGGCTGCGCTCGGGGGTGAAGCCGTGGCGTTTCAGCTGTGCTTCCAGCTGGGCAACCGAGTAGGGCCGGCCAAATCCGAAGGGCGTCGCGTCGCTCCGCGCCCAAAGGCCCGAGCGGTTCGGCACGATCAGCAGCGCGCGGCCCCCGGGGCCAAGCACCCGCCCCGCCTCCTCCAGCACCGCCGAGGGGTTTTCCGAGGTTTCCAGCCCGTGCATCACGATCAGCCGGTCCACAAGGCCGGTTGGCAACGGCCATGCCGTATCCTCGCAAAGGACGCTTACATTCTCCATCCCGGCGGGCCACGGCATCACCCCCTGCGGCCCCGGCATCAGCCCGATCACCCGCCGCGCATCCGGCAGATAGGGGCGCAGCAGCGGCACCGCGAAACCGAACCCCGCCACCGTCTGCCCAGCGGCAGGGGCCCAGCTTTTCACCACCTGATCGCGGATCGCACGCTGCGCCACACGGCCAAGCGCGGTCCGGTAGTAGAAGTTTCTCAGGTCAAGCACATCAAGGTGCATTGCGGTCGATCATCCCGTGGTCAATCCTTGGCCATCATACCCCGGATAAGGCTGAACGCCATGCCGCTTGAACTTGTTACGATCCCCTGCCGTACCGACAACTACGCCTACCTCCTGCATGATGCCGACTCTGGCCAGACCGCGGTGGTGGATGTGCCCGACGCAGCCCCCATCCTTGCCGCGCTCCAGGCACGCGGCTGGGGGCTGACGGACATCCTGATCACGCACCACCATGACGACCACATCTCCGGCGTCGAAACCCTGCGAGCCGCAACCGGCGCGATGGTCCTTGGTGCCGCTGCGGATGCCCACCGCCTGCCGCCGCTGGACCATGCCCTGACCGAAGCGGCCAGCTTTGCCATCGGGGACGAGAAGGTCCGCGTCATCGATGTGCCCGGCCACACAATCGGCCACATCGCCTTTCACTTCCCGCAGTCCGGCTATGCCTTCACCGCCGACAGCCTCATGTCGGGCGGCTGCGGTCGGCTGTTCGAAGGCGCGCCCGCGCAGATGCATGAAAGCCTGCAGAAGCTGGCCGCGCTGCCGCCCGAGACGCTCATCTGTTCCGGCCATGAATACACCGCTTCGAACCTGCGCTTTGCGCTGACCCTTGAACCAGAGAACGCCAGCCTTATCTCTCGCAATGACCGGGTCGCACAGTCGCGCGCCGCAGGCCAGCCGACCGTCCCGGTCACACTGCAGACCGAGCTTGACACCAACCCCTATCTGCGGGCCCATCTGCCCGCCCTCAAGGCCGCAGTTGGCCTGCCGAATTCGGACTCCGCCACGGTTTTCGCCGAAATTCGGTCCAGAAAAGACAGGTTTTGAGTCTACCCCATCACAAATAGCGTGATGTCTGACGGGAAAGCACGAAACCTAGCAAATACCGCTTGAAGTGCGGCCAGGAAAACCGAAGTTTAAGACCATGAGGCCACGGTTGGATCAGGCTCGCACGCCCCTCTGACCCGCAGGACAGGAGCACTTGAAGTGCCGTCATTTTCTACAACGCTCGAGCAAGCCATTCACGCGGCCTTGGCCCTTGCCAATTCGCGTCGCCACGAACTCGCCACGCTGGAGCATCTGCTCCTGTCCCTGATCGACGAACCGGACGCCGCGCGGGTGATGAAAGCCTGCTCGGTAGACCTGACCGATCTGCGCAAGACGCTGACCGATTTCATCGACGATGACCTTTCAACCCTGGTCACCGCCGTCGAAGGGTCGGAAGCGGTTCCGACTGCCGCCTTCCAGCGCGTCATCCAGCGCGCGGCGATCCATGTCCAGTCCTCGGGCCGCACCGAAGTGACCGGCGCCAACGTCCTTGTCGCGATCTTCGCCGAACGCGAATCGAACGCCGCTTACTTCCTGCAGGAACAGGACATGACCCGCTACGATGCGGTCAACTTCATCGCGCATGGCGTGGCAAAGGACCCGTCCTACGGCGAAGCCCGCCCCGTTCAGGGCGCGGACGAGCCACATGAGACCCCGAAGGCCGAAGCGGGCGAGGCGAAGGAATCCGCCCTGTCCAAGTATTGCGTCGATCTGAACGTGAAGGCCCGCAAGGGCGACGTCGACCCTCTGATCGGCCGCGAGGCCGAGGTGGAGCGTGCGATCCAGGTGCTCTGCCGCCGCCGCAAGAACAACCCGCTTCTGGTGGGTGACCCGGGTGTTGGCAAGACGGCCATCGCCGAAGGCCTGGCCCGCAAGATCGTCAATGGCGAGACACCGGAGGTTCTGGCCAAGGCCACGATCTACAGCCTCGACATGGGCGCACTTCTGGCCGGCACCCGCTATCGCGGTGACTTCGAGGAACGCCTCAAGGCCGTGGTAAAGGAGATGGAGGATCACCCCGACGCGATCCTCTTCATCGACGAGATCCACACCGTGATCGGCGCTGGCGCCACGTCCGGCGGCGCGATGGATGCCTCGAACCTCCTGAAGCCCGCGCTGCAGGGCGGCAAGCTGCGCTGCATGGGGTCGACCACCTACAAGGAGTTCCGTCAGCACTTCGAGAAGGACCGGGCCCTTGCCCGGCGCTTCCAGAAGATTGACGTGAACGAACCTTCCGTTCCCGACACGATCAAGATCCTGATGGGCCTGAAGCCGCATTTCGAAGAACATCACGATCTGAAATACACCAACGACGCGATCAAGTCGGCGGTGGAGCTGGCCGCGCGCTACATCCATGACCGGAAACTGCCCGACTCTGCGATCGACGTGATCGACGAGGCCGGCGCGGCACAGCATCTCTTGTCTGGCCTCAAGCGCCGCAAGAGCCTTGGGGTGAAAGAGATCGAGGCCGTCGTCGCCAAGATCGCCCGCATCCCGCCCAAGACCGTGTCAAAGGACGATTCCGAAACCCTGCGCGATCTGGAGAAGACGCTCAAGCGCGTCGTGTTCGGCCAGGACAAGGCGGTCGAGGCGCTTTGCTCGGCCATCAAGCTGGCCCGTGCGGGCTTGCGTGAGCCCGAGAAGCCCATCGGCAACTACCTCTTCGCCGGACCGACGGGCGTCGGCAAGACCGAGGTCGCGAAGCAGTTGGCATCCAGCCTTGGCGTGGAGCTGATCCGCTTCGATATGTCGGAATACATGGAGAAGCATGCCGTCAGCCGCCTGATCGGCGCGCCTCCGGGCTATGTCGGCTTTGACCAGGGTGGGATGCTGACCGACAGCATCGACCAGCACCCCCACTCCGTTCTGCTGCTGGACGAAATGGAAAAGGCACACCCGGATGTCTACAACATCCTTCTGCAGGTGATGGACCACGGCAAGCTGACCGACCACAACGGCCGGACGGTGGATTTCCGCAACGTGATCCTGATCATGACGTCGAACGCCGGTGCACGGGAACAGTCGCAATCCGCGCTTGGCTTCGGGCGCGAACGCCGCACCGGCGAGGATACCGCCGCGATCGAACGGACGTTCACGCCAGAGTTCCGCAACCGTCTGGATGCGGTCGTCAACTTCGCGCCCCTGGGGCGTGAGGTCATTCTGCAGGTCGTCGAAAAGTTCGTGCTGCAACTGGAAGCCCAGCTGATGGACCGCAACGTCCACATCGAGCTGTCTCCGGAAGCTGCAACCTGGCTTGGCGTGAAGGGCTACGACGACAAGATGGGCGCGCGTCCGCTTGGCCGCGTCATTCAGGAGTACATCAAGAAACCACTTGCCGAGGAGCTTCTGTTCGGCCGGCTGACCAAGGGTGGCGTCGTCAAGGTGAACGTCAGGGATGACGCCATCGTTCTGGACATCGAGGAACCGGCAAAACCCCGGTTGACCGGTCAGAAACCGCCATTGCTGACGGCCGAGTAAAGCGCTCTTGACCCCTGAAACCCCCGCCCCTGTGGCGGGGGTTTTGGTTTGGGTTCAGGACAGGAAGCGGAGCCGCAAGAGCGGCAAGCCCTTGTCTCGCCTTATGCGCACGAAGCGTGCGCAACCAGCTCGGCTGATGGGGGCATCCTGCCCCCAAACCCCCTGGGAGTATTTCTGAAAAGAGCAAGGCAGTCAGTTGATCCGTGCAACCGGCTCCCTCTGCCACCGGTCAAGGCGCCCGAGAACGGGCTAGCGTTCGGTCAGCTTCAGCTCGATCCGCCGGTTCTGTGCCCGAGCCTCGGGAGTGTCGCCCACCGCCACCGGCCGGTACTCTCCGAAGCCTGTCGCAGCCATCCGGTCCGGCGGAAAGCCCAGCTCGTCCTGCATGAAGCGCACCACTGAAAGCGCGCGCGCCTGGCTCAGCTCCCAGTTGTCGGCAAAGGCTCCTCCGCCGGACAAGGGCAGGTTGTCGGTATGGCCGTCGACGCGGATGATCCAGTCGATTTCGGCCGGGATATTCTGCCGAACCTCGTCCAGCGTGCGCACCACACCGGCAATCTGGGTCCGGCCCTCAGGCGCAAGGTCCGCCGAACCCGGATTGAACAGCACCTCGGAGGAGAAGACGAAGCGGTCGCCCACCACCCGGACCCCTTCGCGCCCCGACAGCAGCGTGGAGAGCTGCCCGAAGAATTCAGACCGGAACCGCGCGAGGTCGCGGTTCTCGGCCGCCAGACGGGCGGCTTCCGCGGCTTCCAGTTCGGCGCGGCGTTTTTGTTCGGACGCGACCTGCGCCAGCGCGGTGTTCAGCTCCGTCCCAAGGCTTTCCAGCTGCACCTGCGCCGCCTCGTCCCGCGCTTCGGCTTCGTTCAGCACCTGTTGCAGGCTGCCAAGCTGGCCGCGCAGGGCTGCAATCTGCTGGTTCAGAAGCTCTGCCTCACGCGCCGCAGCCAGGGTCTTTTTCTCCTCGGCCAGAAGGGCGGCCTCTGCGGCGGCAAGGGCTGCGTCCTTGGCGCTGGCCGCATCCGCTACAGCCCGGGCACCGGCCAGAAGGGTGAGGGTCTCTTCCGCCCGCTTCCGTTCGGCTTCGAGCGCCAAGGTCATGGCCGTCAGCTCTGTGTCGGCCCCTGCCAACCGCTCCCGCAGGGCGGCAAGGGCTGCGGCGTCGGCAAGACGCGCGGTCTCGGCCTCGGTGATCTCGGTCCGGGCTTCGGCCAGGGCCGCCGCATCCGCCGCCCCCGTGGTCCGCGCTTCGGCCAGCAGCGCCTCCAAAGCTTCGCGCCGGGCGGCGGCAAGACGGGCGGCTTCAGCCCCGGCGTCGATCTCTTCGCGTGCGCGGGCAAGGGCCAGTGTCATCGCCTCGGCCTCGGTGATCATCTGTGTTTCGGCGGCCTTCAGGTCGGCAACCGAGGCGGTAAGGGTCGCCACGTCGCTTCGGGCCGCGTCGCGTTCGATCAACAGTGCCGCCACCTGGGATTCGAAATCGGTGATCCGGCTGGTCGCTGCCGCCAGATCGGCCTCTCGGGCCGAAAGGTCCCCGCGCAGCGTGGCGATCAGCGCGCCCTGCCGCTCCCCCTCGGCCTGGGCGGTGGCAAGGCCCGCCCGCAAGGCTGCAATATCCACCTGCAGGTCGGCAACGCGGGTCCGTTCCAGCCCCAGCGCGTTGGCCAGGTCGGCGACCTGCATGGTCAGCGAGTCGAGCTCGCTGTCCTGGGTGGTGATCTGGTCGCGCAGGACCGATTGCATGATGGTGAAGATCGTCAGCACGAACATCAGCACCATCAGAAGGGTCGTCACCGCATCGACGAACCCGGGCCAGATGATCGAACTGTCGCGGCGGCGCGCGCTGCGCATGTCAGGTCCGCCCCGTGGTGCGGCCAAGCTGCCGGATCGCCGACGTCAGTGCGGCGATGTCGGTCTTGAGATCCGCCAGTGTCTCTTGCCGCCCGGCGGCCATTTCTTCAAGGATGCGCAGAAGCTGCACGTCGATCGATCGCAGGCGCATCCGGCTTTCGGCGTCGCCCCCACCCTCGCCCGAGCCGAGGGCGGCTGCCATCCGGTCCTGACCGTTGGCGATGCGGGTCAGCGTTTCGGCCTGCGCCTCTGCCAGACGCTTCAGCGCGGCACCCTGTGATTTGTCTGCAGTGTGCTGCGCCCGGTCGGCTTCGATCCGTTCGGCCAGCCGTTCGATGGCTGACGTCAGGTCGTCCAGCCTGGCATCGGTCTGCGCCCGTGAGGTTTCAGACTGGACGTAAAGCTGCTGCAATTCCCCCATCTGTTCGGCCATGTGGTCAGCATAGGCGCCCAGCACCGACTGGTCCGCCCCCTCGCCATCTCCGGCAATCCCAAGGCGGGTGATCGAAGACAACCACTCCTCCAGCTCGCGCGAGAAGCGGTTCTGGCCGTGGCCTGCGAACAACTCCAGCAGTCCGAGCACCAGCGACCCCGCCAGCCCCAGAAGCGAGGAGGAGAACGCCGTGCCCATCCCGCCAAGCTGGCTTTCAAGGCCGCCCATCAGCTTGCCGAACACGTCCAGCCCGCTTTCGCCTTCCTGCGGCGCAAGGGAGCGGATCGTCTCCACCACTGCCGGAACAGTAGTGGCGAGGCCCCAGAAGGTGCCCAGAAGCCCAAGGAAAACCAAGAGGTTGATCAGATAGCGCGTGATGTCCCGCGCCTCGTCGATCCGCTGGACCACCGAGTCCTGGATTGACCGGGACGAGGTGGCCGATATCGACATCCTTGCGGTTCGGGACCGCAGCAGCGTGGCAAGCGAGGCCAGGAGGCGCGGCGGCGGGTCATTCTCGGCCCCCGGTGCGCCGCGGACGAAGTTTTCGATCCAGTAGACCGACTGCGCCAGGATCCAGACCTGCCAGAAGCAGGTCAGAACCCCCACGGCAAAGACCAGCGCGATCAGCCCGTTCAGCAAGGGGTTGGTGCGCAGGATATCGATGATCTGGCCATGGATCAGCCAGGCCCCTGCCCCTACCAGAAGGCAGACAAGAAGCATTGTCGTGATCGCGCGAATGGGTTGGCTGAAGGTGGTCGCAACCCCTGCCGCCGGTTGATCTGTCTGGGACATGCGTGCCGTCTGTTCCTGTCTAGGGCTGCAGACTAGCAGGCCAGCGCCATCTGCCAAGCAAAAGGAATGTAACCGTTACGTCAGGCGGCGAACTTCGGTGGCAAGCCACTCCAGATCAGGGTCGGCGATGCCGAGATCGGCCAGATGCGCGGCGGTGGCCCAGAGATAGTCACGGTTCGGACCGCGCCCGCCGCTGGCCCGGGCGATGATCCGCGCCTGTTCGTCCATTGCCAGCCCGTCGCAATACTGGGCGTGGTCGGGATCGATGACATAGGTCAGCGCCTGCAGAGGTCCGGCGTCGGTCAGGACCGGCAAGGTCCTTTCAAGATAGGCGGAGGACACCAGCTCGCGCTCTCGCAGCGCCTTGAGAGTTCCGGCCTCGGCCCCAGGCTCCACCCGAAAGGCCACGCCGGTGCAACTTGACCCGGCAGCCTGGTCCAGCGCCAGCACCAGCCCGGGGGCTTCGGGCGTGCCGCGATGGTGGATCGACCGCATGCAGAAGCTGCGGTGCCAGCCCTGCACGCTCGCAATCCGCCGTTCGGCCACCGCAAAGCCAGGGTCCCAGATCAGCGACCCGTAGCCGAAGACCCAAAGCGGCCCGCCCATCCACAGCCCCGTGACTGGCTCTTGTTCCATTCCCCCTGTAAACACGGGTGTGACGCAATGAAAAGGCCGCCCGATGCGCAAGCTTCTGTTCCTTCTCGTGCTCGGCACGGTTCTTTGGTCTGGCTACTGGTTTGCCGGCTCCACCGCGCTGCGACAAGGGGCCGAACAGTGGTTCACCGATCAGGCCGCCCGCGGCATGACGGCGGAAAGGACGGCGCTTAAGGTTGCGGGCTTTCCGAACCGCTTCGATCTGACCGTCGAAGGCATCCGCCTGGCCGACCCGCAAAGCGGCGCGGGCTGGGAAGCGCCTTTCGCCCAGGTCTTCGCGATGACCTGGAAGCCCTGGCACATCATCGCGGCTCTGCCGCCCGAGCAGGTGGTGACCCTGCCGGACCAGGAGGTCATCATCACCTCCGATGCCCTCCTGGCCAGCCTGCGCACCGCTCCGGCCACCGACCTTCCGCTTGCGGCGGCCATCGTCGAGGCGGACAGGCTGACGGCCACATCGACCCTGGGCTGGACCGTCACTGCCGGCCGCACCGTCGCCGCCCTGCGCGCAGATGAGGAGATCGAGGGGGCCGGCGACGCCGCAAACGCCTATGTCCTCACGCTCGACATCGCCGATCTGGTGCCCGATCCGCAGGTTGTGGAACAGATCGCAACCGAGGCTGGCCTGCCCGCCAGCATTTCAACCGTAAGTGTCAGCGCCACCGCAGGCCTGACCGCGCCGCTGGACCGCCACGCCGGCAACCAGCGCCCCGAGCTTGCCACGCTTGACCTCACCCGCGCGCTGGTCAACTGGGGCGACCTTGCGGTCACCGCAAGCGGCACGCTCGCGCCGGACGTCGATGGCTATGCCGCCGGTCGGATCGAGATTGCCGTGACGAAATGGGAGCGCCTCGTGCCGCTGCTGGTCGCTGCCGGGGCAATCAAGCCCGAGCTGTCGCAGACGGTGCAGAACATGCTGGCAGCCCTTGCCAGCGAGGGGGGGGACCCCGCCGTCCTGAAGCTTCCGCTGGTTCTGGAAGGCGGCCGAATGTCCCTTGGCCCGCTGCCCCTCGGTGACGCGCCTTCGCTCCGCGCGCCGACAGGCTGACTAGCGGCAGTAGGTTCCGCGTCGCTCGGCGGTGTCGAAATGGAAGTGGTCCTCGTGATAGCCGTCCGACCCCGGGCCAAGCGTCGTCTTGAAGACCCCGCAAGCGGCCTTGTAGATCCGCCGCAGCGTCCTGTTGTAGTTGCCGGCCACGGTCAGCACCTTGCCATCGCTCAGCACGAAGGCCGAAATGTCGATGGCGTGGCCCTTGCCGTGTTCGCTGACCTTCGCGCCCTTCACATTGTTGCGGCTGCGGCAGATGTAATGCGCCGCGATCTGGAACTCGGCCAGTTTGCCGTCGAAAGCGGGCTGCGCCACCTGCTCTGTCCAGGTGTTCAACGCCTGTGCCACGCTGCAATCCACCGTCGCCGCCTGGCTCAGCCGCACCCCGCTGACGGACGTGACGCGCACCGGCTCGGCAACGCCGCACGCACCGACCTTTGACTGGATCGGGGCAATCGCCTCGCCCTTGATGGCCGCGACACCACAGACCGACCCCTGCATCGAGGCTGCCTCGCGTGCCTTGCGGCGGCGTTCCTTGCGGGTGGGCGGCTCCACGGCAGCAAGATCGACTTCAGGCCCATCCGGAGTGCTGGACAGATCAAGCCCCGGCGCGTTTGAGGCGGCCTTCAACCCTGCAATCCGTTCGGCAAGCACAGTCGGCCTTGGGGCCGGGCGCAAGGACCGCGCCAAAGCGCCTTCGGGGACGGTCAGTTCCGCAGGCTGGGCCAGGGCCAGGGGTGCTGCCACCGACAGGTCGGCCTCGGCTGAAGGCGCCGTCGCGCTGGCCAGCAGCCGGGGGTTTTCCTGCGGACGGGGGGACCGGTCCACCGTCTGCGCCGCCCCGGCAGTGGCGAGGGACAGTAACAGCCCGGCCAGCACCATCCGCATCGGCCTAGCCTTCCTTGACCGAAGGGGCAGCGCGGCCGAAATCCGGCGCTGCCGTGTCCTGCCCTGCCTCGATGATCCCGCGGCGGATTTCCCGGGTGCGGGTGAAATAGGCGTGCAGATGCTCACCATCGCCCATCCGGATCGCGCGCTGCAGCACGAACAGTTCCTCGGCAAAGCGGCCCAGGATATCCAGGACCGCATCCTTGTTGGTCAGGAAAACGTCGCGCCACATTACCGGGTCGCTGGCGGCGATGCGGGTGAAATCCCGGAAACCGGCAGCGGAATACTTGATGACCTCGGACTGCGACACCCGCCGCATGTGGTCGGCCACACCCACCATCGTATAGGCAATCGCGTGGGGCACATGACTGACCACGGCCACCACCAGATCATGGTGCGTTACATCCATCGTGTCGACCTTGGCGCCCATGCCTTCGATCAGGCTTCGCAGCCGGGCCAAAGCCTCGGCATCACAGGCATCCGGTGGCGTCAGCAGCCACCAGCGGTTCTGGTAGAGCGTGGCAAAGCCCGACCGGGGGCCGGAATACTCCGTCCCGGCCATCGGGTGGCCGGGGATGAAGTGCACGCCGGCCGGCAGATGCGGCGACACCGCGTCGACCACCGCCTGTTTGACCGAGCCCACATCGGTGACCGTGGCACCCGGCTTCAGATGGGGCCCGATCTCGGCGGCAATCGCCTCCATCGCGCCGATGGGTACCGCCAGCACGACCAGATCCGCCCCGGCAACCGCCTCGGCCGCCGATGCGGTCACCCGGTCGCAGAAAAGCTCCTTCGCCACCGCCCGCGTCTCGGGTGATTGCGCGTAGCCCACGATTTCGCCAGCCAAACCGCCCGCCCGCATCGCATGGGCCATCGAGGACGCGATCAGCCCCAAGCCGATCAGGGCAACGCGCTGGTAGATCATCGCACACCCTTGAACTGCGCCACGGCATGCGCGACCTGCCGGCACGAGGACTCATCGCCGATGGTGATCCGCAGGCAATGCGGCAACTTGTAGCCCGCCACCTGCCGCACGATAAGACCCTGCGCGTTCAGGAACGCGTCACAAGCCTGCGCCTCCTCCCGGCTGGCAAAGCGCGCGAGAATGAAATTTGCCATCGAGGTGTCCGACGGGACCCCAAGCTCTGCCAGCGCACCGGCAAGCCAGGTCCGCATCCGCGCATTCTCGCCCCGGCAGCGGGCTACATGGTCCTGGTCGCGCACTGCCGCTTCGGCCACCTCAAGCTGCGTCGTCGACAGGTTGAACGGCCCCCGGATCCGGTTCAGCACGTCAATGATGTGCTTCGGCCCATAGCCCCAACCGATCCGCAAGCCGCCCAGCCCGTAGATCTTCGAGAACGTACGGGTCATCACCACGTTGTCGCGCGCATCCACCAGCGCGGCCCCACCGTCATAGCCCTCGACATACTCGGCATAAGCCCCGTCCAGCACCAGAATGGCCTGTGGCGGAAGCTCCGCCGCAAGGCGCGAAACCTCTGCCGCCGAGACCATGGTGCCCGTGGGGTTGTTCGGGTTTGCCAGAAACACCAACTTTGTCCGCCGGTTGCAGGCCGCAAGAATCGCGTCGACATCGATGGTCCGTTCCCTCTCGAGAACTTCGACCGGGGTCGCGCCGACCGCCATCGTGTAGATCGGATACATCAGGAAACTGTGTTCGGTGAACACAACTTCATCCCGCGGTCCGGCGTAAGCCTGGCAAAGCGTGTTCAGCACTTCCCCGGAGCCCGCACCGCAAATGATGCGAGCCGGGTCCAATCCATGGACTTCGGCTATCGCGGTGCGAAGGGAAGCTTGGTCCGTCACGGGATAACGGTGCAAGGAATGGACTGTCCGCCCGAATGCCTCCTTGGCGCGGTCCGAGGGGCCGAACGGGTTCTCGTTCGACGACAGCTTGACGACATTCGCCACGCCCGCCACATGCGCCTTGCCGCCCTCGTAAAGAGCGATGTCAAGGATGCCGGGCTGTGGTTTGATCTGGTCGCTCATCATGTTCCCCGAAACTTGCGCGCGTTCTAGCCGCCCGCAGCCCCCAAGGCCAGCGCCTTCCACCGCAGCGGACTGTCGCAGGCAGGTCTGCGCGTGGCCTAACCCTTGTAGGAACGGGCCTGCAGCCAATCCATCAGCGCCATCAGCACGCCCGAGACGACAAAGGTCAGGTGGATGACCACCAGCCAGAACATCTCGGACTGGCCGAACGTCACCGCGGTGTCAATGTCGCGGATCTCCATGAACTTCTTCAGCAGATGGATCCCCGAAATCGCCACGATCGAAGCGATCAGCTTCATCTTGAGCCCGCCGAAATCCACCTTGCCCATCCAGCCCGGCTTGTCCGCACCCGCGTCGAAGTCGAATTTCGAGACGAAGCTTTCATAGCCCGAGAACATGACGATCAACAGAAGGTTCGCCGCCAGGGTCAGGTCGATCAGCGTCAGGGCCACAAGGATCATCTCCTCGGCCGTCATCTGCAGCACGAGGGGGACGTAGTAGAACAGCTCTTTCACGAAGATCAGCGTCAACATCCCCAGGGCAACCACCAGCCCCAGATACATCGGCGCCATCAGCCAGCGGCTGGCGAAAAGTCCGCGTTCAAAGCGGGCTTCGATCGTTGTCTTGTCCTGCATGTGTCCCCCGTCGTTTGGTGCCAGTCTAGCGCAGCGGAACGGAAAGACCACTGCCGACGCGATCTGCCACCATATCGGAGCCTGCGTCCTGCATCACCGGCAGCGCACCCCCATTTCCAGTGCTGGGGAAGGGGACACATGCGGAAAAGGGCCGCACCTTCCGGTACGGCCCCCAAAGGCAGGCGCTCGATGCGCCAGACGCAGGTTCGCTTAGTTCTTGGCGTAGAATTCGACGACCAGGTTCGGCTCCATCTGCACCGCGTAGGGCACATCGCCCAGCGCCGGCGTGCGGACGAACTTCACCGTCATCTTGTTGTGGTCGACTTCCAGGTAATCCGGCACGTCACGCTCGGTCAGCGCGATCGCTTCCAGGATCAACCCCATCTGGCGCGACTTCTCGCGGACCGAGATGACGTCGCCCTCGTTCACGCGGTACGAGGCGATGTTCACCCGCTTGCCGTTCACCAGGATGTGGCCGTGGTTCACGAACTGGCGCGCGGCAAAGATCGTCGGCACCAGCTTGGCGCGGAAGCAGATCGCGTCCAGACGGCGCTCCAGCAGGCCGACCAGCATCTCGCCGGTATCGCCGCGCACACGCTCGGCTTCGGCAAAGATCTTGCGGAACTGCTTTTCGGTCAGGTCGCCGTAGTAGCCCTTCAGCTTCTGCTTGGCGCGCAGCTGCGTGCCGAAGTCGGAAAGCTTGTTCTTCCGGCGCTGGCCGTGCTGGCCGGGGCCATACTCGCGCTTGTTCACCGGGGATTTCGGACGGCCCCAGATGTTTTCGCCCATCCGGCGGTCGAGCTTGTACTTGGCAGAGGTGCGTTTGGTCACCGCTGATCTCCTTCAATTGTGGCTCTTTCGGCTTGTCCGAAAAGCGGTTCCCACTTTTCGGGCCTCAGAGTGTTACGAAGGGCGTTGTCCTTTGCGGGTCTCCCCGCCGACAGGCTGCTTCTTGCGAAGGCCACCAACACCAATGAAAAGCCCCGGAATCGCTTCCGGGACGTTCCGCGCTTATAGACCCCCGCCCAGCGGTGTCAACAGCCCCCTCCCACCCTGACCCTCCGCCGTTAACACACCCCTAGGGTCAGGACTCGTTGTCGTTTCCTAGCCAGAACGTGACGGTTGTGGCGAGGCTATGGCGGAGAGGAAGACCTTCGGGCACCTGTCGTAGCGGGTGGCCACCCTGCGCCAGTCCTTCAGCCGCCCGAACATGATCTCGATCCGGTTGCGGCGTTTGTCTTGCTTGATGGGCTTTGAACCGGAAGAATCCGGCACTTTACATAGCGATAGATTTTGCCATACCCGGCCTTCTTGAGCGCCTTCATGACATGCCCTTTCAGAAACAGCGTCGATGGCAAGGTCGGATCATACCAGAGGTCGGCCCCCTCCAGCGCTGCTGCGCTGACTGCGATGTCATCGTCCTTGATGTCCAGGATATACCAAGGCGCGTTTGGTCCGCTGTCGTACCGAGAACGGTGGGCTTGGCTGCTTTCGGTTGGCAGGAAGCACTGCTTCTTTTGAGACAGGCTCACCATGTGGTAGTCAACATCCACCACCTCCATCTCCGGCGTCTCCGGCGTCACCTTCGCAAAGCGATAGAGTTGGACAGGAACCACGTAGCCGTTGCCAAGGTCGAACTGCCGGAAGACGTCGGCGAGCGGACGGCAGGCCAGGAAAGCCGACGCAATGAACGCCGGAGGAAGGCGCTCAAACCGCTGCATCCGCTCCCCCGCGTAGATCGGCAGTGGCCAAGTCTCGGGAGGTGGCATTTGCTGGTTCTTGATCTCGCGCCACCCTGGCGAATCCCAGTCGATCTTTCCACTTTTCACATGACGGCCGTCGCTTGGAAATTTGCCGATGTAAACATCCTCATCAGTCATAGACGTCTCCCTTGCAGAAGCGTGAATTACGTTCCGAAGACAAGATCAACGGGTCGTCACCCTAGGAGCCGGCAGTTGTAGGTCACCCCCTTAACAAACCCCTAATACCCAAACCTAACCCATTGGAATCCCTTGCGGCCCGAAGTGTCCCTGCCCGGGACACCTCCTCAGAGGTTCACGTCCACCACCACCCGCCCCTGCACCTCCGCCTTCAGGATCGCCGCCCCCAGAGCCGGCAGCTCCCCCAGCCCAACCTCCCGCACCATCGCCTCCAGCTTCTCCATCGGCAGGTCGCGAACCACCCGCCCCCAGGCCTGCACGCGCCGCTCATAAGGGACCGTCACGGAATCGATCCCCAGCAAACTCACCCCCCGGAGCAGGAACGGAATGACCGAGGCCGGCAGCGCAGCCCCCCCCGCCAGCCCCACTGCCGCGACGGAACCCCCGTACTTCATCTGCCCCAGCACCCGCGCCAGCATCGCTCCCCCCACGGCATCCACACACCCAGCCCAGGTCTCGGCCTCCAGCGGCCGCTTCACCGTCTCGGCCAGATCGGCCCTCGGGATGATCCGCGCAGCCCCAAGGTCACGCAGATATCCTTCCGTCTCCGCCCGCCCCGTCACCGCCGCAACCTGGTAGCCCAGCGCCGCGAGGATCGCGACCGCCACCGACCCCACGCCGCCCGCAGCCCCGGTCACCAGCACCTCGCCGCCCGAGGGCACCAGCTCATGATCCTCCAGCGCCAGCACCGCCAGCATCGCCGTGAACCCCGCCGTCCCCACCGCCATGGCTTGCCGCGTCGTCAGGCCCGAGGGCAGCGGC
>JANPJZ010000139.1:0-10928 GCA_031425795.1 Rhodobacter sp. | reverse complement strand
ATGGCGCGCATGCAGAACATCCAGTTCGCATCGCCCAGCAGCAGAAGGCTGCCATAGGCCTTCGGCGCGCTCACCTGTCCCAGCCAGGGCTGCAGCGCCGCCCCGAACAGGACATAGCGCGCGTTGATCACGAGGATCGTGGCAAACAGCGCCCAAAGGGTCGCCGAGCCACTTTGCAGCAGATTGACCGCCGCCAGCTGGGCCGAGCCGGAGTAGATCGCCGCACTCGTCGCCACCGCCTTGCCGATCCCGAACCCCGCCTGCGCCGCGACCAGCCCGAAGCCAAGACCATAGGCAAAGATGCTCAGGCCCAACGGCATCCCATCCCGCATCCCGCGCCTGAAGCCGTCGAGGGTGAACAGGCTCACGATGTCCCCTTGGCTCCGCCGCAAGTCACGTCCGGTTGCGGTCAGGACAGGTCAGCGCCGTCAGCCACCCTTCGGGAACGCGCATCGTTGCGCCGCACCCCACGGTGCCGGTGGTGGTCGCTACCGCGGCCTTCCCGGTCCGGGCTGCGGCGAAGGCAAGCGAGCTCGCCAGAAAGATCGCCCGTCGCCGCATGGTCCACCTCCGCCCGCTGTCCGGCGGATGCAACCACCAGCGGCGCGAAGGTTCAAGAACCCGGCCCGCGCTTTCCGCAGTTTCTTTCAGCCTCGCGCGCAGCCTGCCGAAGGACCGTGCCTCGTCGGTCCATCGTCTGTGCCCAGGCCGCCGCAAAGCCGGGCTGATAAGCTGGCCGTCAGCTTGTTGCGACGATTTTCCAAGGTCGACGTCGGGTCGGACCAAAGCGCATGCCAGCCATGCAGGTTCGGCGAAACCGCGCATACTCATCAGCCGATTCGTAATGCGCTTCTGCAGCGAAGCGGGCCGGTGGTCGGGCGCAGGCCTTTGCGGCACCTTCCGCGCCCGGAAGTTAACAGATCCTGAATTCCGCTTTCCAACTCATTGAATCAATTAAGTCCGAGACATGTCCCTGCCCGGGACACCTCAGATCGCCGCCTTCCGCATCTCGTCCAGATAGATCTCGCGCAGCCGCACCGCTACCGGCCCCGGCTTGCCCGAGCCGACCGGCTTTCCGTCCACCTCCACCACCGGCATCACGAAGATCGACGCAGCGGTCGAGAACGCCTCATCCGCCCCCTGGGCCTCTGCCGCCGTGAAAGCCCGCTCCTCCACCTCGAACTGAGCCTCCTCGGCGAACCGAAGCACCGCCGCCCGGGTGATCCCGTGCAGGATGTCGGTCCCAAGCTGGCGGGTGATGATCCGGTTGCCCTTCACGATGTAGGCGTTGTTCGAGGTCCCCTCGGTCACCGCCCCATCCTCGTCGGTGAACCAGCTGTCATCCACCCCCGCCTTCTTCGCCGCCATCTTCCCCATTGACGGGTACAGAAGCTGGACCGTCTTGATATCGACGCGAGACCACCGAAGGTCCGGGATCGTAATGACCTTGAACCCGGTCTTGGCCGCCGGAGCATCCGCGAGGTTCGGGATATTCTGGGTGAAGGCCACGATGGTCCCCGGCAGGTCGGCCGGAGGGAACATGAAGCTGCGGTCGCCGGGATTGCCCCGCGTGACCTGCAGGTAGATCATCCCCTGGTCGATCCCGTTGCGAGCCACCAACTCCCGGTGCATCGCAAGCAGTTCCTCTTCGGAAACCGGGCAAGTCATCTCCAGCTCCGACAGCGACCGCCACAGCCGTTTCACATGGCCGTCAAAGTCGATCAGCTTGCCGTCCAGCACCGAGGTCACCTCATAGACCCCGTCGGCCATCAGGAAGCCCCGGTCAAAGATCGAGACCTTGGCCTCGCCCTCGGGCAGGTAGTCGCCGTTCACATAGACAGTGCGGGTCATCGGTCATCCCCAAAGGTTGGCATCGGACGGGTGAACCCCTTCGTCATCATACCAAAGGGGGTGATCGCGGTCTTCGGACAGAAGCAGCGGGGCGTCAAGGTCTGTCCAGTCCGCCCCCTGCGCCAGCAGCACGGCAGGGGCCATGGCAAGGGACGAGCCGACCATGCAGCCGACCATCACCTTGAACCCCATCGCACGGGCTAGGTCGCGGGTGGCAAGGCCTTCGGTCAGCCCGCCGGTCTTGTCCAGCTTGAGGTTAACCACGTCATACTTGCCCTTCAGCCCGGCAAGGCTGGCGCGGTCAAAACAGGACTCGTCGGCGCAGACCGGCAGGGGGCGGGCAATCTCGGCCAGCATGTCGTCCTGCCCGGCGGGCAAGGGTTGCTCCACCAGCGCCACCCCCAGCCGGACAAGGTGCGGGGCAAGGTCGGCATAGACCTCGGCGCTCCAGCCTTCGTTGGCGTCGATGATAAGGATGGGTCGCGGGGCACCCTGCCGCACCGCCTCAAGCCGAGGCATGTCATCGGGCGTGCCAAGCTTGATCTTCAGGATCGGGCGCCAGGCGTTGCGCGCGGCGGCGTCGCGCATGTCTTCCGGCGAGCCCAGCGACAGCGTGAAGGCGGTATCCAGCGCCTTGGGTCTTGGCAGGCCGGCCAGATCCCAGACGCGTTTCCCGGCCAGCTTCGCCTCCAGGTCCCAAAGGGCGCAATCGACGGCGTTGCGGGCGGCCCCGGGGGGCAGGGCGTCCTGCAGCGCCGGGCGGGTGATGCTGTCGGGCAGGGTTGCGATCTGGGCGCGGACACTGTCCAGCGTTTCGCCATAGCGGGGATAGGGCACACATTCGCCCTGGCCAGTCGCCCCCCCGCGCTGGATGCGCACGGTCAGAACCCGCGCTTCGGTCTTCGACCCGCGGCTAATGGTGAAGGTTCGGGCAAGGCGGAAGCAGTCTTCGGTGACAGTGATCATGGGGTCGCTCATCAAGCCTGAAGGCTTTCTTCGCTGATGGGGCGAGGGACGCAAGCGAAGAAAGCCGCAAGGCTTGATGAGCGACCGGTATTGCTGCGCCTGCGAAATCCGCTTGCGGTCCGCTGCGCAAGATTATATCGCCGAGGCAGCATCCTTTGAAACATGATTGCCCGAAGGCCCGACACGATGAGTTTCCGCCTGCAGCCGCCCGCCCCCGCCCGCCCGAACCGCTGCCAGCTCTTCGCCCCCGGCTCGCGGCCGGAGTTGTTCGCGAAGATGGCGGCGAGTGCGGCGGATGTGATCAACCTCGACCTCGAGGATTCGGTCGCGCCCGCCGACAAGCCGCAGGCGCGGGCGAATATCATCAAGGCGGTGTCCGAGGTGGACTGGGGCAAGAAGACCCTGTCCGTGCGGATCAACGGCCTCGACACGCCCTACTGGTATCGCGACGTGGTGGACCTTCTGGAACAGGCCGGGCCCAGGCTGGACCAGATCATGATCCCCAAGGTCGGCTGCGCGGCGGATGTCTATGCGGTCGACGCATTGGTCACGGCCTGTGAAGCGGCGGCGGGGCGGACAAGGCGGATCAGCCTCGAGGTCATCATCGAGACCGCGGCAGGGATCGCCCATGTCGAGGAGATCGCGGCAAGCAGTCCACGTTTGCAGGCGATGAGCCTTGGGGCGGCGGATTTCGCGGCCAGCATGGGGATGCAGACCACCGGGATCGGCGGGACGCAGGAAAACTACTACATGCATCGGGATGGCGCGAAATACTGGTCCGACCCCTGGCACTGGGCGCAGGCCGCCATCGTGGCCGCCTGCCGGACGCATGGTGTCTTGCCGGTTGACGGACCCTTTGGCGATTTCGGCGACGAAGAGGGCTTCAAGGCCCAGGCGCGGCGGTCGGCGACGCTGGGGATGGTCGGCAAGTGGGCGATCCACCCCAAACAGGTGGCGCTGGCAAATGAGGTCTTCACGCCCTCCGAAGCCGCGGTGACCGAGGCGCGGGAAATCCTTGCGGCGATGGAGGCTGCCAAGGCCGCAGGACAGGGCGCGGCGGTCTACAGGGGGCGGCTTGTCGACATCGCCAGCATGCGCCAGGCCGAGGTGATCGTGCGGCAGGCAGAGCTGATCGGCGGACCCTCATGAATCGTTGACAAACCGCCTGTGAAACGGGCAGGTTCACCCAGCGTCAGCCCGGCAACCGGGCGGAATGCAAAGAATACCAGAGCCGCGCACCAGGGGAGGGGAGGCCCCGCGCGGCGAATGGGAGGATGCACGCCCCGGACCTATGGTTCGGGGCGCTGCTGTTTCTGGCGGGTGGAATTTCAAGCAATCCGCTGAATGAAAACAAGAATTTTTGAGATACTTCGGCAGACCGGCAGAACTTGCTACGGCAGGGTCATCTGATCGTGTTCTGACCTTGTGAGGTATCGATGCGACCCTTGATCCTGACTTTTGTCGCCCTGGCTATGCTGGCAGGGGTGGTTTTCCTGATCGGCTGGCTGCTTCCGGCCACGCGCGAAGGCCGCGCCAAGACCATCATCGCCGCCCCGCCGGACCGGGTGCTTTCCGTGATCGCCGATGTGGAGGCGCAGCCCGAGTGGCGCGAGGTGGGGAACGTCACCCGCACGGCTGAGGGGTGGGAGGAGGTCACCCCGCGGGGCGAGAAGATCGTCTTTGTCGCCGAGGAGATGACCAAGACCCGCATCCGGCTGCGCTTTACCTCTGACGCGGGCTATACGGGCGCGTGGGAGGCTGTGCTGGAACCTGTGGCCGGGGGCACCCGCATCGCCGTGGTGGAGCGGGCGACGGTGCCTTCGCCGCTGGGCCGCATCATCGCGCGGCTGATGTTTGACCCGGGTGCCTTTGCGACCCAGTATCTGGCGGCGTTGAAGGCACGGGTGGAATAGATGGCCAAGAAGCCGACCGATTGGCGCAAACGCTTTGGCGGGGCGAAACCGCCGCATATGGTGATGCTGCACGCCGATTTTGCCGGGGTGAAGGCTGGGAACACGATGCTGATCTCGTCTCCCGGTGACATTGCGGCCTATGTCGCGAAAATCCCGCGGGGCGAGACGCGGACGATGGATCGGCTGCGCAATGAACTTGCCCGGAAGGCGGGGGCCAATGCGATGTGCCCGGTGACGACGGCGATCTACCTGCGGGTGGTGGCCGAAGTGGCCCTGCGCGATCTGGAGGATGGCAAGCCGCTTGACCAGGTGGTGCCGTTCTGGCGCGTGGTTCTGCCGGGCAGCAAGCTTGCACAAAAGCTGTCTTGTGGGCCGGATCATCTGGCGCATCTGGTGGCGCTGGACCTTGGGCAGGCAGCGGACTGACGCCAGCGAGTTGCATCAGGCCGAGGGCGGGGGCATATAGGGACGGTCCCAGGAGGTCCGCGTCATGAACTATCTTGAGTTTGAAAAGCCCCTCGCCGAGATTGAAGGCAAGGCTGAAGAGCTGCGCGCCATGGCCAGGACCAACCCGGGGATGGACGTCTCGAAAGAGGCGGAAGCGCTGGACCGCAAGGCGGAAAGCGCGCTGCGGGATTTATACAAGGGTCTGACGCCATGGCAGAAATGCCAGGTCGCGCGGCACCCAGACCGGCCGCATTGCCGGGATTACATCGACGCGCTTTTCGCCGAGTTCACCAGCCTTGCCGGTGACAGGGCCTTTGCCGACGACCATGCGGTGATGGGCGGGATCGCGCGGTTCAACGATCAGCCGGTGGTGGTGATCGGGCATGAAAAGGGCAACGACACCAAGACCCGGATCGAGCGCAACTTCGGCATGGCTCGCCCCGAGGGCTACCGCAAGGCGATCCGGCTCATGGATCTGGCGGACCGGTTCCGGTTGCCGGTGATCACGCTGGTCGATACGCCCGGAGCCTACCCCGGCAAGGGGGCCGAGGAACGCGGGCAGGCAGAAGCGATCGCCCGCAGCACCGAGAAGTGCCTTGCGATCGGGGTGCCGCTGGTCAGCGTGGTCATTGGCGAAGGTGGATCCGGCGGAGCGGTGGCCTTTGCCACGGCCAACCGTGTCGCGATGCTGGAACACTCGGTCTATTCGGTGATCTCGCCCGAGGGCTGTGCGTCGATCCTGTGGAAGGACGCGGAAAAGATGCGCGAGGCGGCGGAGGCCTTGCGGCTGACGGCGCAGGACCTGCAGAAGCTGGGTGTGATCGACCGTATCGTGAAAGAGCCGATGGGGGGTGCGCAGCGGGCTCCGAAAGAAGCGATCGATGCCGTGGGCAAGGCGATCGAGGCGATGTTGAAGGACCTGTCCGGAAAGGCGCCCCAGGCGCTGATCAAGGATCGGCGGCAGAAGTTCCTCGACATGGGGACGAAGGGGCTGGCGGCGTGAATCCCTGGCTTATTGTCGTGATAGCCGGATTGATGGAGACGGGTTGGGCGCTGGGGCTGAAATACTCCGACGGGTTCACGAAACTCTGGCCCTCGGTTTTGACGGGCGTGCTTGCGCTGGGGTCTTTCTACCTGCTGTCGCTGGCGATGAAGACGCTGCCTGTCGGCACGGCTTATGCGGTCTGGGTGGGCATCGGCGCGGTGGGCACGGCGATTGCGGCGGTGTTCCTGTTTGGCGAGGCGGTCAATGCGATGCGGGTGCTGGGGCTTCTGTTGATCCTGGCGGGGATCGCAGCGCTGAAGTTTGCATGAGCCGCGCGGCGTTTCCCGGCGCGCTGCTGGCTGGCCTGTTGACCGGCCTTGCAACCGCCCCCGTGATGGCAGGCACGCTGGAAGGTCGGCTGGTGACATTCACGGTCGAGACCTGGGACATCCGCGAGGAACCGATGCTGCAGGCTCGGGGCCGGACGGTGACGGTGGGGCAGGGCGTGGAGTTCGGGATGGAGCCACAGGGGCTGACCGGTGGGCTGGACGTGGTGCCGGTGACGGTCGAGATCTTGCCAACCCGGATCGAACTGTCCTATCCGCGGGGGATCGGGCGGTTCTACGAGGCCAGGTTCAACGGCTATGTGCTGCGGTTCGAGACCGAATGCGCCCTGTTCGAGAACGTCGCGGTCGATCCGGACGGGACGACGATGAAGGTGACCGATGTCTGGTCGGAGGCCGGGGCGCTTTTCGTCAACGTCTCCGGGCTGGGCTACGGGCCGGAGGCGACGCTGGCCCTGGAGCTGGAGGTCGCGGACTGCCCGATGAGCTGACGTCGGCCAAGGGCGAAGGCCGATTTGGACAGGCCGTCGTCATTGGCTGCAGCGCAGAGGCGCTTCGCCACGGATCAGGGTCGGAACTCCGCCTCGGCCATCAGGCGGTTGGAATGGGTTTCGATATCGGATTCAAGACGCGTCATCACCTCGGCCACGGGCAGGCCGGGGGCAATGGGGGGCAGGAATTCCACCACGGCGAGGCCAGGCTTGCGCAGGATGCCGCGCTTTGGCCAGAAGACACCGACGTTGGTGGCGACGGGATGGCAAGGCTGGCCAAGCTGTTCGTACAAGAGGCCGGTACCGACCTTGTAGGGCTTCTTCACCCCCGGGGAAACGCGGGTGCCCTGTGGGTAGATGATCAGTTGACCCGGTTCGGCCGCCCCAGCCGCGACATCGGCCTTCATTCGGGCGATGGCAGCGCCGCGTTTCCCCCGGTTTACCGGAACACAGCCAATCTTGCGGGCATATTGGCCGAGGAAGGGGGCGTACATCAGCTCGGCCTTCATCACGAACTTGCCGGCCGGGACCGCGTGGAAGATCAGGATGATGTCAAGGAAGCTCTGGTGCTTGGCGGCGACCAGCGCCTCGGTCGTCGGGGGTTGGCCCCGCACCTCGCTGCGCAGGCCGCAGAGGACGCGGGCGGTGAAGATCACCCAGCGGCAATAGCTGTGCATCGCCACATAGGCCCCCCGGCGCGAGAACAGCGCCCAGGGCGCGAAGACGATCGCGAGCACGGCCATGGCCAGATACATCTGCACGATGAAGATCAGCGAGTGGGTCCAGCGCAGGGCGATCATGTCAGCTCTCTCAGCTTGGTAAAGGCGGCGCGGCGGGTGGCGAGGAAGGCCACCAGCGCGGCCAGGGGCGGCAGGATCAGCGGCCAGAGCCAGCCGGTCCCGGCAAAGCCGAGGCCGGTCAGGAACCCCCCGGCGGCGTCGGCGGCGGGCAGGGCGGCAACCCCGGCAATGCCTGCGGCGGCCCCGACGGCGGCCCCGGCAAGGGTGCGCAGGGTGAAGCGGCGGACAAAGGCGCGGGCGATGTAGCTGTCCTTGGCGCCGACCAGGCGCAGGACGCGGATCACCTCGGCATTGGCGGCAAGTGCCGCGCGGGCGGCAAGCGTGATCATCGCGGCCATGGCGGCGCCGATCAGCGCGATGGAAAGGACACCCAGCAGCCGGATGCGACCCGCAGCCTCGGCCAGGGGGCGGCGCCAGCGGGTGTGATCATCAAGGACGGCGCCTGGGGCTTCGGCCACCAGACGCTGGCGCAGACCTTCGCTGTCGTAGCCGGGGTCGGCCTCCACGATTTCGAACAGGCGAGGGATCGGCAGCGCCTCGATCGGCAGGTCGGGGCCGAACCACGGCTCCAGCAGGGCGCGGGCCTCGGCATCGTCGATGGCGCGGAAGCTGGCGATGCCGGGGGTGGTGGCGAGGGTGGAGAGGATCGCGTCGGTCTGGATCTGGACCTGATCCAGCGGGGCGGAAAGCCGGATGGTGGCAGTGCGCGCGAGGGCCTCGGACCAACGGTCGGCGAGGCGACCGGAGGCGAGCGACAGGGCTAAGGCAAAGACGCAGAGGAAGGTCATCGCCCCTGCGGTGAAGGTGGTCAGCCAGGCCGTGGGGCCGGAGGGTGGGACGACTTGCAGCGCACGGGTCGTTGGGCTAGCGGGCTTGGCGGCGGGCAGCTTCACAGGTCTGCCCCCGCCAGCTGGATACGGTGCTTGGCAATGCGCAACACACGGGCCTGGATCTGCGCCTTGGCCTGGCGGATCAGGTTCAGGTCGTGGGTGGCGACGAGGATGGTCTTGCCCATCTTGTTCAGTTCCACCAGCAGAGTGAGGATGCGCAGGGACATCTCCCAATCGACGTTGCCGGTGGGCTCGTCCGCCAGGATCACGTCGGGGTCAACGATCACGGCGCGGGCAAGGGCGGCGCGCTGGCGTTCCCCGCCTGAAAGCTGGGGCGGCAGGGCGTGGGCGAGATGGTCAAGGCCCACCCAGCCCAGCAGGTCTTCCATGTCCTGGGGGGCGCTTTCGCGGTCGGACACGGTGAAGGGCAGCGCCATGTTGGCGGCCAGCGACAGATGGTCAAGGAACTTGCAGTCCTGATGCACGATCCCGATGCGGCGGCGGGTGCGGGCGACATCGTCACGCGACAGGTCGGTCACATCGCGGTCAAAGAGCGTGATCTTGCCAGTGGTGGGCAACAGCTCGGCGTAGGCAAGCTTGAGGAACGTCGACTTGCCCGAGCCGGACGGGCCGGTCAGAAAGTGAAACGACCCCGGTGCCAGACGCAGCGAGACGTCGGACAGAAGATTGCCCCCGCCATAGCTGTAGGCCACGTTTTCGAAGGCGATCACGTCTGTTCCTTTGCCCGGTTTGCTGGACGGAGTGTGCTTTTCGTCACAGCCTGACTGCGCTTTCCATCGCACAGGGGCAAACGTTTGCACAAGAGCACGCTACAAAGCCTTGGAAGGACAGGAATTAACGTCTACAAAGTCAGGGTAGAGCCGGAAAACAGGCTTTGAGGGATCACTTATGCGGTTGGTTTGCCCGAACTGTGAGGCCAAGTACGAGGTGCCGGATGATGCCATCCCGGACACTGGCCGCGATGTGCAATGTGCCAACTGCGGGCACAGCTGGTTCCAGATGCGGCCAAGGGCTGCAGCGGCGGTCGTGGAAGAGACTCCGCCGCAGGCCGCCGTGGACAGGTCCGAGCCCGAAGAAACCTACGCCCCCGCCGAAATTCCAGCCACGGCCGAGCCTGCGCCCACGCCCGAACCGGAGCCCGAGGTCGTCGTTGAGCCCGAGCAGCTCCCGGACCCGGTGGTCGAGCCTGCCGCACGGTTGGGCGATGACCCGGCGCCAGAAGCTGTTGACGTCGATGTGGCGGCTGGGACCGAGGTGTCCTCAAGCCCGCAAGCCGAGGCTGGTCCGCCTGCGGAGGTCCCCGAAACCTTTGCAGCCGACACCGTGACAGCCGACACCGTGACAGCCGAGATTGCGGCAGCCGAGATTGCGGCAACCGATACGGCGGCAGCCGATGTCGTGGTGGCCCCACCGCCTGAAGACGTGGCGGACCTGCCGCCCGAGAACAGCAGCAGCATCGTTGAAGACGAGGCAACCCCAGCCCCCACGCTTGCCCCTGTGCTTGCAGCGGCAACACCCTATGCGGTGGACGCCTCGGTTCTGGCTATCCTGCGCGAGGAAGCCGAGCGCGAGGCATCCGTCCGGCGCGCCGAAGGGCAGACTCTGGAAACTCAGCCCGACCTTGGACTGTCCGGGGCCTCTTCCAGCGACGCAAGGCCCCTGGCGGTGTCGGTCGGTTCTTCGGTGGACAACGACGCGTCGGCAAGACCCTCCGCCCGGCGCGATCTGCTTCCGGATGTGGAAGAGATCAACTCGACGCTGCGCCCCTCGGAAGTGGCGATGGCGGAGGATGCCGGGTTTGGCACGACCGCGAACGAAGCGCGCGGCGGGTTTCGCAGCGGCTTTCTGATGGTGATGACGCTCGCGATCATCGGGGCGGCGGTCTACATCACGGCCCCGCGGATCTCTGCCATGGTGCCGTCAGTCGCCGACCCGCTCGCCACTTACGTGGCAGGGGTGGACAGTCTGCGGCTGGCGCTGGATGGGTTGATGCGGTCCGCCACCGTCGCGATCAACGGCGAGTAACACCGGACGCCTGCAACGCGCGGAATGGGGGGCACCAATTCGGCTTGCCCCTTTGCAGGCGGACCTTTATCGCTTGGCTCAGTATCTGCTGCCAGGAGCCGCCATGACCAATACCCGTTTCGACAAGTCGAAGCTTCCCAGCCGCCATGTGACCGAAGGTCCGGCGCGCGCCCCGCACCGCAGCTATTTCTACGCGATGGGGATCACGGAAGAAGAAATCCACCAGCCCTGGGTGGGCGTGGCGACCTGCTGGAA
>JANPJZ010000138.1:0-4517 GCA_031425795.1 Rhodobacter sp. | reverse complement strand
GGGCTGGGTCCAGCCGGGGACGAGGCGGGGGACGTTGCGGCAGATGATCGGCTGGCGGAAGATCACGCCGCCGAGGATGTTGCGAATCGTGCCGTTGGGGCTTTTCCACATCTGTTTCAGGCCGAACTCCTCGACCCGCTGCTCATCCGGCGTGATCGTCGCGCATTTGACGCCGACACCGTAGCGCTTGATCGCCTCGGCGGAGTCGATGGTGACCTGGTCGTTGGTGCGGTCGCGTTCCTCGATCCCGAGGTCGTAGTATTTCAGGTCGATGTCGAGGTAGGGCAGGATCAGCTTCTGCTTGATGAAGTCCCAGATGATCCGGGTCATCTCGTCGCCATCGAGCTCGACGACGGGGTTGGCTACCTTGATCTTCGACATGGCTTAGCCTCCTGTGGATTCGGTTGGCGCGGGCATAGCCGAAAAGGGGCGGTTTGGGAAGTGCGGTATGCGATTGTATACCGACTTGGCCCGGCGCGGGATGGCTCGTCGATGACTTCGTCACTCCTCGCGGTGCGGTGTCTGACGAGGAGACGAAGTCGAACGAGGAGGGGTCAGGTGAACCAGGGAAGGGCCTTCGCTTTTACCCAGTCCCACAATCCCGGTGCGCCCCTGGCGATCTTGCTGCCGACACGGGCCTCAAGCTGGTCATAGGTCACGTTGTAGGTGGTCCATGTGCCGCCACCACTCATCAGGTTCGCCATCACCGGCTGCACGCGGTCGAGCGACTTGGCGAAGCGGGCGTCCGGGGTCTCGGCGGCTTCGAACTCCTCCCACAGGGTGCGGAGCGGGGCGCCGAGGTCGGGGGGCAGGAGGCCGAAGATGCGGTCCGCCGCCTTCGCCTCGGCGGTTGCGGTCTCGATACTGGCGTGGGCGAGGCCGCCCGCCGAATGGATCGGCACATCGCCAACGTCGATCTCGACCAGGTCGTGGATCAGGAGCATCCGGATCACCCGGTTGATGTCCACGCCGGGTTCGGCCTGGTCAGCCAGCACCAGGGCGTAGAGCGCCAGGTGCCAGCTGTGTTCGCCGGAGTTTTCCGGGCGGGAGCCATCGACCAGTGTTGTCGCGCGAAGAACCTGCTTCAGGCGGTCGGCCTCGTTCAGGAATGCGAACTGAGCCTCCAGCCTTTCGATCAATGACCCATCCCGACGATTTCAACGGGCTCTTCGGGTTCCTCCTCGACCAGCCCGCGCTTGGCGGCGAGGGATTTTTCGAGAAACGCCCGCCCGCGCCGTTCGGCGAGCCGGACTCGGATCGCCGTGATGTAAGCCTCCTGAAACGTGGGGGAGGCTGCCATCAGGATGGTAGACACCTTTTCGTAGAAGCGATCGTCATCAAGCTCGATCTCGGCAGCGAGCACGTCTTCGGCCAACTGGTCGGCCAGGTCCTGCAATACGGGCATGCTAGCGGGAAACCTCCGTCATCCTCCGGCGCACATAGTCCGAGACCGTCTGGATCATCGGCTTCATGTGGGCCTCTTCATCCTTGAAGAAGTGGTCGGCGCCTTCAACCTCGGTGTGGGTGATGGTGATGCCCTTCTGTTCGTGCAGCTTGTTCACCAGGGATTTGGTGTCCTTCGGCGGTGCCACCTTGTCGGCGGTGCCGTTGATGATCAGGCCGGAGGAGGGGCAGGGCGCGAGGAAGCTGAAATCATACAGGTTCGCCGGCGGGGCGACCGAGATGAAGCCGGTGATCTCGGGCCGCCGCATCAGCAGCTGCATCCCGATCCAGGCCCCAAAGGAGAAGCCCGCGACCCAGCAATGCTTGGCGTTCTGGTTCATCGCCTGCAGGTAATCGAGCGCGGAGGCCGCGTCGGACAACTCGCCAATGCCCTGGTCATATTCACCCTGACTGCGACCCACCCCACGGAAGTTGAAGCGCAAAACGGTGAAGCCAAGGTTGTAGAAAGCGTAATGCAGATTATACACGACCTTGTTGTTCATCGTCCCGCCATAAGCGGGGTGCGGATGCAGAACGATGGCGATCGGCGCGTCGCGTTCCTTTTGCGGGTGGTAGCGGCCTTCCAGACGTCCGTCGGGACCAGCAAAGATAACCTCGGGCATCGGCCTCATCTCGTGGGGGAGCGCGCGGTTTCTTGACGCTTTCGCTCGACTAAAATAGAACCATTCTAAAGGCGGCAGGCTGCCGCCGTTTACCGGGTCGGATTGAGGTAATGCCGCCAAGGCGCGGCGTCAATCGGATTGCGCCCGGGTTTCGGCACCATGGACCGCGTTGACGGAGGGTAAGGCGATGAAGCTTTCGACCAAGGGGCGCTACGCGATGGTGGCCCTGGCAGACCTCGCGCTCGCCGACGCAACATCGGGGGCCGATGCGCATGTGTCGCTGGCCGCGATCTCGAAACGGCAGGACATCAGCCTGCCCTACCTCGAGCAGTTGTTCGTCAAGCTGCGCCGGGCAGGGCTGGTCGAGGCGGTGCGGGGGCCGGGGGGCGGATACCGTCTGGCGCGGACGGCAGACCAGATCCGCATCAGCGAGGTGATGGAGGCGGTGGACGAGACGGTGGACGCCTTGCACACCGGGGCAGGGGCAAGCGGCGGCGCTTCGGGCAGCAAGGCGCAGGGTCTGACGAACCGGCTGTGGGAAAGCCTGTCGGCCAATGTCTATGTGTTCCTTCATCAGGTGCGGCTGTCGGATGTGGTGAAGGACGACCTGACCCCCTGCCCGGCGGTGCCGCATCTCTTCCGCGTGGTGGACGAGGAATGAGGGACTTGCGCCTTGGGCAGGTGCCGGGGGGGTTCACACCCCCCGGACCCCCCGTGGGATATTTGAGCAAAGATGAAAGGGCTTTCAGGTGAGCCGTCTGTATCTGGACTGGAATGCGACGGCGCCGCTGCGGCCTGAGGCGAAGGCGGCGATGCTGGCGGCGATGGAGGGTGTGGGGAACCCCTCGTCGGTCCATGCCGAGGGACGGGCGGCAAAGGCGCTGATCGAGAAGGCGCGGGCGCAGGTGGCCGCGGCTTTAGGGGCGGAGGGCGCGGATATCGTCTTCACGAGCGGCGCGACGGAGGCGGCGGCGCTGGCCTGCGCAGGGCGGGGGCTTGTCTGTGCGGCGGTGGAGCACGAGGCGGTTGCGACCTGGTGCGAGGGCGGGTTGGCGGTGGATGCGCGCGGCGCCGTGACGGTCTCGGAGCCCGGGCGGACGGCGCTGCAGCTGGCCAACTCCGAAACCGGGGTGATGCAGGCGCTGCCGGCCGGTCTGGCGGTGAGTGACCTGACGCAAGCCTTTGGCAAGGTGCCTTTCGCGTTCAACTGGCTGGGCTGCGACATGGGGCTGGTGAGCGCCCACAAGCTGGGCGGGCCGAAGGGCATCGGCGCGCTGGTCGTGCGGCGTGGCGTTGAGGTCCCAGCCCAACTGCGCGGTGGCGGGCAGGAAATGGGGCGCCGCGCGGGGACCGAGAACCTGATCGGCATCGCCGGATTTGCGGCGGCGGCCGAGGCTGCAGTGCGCGATCTCGCGAATGGGGTCTGGGACGAAGTGGCCGAAGTTAGAAATATTCTAGATTCGGAGTTGTCCACCGGAGCGAATGAAACTATTTCAGTCGGGAATGATGTGGCGCGCTTGCCGAACACCTTGTGCCTGATCGCGCCGGGCTGGAAGGGCGAGACCCAGGTGATGGCGATGGACCTTGCCGGGTTCGCGGTTTCGGCAGGGTCCGCCTGTTCCAGCGGCAAGGTGCGGGCCAGCCGCGTCTTGCAGGCGATGGGCTATGACGAGGGGCTTTCGGCCCAGGCGATCCGGGTGTCGATCGGCCCCGGGGTGACGAAGGATGATGTGGGGCGTTTCGCGAAAAGCTGGATCGCCGCCTATGGCCGGGCCCGCACGCGTGCTGCGTGAGGGCGGCCGCATGAAGGAGATGCCGATGACCATGCTGGAAACTGTCGACGGAATCGAGGTGCGCAAAGGTGTGGACCGCGAGACGATCGAGACTGTGCAGGCCATGTCGGGCAAGTACAAGCACGGCTGGGAAACCGACATCGAGATGGACTACGCCCCGAAGGGCCTGTCCGAGGATATCGTCCGGCTGATCAGTTCGAAGAACGCGGAGCCGCAGTGGATGCTGGACTGGCGTCTGGCTGCCTACCGGCGCTGGGTGCTGATGGAAGAGCCGACCTGGGCAATGGTCAGCTATCCGAAGATCGACTACCAGGACCAGTATTACTACGCGAAGCCGAAGAGCATGGCCGTCAAGCCGAAGTCGCTGGACGAGGTTGATCCGAAGCTGTTGGCGACCTATGCCAAGCTGGGGATTCCGCTAAAGGAACAGATGCTTCTGGCGGGCGTTGAAGGTGAGGCCGAGCCGCGCAGAGTGGCGGTGGACGCGGTGTTCGACTCGGTTTCGCTGGGCACCACGTTCAAGGCGGAACTGGCCAAGGCCGGGGTGATCTTCTGTTCGATCTCGGAAGCGGTGCGTGAGCATCCGGAGCTGGTGAAGCAATATCTTGGCACCGTCGTGCCGCAGTCGGACAACTTCTTCGCCACGCTCAACGCGGCC
>JANPJZ010000137.1:0-6664 GCA_031425795.1 Rhodobacter sp. | reverse complement strand
GACCGAAGCGGCGCGCATCGCGTCGGGCTCCAGGCGGCACCAGATCACCCGGCCCCGCCGCTCTCGGGTGATCAAGCCCGCATCGGTCAGGACGGCAAGGTGCTTGGAGATCGCGGCCAGGCTCATCGCGAAGGGCTCGGCTACGTCGGTCACGGCCATGTCATCCTCGAGCAGCATCGCCAGGATCGCCCGACGCGTCGGATCAGCGAGGGCGGCAAACACGGCATCCAAGGGGTTGGTCATGGTGCGACTATTGCACAGGCTGCCAGATCGTCAACCTTCAGGTTGAATATGCGGGCGACCGTCAAGTGCGCCCAGCCGGCCCCAGCTGACCGTCCTGTGGAAAATAAAACCAATAATTACCAACAGCTTGACGGGAAAGCACAGTGCTTGACTCTGGCGGCGCGCGCCCATAGTTTCCACCCAACTGTGAAGGGTCCCGCCATGGCATCCGAACCTGATCCCGACCGGCTTCGTGCGCTTGAGGCACGGCTTGCTGCGGTAAAGGGGGCGGAGGCGCCAGAGCGGACGAACACGGTCAAGGGTTTCTCGCAGGGCGAGGTGGCCTGGAGGATGGTGATCGAGCTTGTGACCGGCATGTTGCTGGGGATGGGCATCGGTTACGGGCTGGATGTGCTGTTCGGCACATTGCCAATCCTTCTGATCATCTTCTCGCTCCTGGGCTTTGCTGCAGGCATCAAGACGATGCTGGGGTCGGCACGGCAACTGGCACGAAAGGCCGCCGACGCGGCCGCACAAGACGAAGGGAACTGACGATGGCGACGGAAGAACATGCGGGCGGTCTGCAGATCCATCCTATGGATCAGTTCATCGTCAAGCCGCTGTTCGGTGACGGTCCCATCGAGTGGTATACCCCGACCAACGTGACGCTCTGGATGGCCGCGGCGATCCTGGTGATCACGGCACTTCTGGTGCTGGCGACCCGTCGCCGCGCCATTGTGCCCTCGCGTGAGCAGTCGGTGGCTGAACTCTTCTACGGCTTCATCCACAAGATGGTGGAAGATGTCGCCGGTCACGAAGGGCTGAAGTTCTTTCCCTATGTCATGACCCTTTTCATGTTCGTCTTTCTGTCGAACATGCTTGGCCTGATCCCGACATCCTTCAGCACCACCTCACATATCGCCGTAACGGCAGCGTTGGCGTTGATGGTGTTCTTCACGGTCACGATCGTCGGCTTCGTCCGCAAGGGCCCCGGCTTTCTTTCGATGTTCTGGGTCTCATCAGCCCCGCTGGTCCTGCGCCCGGTTCTGGCACTGATCGAGCTGATCTCGTATTTCGTGCGGCCGCTCAGCCACTCCATCCGTCTTGGCGGGAACATCATGGCAGGTCACGCGGTCATCAAGGTCTTCGCAGGCTTCGCTGGCGCGATGGGCGTCGCATCGGTCGTGCCGATTGCCGCAATCGCAGCCATCTACGGTCTGGAAGTGCTTGTCGCAGCCGTCCAGGCCTACGTGTTTACCATCCTGACCTGCGTCTACCTTCGGGACGCGGTGGGCGACGCTCACCACTAAGGTCAAGTACAACCCTTCAGCAATTCCAAAAAGGAGCTACCAAATGGAAGGCGATATCGCAGAAATGGGCAAGTTCATCGGTGCCGGCTTGGCAACGATCGGTCTGGGCGGCGCCGGCATCGGCGTGGGCCACATCGCCGGGAACTTCCTGTCGGGTGCCCTGCGCAACCCGTCCGCCGCACCGGGCCAGTTGCCGAACTTCTTCGTGGGCGTCGCCTTCGCCGAAGCTCTGGGCATCTTCTCGTTCCTGATCGCCCTGCTGCTCATGTTCGCCGTCTGACCTTCGGACCTGATTTCCGGGCCAGTCAGACGGCTGGCCCCGGTTCCCAAGGCTAAGGAGAGACGACATGGCAACCGAGGCAACTGGCGAAGCCGAAGCCGCTGTGGGCATGCCCCAGCTGGATTTCTCGACTTGGCCGAACCAGATCTTCTGGCTTTTGGTCACGCTGGTCGTGATCTACCTTGTGCTGTCCCGCATTGCCCTGCCGCGCATTGGCGCGGTGCTGGCAGATCGGAAAAGTGCGATCACCAACGATCTTGCTGCGGCGGAAGAGCTGAAGCAGCGGGCTGTATCGGCTGAAAAGGCCTATAACGACGCGCTGTCGAACGCCCGAAGCGAGGCTGCAAAGGTCGTGGCCGCAGCGAAGGCAGATATCCAGAAGGATCTTGACGCTGCCACAGCCAAGGCCGATGCGGAAATTGCCGCCAAGGCTGCGGAATCGGAAAAGACCATCGGGGCGATCCGCGATGGGGCCGCAGCCGCAGTTGCGGAAGTGGCCCGCAACACGGCAGCCGAAGTGGTTGCCGCTTTCGGCGGCGCAGTCGATGCAAACACGGTTTCTGCGGCCGTTTCGGCCCGGCTGAAAGGGTAAGACGATGACACGGCTGGCACTGCTACTCACGCTCATCGCCTCGCCCGCACTGGCCGCGACGGGTCCGTTCTTCTCGCTGGGGAACACCGATTTCGTGGTGTTGCTGGGCTTTCTGACCTTCGTCGGCGTCCTGATCTACATGAAGATCCCGGGACGGCTGGCGGGAATGCTGGATGCCCGTGCCATCGCGATCAAGTCCGACCTCGACGAGGCCCGGGCCCTGCGCGAGGAAGCGAAGTCCATCCTTGCCACCTACGAACGCCGCCAGAAGGAAGTGCAGGAGCAGGCCGACCGCATTGTCGCCTCTGCCCGGGACGAGGCCTTGGCCGCCGCCGCACAGGCGAAGGTCGACCTGCAAGCCTCCATCACCCGGCGCATGGCTGCGGCGACCGAGCAGATCGCTTCGGCAGAAGCAGGCGCCATCCGTCAGGTGCGCGAGCAGGCGGTTTCCGTAGCGATTGCGGTGGCTGGCGAAGTGCTGGCAAAGCAGATGTCGGCCACGGCTGCCAGCGCGTCGATCGACGACGCCATCGATCAGGTCGCCGCACGGATGCATTGACGCCCCGGGCGGGCCGGAACCGACCGGCGGTCCCCCCAGGGGCCGCCGGTTCTTTCATGCGCAGTCACCGGCTGGCTTCATGCTCCAGGCGTTGCCGGGCGATGGTCTCGTTCTTCTCGGCCCGCATCTGGTCGATGAAGGCTTGCTCGACATAGTTCAGATGCGCCTCCACCGCCGCCCGGGCGGCCGAGGGGTTGCGGGCCTGCAGGGCATCGTTCATGGCGCTGTGCTGGTCCAGAAGATTGTCCCGGGTCATCCGGTTCCGGAACATCACCTGACGATTGTAAAAGACCCCCTGCCGCAGCAGGTCGAACATTGACCGCAACATGTGCAGCATGATGACGTTGTGGCTCGCCTCGATGATCGCCATGTGGAACTCGGCGTCAAGTTGCGCCTCATCCGTCGGGTCGCGCTTCTGGTGCGCCGCCTGCATCTTCTGGAAGATCGTGGCAATGACCCTCAGGTCGGTCTCGGACCCCAGCCGTGCGGCGCGCTCGGCGGCCAGACCTTCCATGTCGCGCCGGAAGGCGATGTAGTCGAAGACAGCCTCTTCGTGGGTGGCAAAAAGCTGGATCAGCGCGGGCGAAAAGGCCGATCCCAGCACTTCCGCTACAAACACGCCCGAGCCCGCCCGGCTGTTCAGCAGCCCCCGCTCGCCAAGTTCGGCAATCGCGTCACGCAGGCTGGGCCGTGACACCGCCAGCTTTTCGGCCATGTCTCGTTCCGAGGGCAGGCGTTCACCTGGGCGCAGGATGCCGCGCAGGATCAACTGTTCGATCTGCCGAACCACGGACTGCGACAGCTTTTCTGGCGTAACCTTCATGAACGGCATGGTGAACCTCGGCGATTGGTCGGAAATTATGACCGCTTTGCCGAATTAACAATGAAAAAAGGGGCCGGATGAACCGGCCCCCTGAAATCCTGGCAAACTGCCTCAGCGCGTCGGGCGGATGATGATTTCCACACGACGGTTCTGTGCCCGGCCTTCCGGCGTCAAGTTCGATGCCAGTGGTTGGTCTTCACCCCGGCCAAAGGCCGCGATCCGCGCGCCCGGCACACCGGTTTCGCGCAAAACGCTGGCAACCGCGACGGCCCGGCGCTGCGACAGATCCTGATTGTAGGCTGCGGCACCAGAGTTGTCGGTGTGGCCGATCACTTCGATCCGGCTGTTGGGGTATTTCAGCAGGCTGGAGCCAACGGTCGACAGGTCGCGGCGCAGGTCTGGGCGGACCGATGCGCTGTCCACTGCGAAGAGCAGGTCCTGCGGCATGTTGACGATCAGGTATTCGCCCGTGTTCGTCACCGAGATGTTGGAGCTGAGCGAGCCCCGCAATTCCGCCGCCTGACGGTCCAGGTCCGCGCCAATCAGCGCGCCGGTGCCAGCGCCCAGGGCACCGCCAAGGACTGCGCCCTTGAGTTCATCGCCATCGCGCGAGGTGGCCGCACCGGCCACGGCACCAACGAGGCCGCCGATGACGGCACCGCTGCGGGTGCGGGCGTTCGGATCATCGGGGTAGGCGTTCGGGTCAACGCAAGCCGTAAGCGCCAGAAGGCTGGCCGTAGCCAGAAGAAGGGGTGTCTTGATCATCATTGCTCTCGCCTCGAAATGGTCTGTCCCGTGGTCCGGGCTCTGCCGAGCTTATAGCAAGCGGCGGAACAGGATGACAGTCCCAGCCTAAACGCGCAAAACATCGGCAGGGTTCCGCGCATCACATGTTCCATCACAACCTTGTGCGGGCAGCCTCCCATGCCAGCATTGCGCGCTTGCGCGGCAGGCCCCAGTGATAGCCGCCGAGGTTACCATCCCGCCGCAGCGCGCGGTGGCAGGGGATGAGAAAGCTGATCGGGTTCCGCCCCACTGCCGTCCCCACCGCCCGATGCGCCTGCGGATGGCCGATGGCACCGGCGATGTCACCATAGGTCGTGACGTGGCCAGAGGGGATCGCCAGCAGCGCCTCCCAGACCTTGATCTGAAACGGCGCGCCGATCAGATGCAACTCGGTCGCCTTGCCGCCAAAAGCCGCATCCACCAGCGGGCGCAACGCGACCGGGTCCTCGACATAGGAAGCCTTCGGCCAGCGGCTGGCCAGATCCTGCAGCGCCGCTTCGGCCCCGACCTCGTCAGCAAAGCCGATCCCGCAGATTCCGCGTGCGGTTGCCATCACCAGCGCGGGCCCGAAGGGGCTTTCGAACCAGCCCCAGAGGATCTCCAGCCCCGCCCCACCGCGCGCATAGTCGCCGGGCGACATCGCCTCCCAGGTGAGGAAAAGGTCATGCAGCCGGCCGCCCCCCGACAGCCCCGCCTCATGCGCCGCCGTGAGCACGGTGTGCCGCTCCGCCAGAAGCCTCCTTGCATGGCCAATCGCCAGATACTGCTGGTACCGCTTCGGGCTGACGCCGACCCATTGGCTGAACACCCGCTGGAAATGCGCCGGGCTCATCCGCATCCGCGCGGAAAGCTCGTCCAGCGTCAGCGCGGGGCCTTCGGCGTCGATCACCTCCAGCGCGCGGCCGATCACCTGGTAATGGTAGGCGGGGGATTGGTCGGTCATGGTCGTTCCTCACATCCCTCGTCGTTCGACTTCGTCTTCTCCTCGGCGCGGCGCCAGCGAGGAGTGACGAAGTCATCGACGAGCTTTCCCGACATCTACCCCTTGCGCCCTGTCATCGCGACCCGTTTCCTGCGCTTGTCGAAAGCGCGATTTCGTGTTGCATAGCCCCATGGTCCCGCAACTCTCCTACACCCCGCTGAAACAGATCTTCGCGCGCTTCGCCGAGATCGAGCCCGCGCCCAAGGGCGAGCTGGAACACCTGAACGCCTATACGCTGCTGGTCGCGGTCGCCCTCTCGGCGCAGGCGACGGATCTTGGCGTGAACAAGGCCACCCGCAGGCTCTTTCAGATCGCCGACACGCCGGAAAAGATGCTGGCGCTGGGCGAGGGGGCCCTGATCGAGCATATCAAGACCATCGGCCTCTTCCGCAACAAGGCGAGGAACGTCATCAAGCTCTCGCGCCTCCTGATCGACACCTTCGGCGGCGAAGTCCCAAGCTCCCGGGCGGCCCTAACCACCCTTCCGGGGGTTGGCCGGAAGACCGCGAATGTGGTCCTGTCCATGTGGTTTCAGCACCCGGCCCAGGCCGTGGACACCCATATCTTCCGCGTCGGCAATCGCACCGGAATAGCCCCCGGACGCGACGAGACGGCGGTCGAACGCGCCATCGAGGATAACGTCCCGGTCGAATACCAGACCCACGCGCACCACTGGCTTATCCTGCATGGCCGGTATATCTGCGTCGCGCGCAAACCCAAATGCGGCATCTGCCCGATCCGGGACTGGTGCCTTTACCCGGAGAAGACCGCATGAAGTCCTACCAGGTCGTCGGCATCGGCAATGCCATCGTCGATGTGTTCTCCTCCGCCGATGACAGCTTTCTGGACCTGATGGGCATCCAGAAGGGCATCATGCAACTGGTGGAGCGTGAGCGGGGCGAGCTTCTCTATGGTGCGATGACCAACCGACGGCAGGCCCCCGGTGGGTCGGTCGCGAACACGCTCGCGGGCCTTGGCAACCTGGGTCTGACGACCGGTTTCATCGGGCGGGTCCACGACGACGCGCTTGGCCGCTTCTACGCGCAGACCATGGCTAATGAAGGCACCGATTTCGTCAACCCTCCCGTCCCTGGCGGCGAGCTTCCGACC
>JANPJZ010000136.1:0-10799 GCA_031425795.1 Rhodobacter sp. | reverse complement strand
AGAAGAAGGATGTAGGCGAAGACGATGACGGCAGATCTTCCCGACCTTTACTTCCGGGTGCGCGAAAACGGAGCCGCCGTGTTCCGCATCAGCACGGAAAACCGGCAGCGGCGCATAGAGATGGTCGAAGTCGCCACGGTCAACGTCAAGAACGGTAACATCAAGCCGCATGGCGAGGCTGACTTGACCAAGGCCGACCTTGGCAAGATTCGCGAATGGCTGGCCAATCGGCAGGCTTTGCTGGCCGCGCGCGATGTCGATGATATCCTGCGTGCGGTCGATCACATGAACCTGACGACGCAGTGGGCCCAGGCCCGCGCCACCCCCGAGCAGCTTGATGCGGTCACCGATGCGCTCTTGCTGGCGATGCATGACCTGCGGACCGTTCTTGTCCGCAAGAAGGCCGATCGTCTGGGCAAACCCGAGGCCTGATCAGCACGCCGCCAGTAAGGGCCAGCAACAGCGCCGGCCCGAAGCGTATCAGATCTGCTTTTCCGGCATCTGCACGCGCAATCCGTCCAGCGCGTCCGAGACCTTCAGCTGGCAGGTCAGGCGCGAGCGGACGGGATCGGGTTTCCACGCGAAATCCAGCATGTCTTCTTCCATGCTGTCCTTCTTCGGCAGCCGATCCACCCAGGTGGCGTCGACATAGACATGGCACGTGGAACAGGCGCAGGCGCCGCCGCAGTCGGCCTCGATTCCGGGAATGCCGTTGTCACGGGCGCCTTCCATCACGGTCAGGCCGCTCGGGACCTCAACCACATGTTCCTTGCCGCCATGTTCCACGTAAGTGATCTTCGCCATCTGTGTCTCCGGGGTCTGTTGCCTTGGACATAGGTCAATCCGCACCGATTTGCCAGAGGGCAGCAACGGCAAAGGGCTTGCCCTGCCGGGCAGATGTTCTAGTATTGTTCCCATGATCGTCGCCCTGCCCGCCCGAAACAACCCGCACGACGGCTGGCCGCGTCCGCCCCGCGCCCTGCCCGCCGCCCGCCTGAGCGAGCCGCCGGCCGGCTCCAGGGTCACGGTCGCCGGGCTGGTGCTTGTCCGGCAGCGGCCAGGCACGGCCAAAGGGGTGATCTTCGTCACGCTTGAGGATGAGACCGGCACCTGCAACGTGGTGGTCTGGGCCAATGTCTACGAACGGTTCCGGCGTGCGGTCATCGCAGGGCGGCTTTTGCGCGTCACCGGCAAATTGCAGCGTGAGGCGGGGGTGGTCCATGTGGTGGCCGACCTGATCGAGGATCTGTCGCCCCTGCTGGACCGCCTGCTCGACCCCGGCTTTCGCCACGACGGCACCCGCGCGGGCGACCAACCCTGACAGGCCGACTACAGGCTCCACGAATGCAAACGGCGGCGAGGAAGACCCCGCCGCCGCACTGTGATCGAAAGGTCGTGGCCTATTCCAGCGACAGGGCCACAAAGCGCGGATCGCCCCCGCGCCGCACAAGCAGCAGGAGTGATTGCCGCCCTCCGGCCTTGGCCTCGGCGATCATGTCCTCCAGATCCTGCAGGCGCACCACCTTCTGCTGACCGGCTTCGGTGATCAAGTCCCCTTCACGCAGGCCCTTGGTGAACGCTTCCGAGGCTGGATCCACATTCATGATCATCAGCCCCTCGACCGCGGCATCCAGCCCCAGACGATCGCGCATGTCCTGGTCAAGCGGTGCCAGCGTCAGGCCAAGCGACTCCATCTCGCGCGGGGCCTCCGGCGCCGGGGCCGAGGCGGGCATCGTGGCGGCCTCGGCCTCTTCGCGACGGCCAAGGGTCACGGCCAGGGTCTCGGTCTTGCCCTCGCGCTGCACGATCACAGGCACGGCCTCGCCGATCGGAGCGTCAGCCACCCGGCGTGTCAGGTCTCCCGCGTCGCCGACCGGCTGGCCGTCGAACCGTGTGATCACGTCACCGGCCGTTATTCCGGCGTCCTTGGCCGGACCTTCCGGCACGTCGGTTACCAGCGCGCCGGACGCTTCGGCCAGACCCATGGCCTCGGCGACATCGGGCGTCACGTCCTGGATGCGCACACCCAGCCAGCCGCGCCGCGTCTCGCCGAACTCCTTCAACTGGTCGACGACCTTCGTCACCACGTTCGACGACATCGAGAAGCCGATGCCGATCGACCCGCCGTTCGGCGACAGGATCGAGGTGTTAACCCCCACGACCTGCCCGTCCATGTTGAACAGCGGCCCGCCCGAGTTGCCCCGGTTGATTGCGGCATCGGTCTGGATGAAGTCGTCATAGCTCCCGGAAAGCTCACGCCCGCGGGCCGAGACGATCCCGGCGCTGACCGAGAAACCCTGCCCGAGCGGGTTGCCCATCGCCATCACCCAGTCACCCACCCGCATCAGATCAGAGTTGCCGAAGGTCACGAACGGAAGGGGCTCTCCGGCTTCGACCTTCAGCAAGGCAATGTCGGTCTTGGGATCGGTGCCGACCAGTTTGGCGGGCAGTTTCTTGCCCGAGAAGAACTCGATGGTAATCTCGTCCGCGCCCTCGATGACGTGGTTGTTGGTGACGATGAAGCCGTCCTCCGAGATCACGAAACCGGATCCCAACGCTTCGGACCGTTGGCTCCCATTCTCACCAGGATTGTTGAAATCGTCGAAGAAGTCTTCGAACGGGCTGCCTTCGGGAACCATGGGCATCCCGTCGGCGGGGGCTGCAATCAGCGCCGAAGTGGTGATGTTTACGACGGAAGGGCTGATCTGTTCTGCAAGGTCGGCAAAGCTTTCCGGGGCACCGAAGGGCTGCGCCTCGATGGCCGGGGCGGAACTCAGACCGAAGCCCAGGACCAGCGCGAGAAGCGTGCTGGACCGAAGGGCGGTCCGGATCGAAGGGGTAAGGTCTGGCACGATGCGAACTCCTGTTCAGCGGTCGACGTCTCGGGGCCGGCACGGCGTCGGCCCTTGCAGCCAAACAGTTAGTGAGCCCTGAACACAATGCAAATCCCCACACGCTGCATCAAGGGGATGTGAAGGAATATGTCACCCGCCCCGGACAAGCCAGATCAGGCCGACCCCCAGCGCCAATGCGACGAGACCGACCCCGCGCCGCTGGTCAAGCCCAAGCGCGGCAAGCGCCCGCAACGCGTCCTCCATGCGACGAGGGGCCAGCGCAAGAGCCAGCCCCTCGACCACCAGTACCAATCCAATCGCCAGTATCACGAAGCTCATGGCGTAGCGGGGGCAGCCTCTGTTCCGGCTGCAGGCTCTGTGGCCGGAGCGGCCTCAGCCGCAGGCGGCGCAACCTCTGACGGTGGCCGTTCCGACCGCAGATAGCTGAAGAACTCGCTGTCGGGCTGCATCACGATGCTGGAGTTGTCACCGCGCAGAGACGCCTCGTAGGCTGTCAGTGACCGGATGAACGAGAAGAACTCCGGATCGCGACCGAAGGCTGCGGCAAGGATGCCGTTGCGTTCGGCGTCAGCCTCACCGCGGATCACATCTGCCTGGCGCCGGGCGTCCGAAGTCAGTTCCACCACCGTCCGGTCGGCCGTGGCCCGCACACGCTGGGCGGCTTCACCACCGCGCGCGATCTCGTCTGCGGCCTCACGTTCCCGCTCGGCCCGCATCCGCGAGAAGGTGGCGTCCAAGTTCTGCTCGGGCAGGTCCGTGCGCGTCAAACGGACGTCGACGACCTCGATCCCAAGGTTCGCGGCCTGACGGCGGGCAATGTCGCGGATCTGGTTCATCAGCGACGTGCGGTCTTCCGACAGCACCCGGTTCGAGGGCACGGAACCCAGGACTTCCTGGATCGCCGGGTTGACGATACTTTCCAGACGCCGCAGGGCCTGTGCCTCGGCACCCGTGCCGACCGCTTCACGGAAACGCACCAGATCGATGATCCGCCAGCGGGCGAAGGCGTCTACGACCAGTCGCCGGTCGTCCAGCATGGTAACTTCGATCGGGGTCGTGGGCAGGCCAAGGATCCGGTCCTCGTAGAAGACCACATCCTGAATGAAGGGAAGCTTGAACCCGAGCCCGGGCTCTTCCCTGACCTGGGTGACCTGACCGAACTGCAGCACCAGTGCCTTCTTGCGCTCATCCACGATGAAGACCGAGGACAAGGCGATGACGACGAGCACCAGCAGCACCGGCAGTATGAAGATCGCACGCATCAGTTTGTCCCTCCCGTCACGGCACCAGCGGTTGGCGCAGTGGTCCTGCCCAGCTCGTTCAGCGGCAGGAAGGGCACCACGCCCTGGCCCGCCTCGCCGCCCGAGACGCCGTCAAGGATCACCTTGTTCATGCCGCTGAACACGCGCTCCATGGTTTCCAGATACAGCCGCCGCCGGGTTACCTCGGGTGCCTTGATGTATTCGTCGTAGACCGAGATGAAGCGGGCCGCTTCACCTTGGGCGCTGTTCACGGCCTGGGCACGGTAGGCTTCGGCCTCTTCGAGGAACTGCGCCGCCGCACCGCGTGCGCCCGCAGTCACCCGGTTTGCATAGGCGTCGGCTTCGCTTTCCAGCGTGTCGCGCTGCTGCTGCGCCGCCTGCACCTCGCGGAAGGCGTCAAGCACTTCACGCGGAGGCTGGGCACGCTGGAGGTTTACGCGGATCACGCTGATCCCGGCGCTGTAGTTGTCCAAAGTCGCCTGAACCTGGCTTTGCACGTCCGCGGCGATCACGCCCCGGTCGCGGTTCAGGATCGGTGACAGTTCCGACCGTGCCACGATGTCGCGCATCGCGCTTTCGCTGACGGCACGAATGGTGTCTTCCGGGTCGGCCAGGTTGAAAAGATACTGCTGCGGGTCGGCGACGTTCCAGACGACCTGGAAGCCGATGTCGACGATGTTCTGGTCGCGCGTCAGCATCAGGCCAGTCTCGCTTCCGGCTTCACCGGTGCCAATCTCGGTCGTGCGTTCGCCGGTAACCTGGACCTTCTCGTAGGTCACCACGGGCCAGGGCGCAAAGTTCAGACCGGGGTTGCCGATGCCGGACGCTTCGCCAAGGAAAAGCTCAACCGACCGTTCTTCCGGCCGCACCGTGTAGAAGGACATGAAGGACCAGGCCGCCAGCAGGGCAAGCACGCCCAGCGCGACGCCCTGCCGCGTGATGACCGGACCGCCCGACCCACCGCCACCCGGGCCGCCGCCGATGTTGCCGCGTCCGCGGCCACCCATCAGCACGCGCAGCTGCTCTTGCCCGCGCTTCATCAGCTGGTCGATCTCGGGAATCTGCGGCCCGCCCTCACCACGCCGGCCACCGCGACGGTCGTCGTCTTCGCCGTTGCCCTTGTTCCGGTCGTCACCGCCCGGGCCGCCGCCGCTGCCCCACGGGCCGCCACTTCCTGCCATCTATCGAAACCCCTCTTTGTTCGTCTTGCCTTAGCTGGTCATCGCGCGCCGAAAATCAAGCCGCCATCGTGCCACATCCACGTTCTGTCAGCCGATTCGCGTCGGTTTCCGCATTGTCACAAGTTCTTCGGCCATCGTCGGATGCACGGCGCAGGTGCGGTCGAAATCCTCTTTCGTCGCCCCCATGCCGATCGCGATCGCGGCCAGTTGGATCATCTCGCCCGCCTCGGGTGCGACGATGTGGCATCCCAGCACCTTGCGGCTGGCTTGGGAGACGATCAGCTTCATGAGCACCCGGTCCGGTCGCCCGGCAAAGGCGGTCTTCATCGGCCGGAAGGCCGTGCTGTAGACCTCCACCGGTTCCTGCACCCGCGCCGCCTCCTCGCTCAACCCGACAGAGCCAAGCTCGGGGCGGGTGAAGACGGCCGACGCGACAAGCCTGTGATCAAACATGGTCGGCCTGCCACCGAAGACCGTGTCGGCAAAGGCGTGGCCCTCGCGGATCGCGACCGGCGTCAGGTTGATCCGGCCGGTCACGTCGCCGACGGCAAAGATCGACGGCACGCCGGTCTGGCTGTAGCTGTCGACGACGATCTGGCCCTGACGGCCAAGCTCGACTCCAAGGGCCTCAAGCCCCAGGCCTTCGGTATTCGGGTGGCGTCCGGTGGCGAACATCACCAGATCGAAGGTCCGGTCGGCCCCATCGGTGGACACCGCCCTTATCCCGTCCTCAGCCTGCTCCAGCCGCATGACATCCGTGCCGCAGTGGATGTCGATTCCCTGGACGCGCATCGCATTGGCGACATGGCCGCGCGCCTCTTCGTCAAAGCCCCGCAGGATCTGCGCGCCCCGGTAAAACTGGCAGACCGAAACGCCCAGGCCATTGAGGATGCAAGCGAATTCACTGGCGATATAGCCTCCCCCGACCACCAGCGCCCGCTTCGGCAGTTCTGGCAGATGGAACATCTCGTTCGAGGTGACGGCAAGCTCGGCCCCCGGAATGTCCGGCACGAAGGGCCGTCCGCCGGTGGCGACCAGAATATGCCGGGCGGTGAACTCCTCCCCCCCTGCCAGCCGAACCCGGTGCGGATCGACCAGCGTGGCACGCGCGTCGTGGATCGTCACTCCGGCGTTCGCAAGCGTGGTGCGATACGCCCCTTCCAGACGGTCAAGCTCGGCCTCAAGGTGGGTGCGGAACGCCGTCCAGTCGAACCGGGTTTCGCCGACACTCCAGCCATAGGCGCGGGCATCCTCGAACTCGGACCGAAAGGCGCTGGCAAAGACCATGAGCTTTTTCGGCACGCACCCCCGGATGACGCAGGTGCCGCCCATGCGGCTTTCTTCGGCCAGACCGACCTTCGCCCCATACTCGCCCGAGGCAATCCGTGCTGCGCGAACGCCACCAGAGCCGCCGCCGATGACGAAAAGGTCATAGTCGAAGGTCACCGGGTCATTCCCCAAGGTCAGCGAAGATGTTCACGCTTTGCGCCAGGTCCACCGACCCGTCCTCGACCCGGCCCGAATTGATGTCCCGCACCGTCACCCTGCCGTCGCCATTGCCGATCACGACGATGTCGCAGATGTCGATGAAGAGCCCGTTCTCGACCACGCCCGGAATCTGGTTCAGCACCAGCGCAAGCTGGCGGGGATTGCCGATGCGCCGCAGGTCGAGATCAAGGATAAGGTTGCCCTCATCCGTCTTCAGCGGCTTGCCGCGGTGCAGCCGCAGGCTGACCTCGCGGTTCAGCACATCAAGGCTGTAAAGCGTTTCCTCGATCAGCGCCTTCGTCGTCTGCCAGCCGAAAGGGATCACCTCCACCGGCAGGGGGAAGGCGCCCAGCTGAGCCACTTCCTTGGCCGCGTCCGCGATCACGATCATCCGGTCGCTTGCCGTGGCCACGATCTTTTCCTGCAAGAGCGCGGCACCACCGCCCTTGATGAGGTTCAGGTTCGGGTCGAACTCATCCGCCCCGTCGATCGTGAGATCAAGCCATCTTACGTCATCCATGCCGACAACCGGCACCCCCACCTCGCGCGCAAGGTCCGCTGTCCGCTTCGAGGTGGCGACGGCCGTGACGTTCAGCCCCTCATTGCGGATCCGTTCCGCCAGGCAGCGAACCATCCATGCCGCGGTCGAGCCGGTGCCAAGCCCAAGCTTCATCCCGTTCTCGACAAAGTCGACCGATTTGCGCGCGGCGGCATACTTGGCCTTGTCGATTGGCGAAAGCTCGGCAGTCATGGCAGCACTCCCCTCTTTGGCTCTCCGCATAGCGCAAAGGTCACCGAAGGGCGAGAGGGTTCTGCCCGCACGCCTGTCTGTGCAACCGTCAGATGTATCCCGGTCCTAGTCTCCCGCCGCCGCGGCACGGGCGGTCGCGGTGCTCACCTCCTCCGTCGACACTGCGCCGCTTTGGTCTGCGTCAAGCCGCATCAGTGAGCGCAGCAACTCCGCCTCCTCTTCCGTCAGCGCCGACAGGCCCGCTGCCCTTCCGGCCGCGGCAATCTCCGCTGCGCTTGCCGTGCCGTCGTCATTGCTGTCGGCAGCTGCGAATTGCCGCTCCATCCGGCCCCGCGTCGCCGCACTTGCCGCGCGCTGCGCAGTCGCCAGTTCCTCGCCCCCAACCGCGCCGTCCGCGTCAAGATCCATCGCCAGAAACCGCCGGATTGCAGCCGCCCGCGCCGCCGCCCGTTCCAGTGCGACATGCTCCTCGATCCCGACGGGGGTCAGCCCGTCCGGTCCCCCGAAGCCCGCCACGAGGTCCACCATCCGCGCCTCGAACCGCGCCGGGTTCCTTGTCATCGCCTCGGACATGGCGTCCGCCTCTTGCGCTGCAGAGTCCTGCGACAGCGCCACCTGCGCAAGCGACGCCTGCACCAGACCCAGCACCAGTGCCGCCACAATCCTGACCATTCACCCCTCCATCGACTTTGCGGCCAGATTTGCGCGAACAGGGTTGATGATCGGTTAACGCTACTCGCCGTAACAGCGCATCCGGCAAAAGGGGGTCGCTTTTCGACCTGCGGCTTGCGATGACTTGCGCCACGCTTGCCCGTACGCAATCAACCCAAGGCCCGATGTACGTCCTCCATTATGCGCCCGACAATGCCTCGCTGATCGTCCGGCTGGTCCTGGACGGCGCCGGCATTCCCTATCGCACCGCGCTGGTGAACCGTGCCCAGCGCCAGCAGGACGGCCCGGGCTACCGCGCGCTGAACCCCTCGGGCCTGATCCCCACGCTGGAGACGCCGCAAGGGCCGATCTCGGAGACCGGAGCGATCCTCCTCTGGCTGGCCGACACGCACCACCTTGGCCCCGCCCCCGGCTACCCGGACCGGCCCGCTTTCCTGAAATGGCTCTTCTTCCTGTCCAACACCGCCCACGCCGACCTGCGGCAGATCTTCTACCCCCACCAATACGCCCCGGCCGAGGCCCACCGCGCGCATCGTGAGATCACCGTCGCCCGGATGCTCCGCCACTTCGCGCTTCTCGACGCGGCCGCCCGCCAGCACCCAAGACTTTTCGCCCCTGCCACTCCGCTGGGCACCTATACCGTCACCCTGACCCGCTGGTCGGCCCTTTATCCCGAGCACGGCCCCCGCTGGTTTGACCTCGCCACCTTCCCCGCGCTCAAAGACCTCGCCGCAGCTCAGGAAGCCCGTGTCGAAACCCCCGTGATCGCCCGGGCCGAGGGGCTTGGCCCCCACCCCTTCACCCGGCCCGAACAGCCCAACCCTCCGGAAGGATCGGTCCTGTGACCCTCACGCTCTGGCATATTCCCGACTGGGCCTCCTCGATCATCCGCCTCGCGCTGGAGGAGCAGGGACAGCCCTACACCTTGCGCGAAATGGACCGGGACGCAGGCGACTTTGACGCGCCGGAGTTCCGGGCCGTGAACCCCCTCGGCCTCATCCCCGCGCTGGAAACCCCCGACGGCCCGATGTTCGAGACCGCCGCCATCCTCCTGTGGCTGAACGCCCGGCACGGCCGCCTGGCCCCCGCGCCGACCGACCCGGCCCGTGCGGCCTTCCTGTCCTGGCTGATGTTCGTGTCGAACACCGTCCACCCCACCGTCATGGCGATGCTCCACCCCGACCGCCTTGCCGGCCCCGACGCGGCAGAGAAAGTCGGCCGCCTCGCCCTCGAACGCCTGACCGTGCAGGCTGCGCATCTGGAGACCCTCCTGACCACCCAAGGCCCCGTCTGGCTCACGCCGAAGCAGCCCGCCCTCGGCCACTACCTCGGCATCCTCCTGCGCTGGGCGATCGCTCTGCCCGAACACCCCGCAAACCGCTTCGACCTCTCTCCCTTTCCCGCCCTCACCGCCATGCTTGCAGCCCACGAGGCCACCCCCGCAGCCCGCCGGGTGGCAAATGCCGACAGCCTCGGCCCCCACCCCTACACCGCGCCGGTGGCCCCATGACCCTCACTCTCCACCACGCGCCCGACTTCGCCTCCACCATCGTCCGCCTGGCGTTGGAGGAGCTGGAGCTTCCCCACACCCTCGCCATTGCCGACATCGACGGCGGCGCGCTGACCAGCCCCGACTACCGCCGCGTGAACCCGGTGGGACTGATCCCAGCGCTGGAGACCGACGATGGCCCGATCTTCGAGACGGCTGCCATCCTCCTCTGGCTCGTCGACCGCACCGGCAAACTCGGCCCCGGCCCACAAGACCCCGACCGCGGCGCATTCCTGTCCTGGCTGTTCTTCACCTCGAACGCCCTGCATCAGGCGGCGCTGGCGATGTTCTACCCCCACCGCCCGGCCGGTGAGGCTAACACCGCCGCCACTCAGGCCGCCGCCCATGACCTGATCCAGTTCCGCCTCGGCCTGATCGAAACCCTGATCGCCACACAGGCGCCACGCTGGCTTTCGGCAGACAAGCCGGGGGTCCTCGGCTACTACATCGGCATCCTTGTCCGCTGGCTGATCCTCTTGCCGCCCGCGCCCTATGGCATTCGGCTTGCCGACTTCCCATGTCTGCAAGCGGTCCTAGCCGCCCACGAATCCCGCCCCGCCGCCCAGCGCGTTGCCGCTGACGAAGGCCTTGGGGCCCATCCTTTCACCCAACCGGGGGCCTGATGTTCCTTTCCGTCTTCGACATGTTCAAGGTCGGCATCGGCCCTTCGTCGTCCCACACGATGGGCCCGATGGTCGCCGCCGCACGCTTTCTCGACACGATGCGCGCCTCGCCTTTCCACTTCCACGGGGTGCGAGCCTCGCTGCACGGCTCGCTCGCCTTCACTGGCGTCGGCCATGCGACCGACCGCGCCACGATTCTCGGCCTCGCCGGCTTCGCGCCCGACACCTATGACGCCGAGAAGGCCGACGCCGCCTTCGCCCGCATCCGCGACACAAAGCTGATCGAAGTCCCCGGCCTTCCCCCCCTCGCCTTCGACCCGCTGAAGGACCTGCATTTCGACTTCGGCCCCGCCCTTCCCGGCCACGCCAACGGCATGATCCTGAAGGCGACCGACGCCCAGGGCGACGTGATCTTGCA
>JANPJZ010000135.1:0-12689 GCA_031425795.1 Rhodobacter sp. | reverse complement strand
CGGCGTTTGATGGGGCGGGTCTTGCCTATAATGAGGCCTTGTCGCAGTCGGGCTGGGCCGGGCCGCAAAATCATGCGGCGAAGTTGGGTGTGCGGCTGCCGCCCGTGGTGGAGACCGGCGGGCATCGACGGTCGGCCCATGCGGTGGCCGAGGGGCGGGCCGACATCGCGGCTCTGGACGCAGTCACCTGGGCGCTGATGCAGGATGGCGATGAGGTCACGGCCCGCCTTCGGGTGATCGGCCAGACCGACCCCACGCCGGGTCTGCCCTACATCACGGCACTTGGCGGGCCGGTGGAGGTGCTGCGGAAGGCGCTGGCGGATGCCATCGTCGACATTGCGCCAGAGGATCGCGCCACTCTGCGGCTGCGGGGGATTGTCCAGATCCCCGAGGCCAGCTATCTGGCGGTGCCCAATCCACCGGCACCCGAGGCCTTTGCGGCGGTGATGTGACCAGATCACCGCATTGGCCCCGGAAATCCGGCCAAATGCCAATTGCAATGGTGCGGAAACTCGGACCTACTGCCACGCCAGATGCCCCAGACGCGAAGCCCTATGCCCGCAAGCCCTGCACCCGACGCCCCGGTGATCGAAATCCGCGACCTGCACAAATGCTATGGTCCGCTGGAGGTGTTGAAGGGCGTCGATCTGGTGGCGCCGCGCGGGCATGTCGTGTCGCTGATCGGGTCTTCCGGGTCGGGGAAATCCACCCTTTTGCGCTGCTGCAACCTGCTCGAGGACAGCCAGCAGGGCGACATCCGCTTTGAGGGCGAGGCGGTGCAGTGGAAAGGCCAGGGGTTAAACCGCCACCCGGCCGACCGCCATCAGGTCACGCGCATCCGCACCAACCTGTCGATGGTGTTCCAGCAGTTCAATCTCTGGGCGCATCTGACGGTGCTTCAGAACGTGATGGAGGCCCCGGTGACGGTGCTGAAACGCGACCCCAGGGAGGTGGAGGAGCGCGCCCGCCACTACCTTGCCAAGGTCGGCATCGCGGAGAAGGCCAACGCCTGGCCCGCCCAGTTGTCCGGCGGCCAGCAACAGCGCGCCGCCATCGCCCGCGCCCTGTGCATGGAGCCGCGCGCGCTTCTGTTCGACGAGCCGACCAGCGCGCTGGACCCGGAACTGGAGCAGGAGGTCGTCCGCGTCATCAAGGCCCTGGCGGACGAAGGGCGCACGATGCTTCTGGTCACCCATGACATGAAGCTTGCGGCGGATTGCTCTGACCACGTCATCTTCCTTCACCAGGGCCGGATCGAAGAGCAGGGCCCGCCGCCCGCCGTCTTCGGCAACCCGCAAAGTGAGCGGTTGCGCGGCTTTCTGTCCGCCACGGCGGCGTGATGGATTGCCTTGGCACCATCGCGGCACTGGCCTCAAGCCTGGTGCTGGCCGCGACCGATCCGGTGGTCATCGGCACCGACGCACCCTTTCCCGCCTATACCTATGTCGATGAGGCTGGTGCGATCACCGGCTACGAGCGTGACCTGATGGACCAGATCTGCGACCGGTCGCGGCTGGTCTGCACCTGGGAGCGGGCGAATTTCGAGGACCTGATCCCGGGCGTCATGACCGGGCAGTTCGACGTTGTCCTCGGCGGCATGGCGGTAACCGATGCGCGGCGTCAGCTTGTCGATTTTACCCAAAGCTACCACGGCACCGACCCCGAGGAATGGTACATCGGCCGGTCTGGCGCGCCACACCCGTCGCGCGCCCTGGTGGCGGTGCAGTCCGGCACGGTGCATGAGGCGCATCTGCGCGGCCTTGGCTACCGGCACCTGAGCTTTCCGACCGAGCCGGAGGTCCTCGACACCCTGCGCGCCGGCTTGGTCGATCTGGCGCTGGGGCCGTTCAAGACCCGGGCCGACATAACGGAATACATGACGGCCAACGGGTTCGACTACCTGTATTCAGAGCTGATCCCCGATGACGGCGTGGCGATGGCCGTCTGCAAGGGCAACCCGCTGCTTGACACGCTGAACGCGGCGCTGGACGAGATCCGCGCCGATGGAACGCTTGTCGCACTTGAAACCCGCTGGTTCGAATGATCCGGTGCAACGCATCCACTAAAGGGAGACCAAGGATGAAAAGACTGCTACTTGCCACCGCGCTGACCGCGCTTGCCGGGGCCGCCATGGCGCAAGACGTCGTGCGTCTGGGCACCGAGGGCGCCTACCCGCCCTTCAACTTCATCAACGACGCAGGCGAGATCGCCGGCTTCGAGCGGGACGTCGGTGACGAGCTTTGCAACCGCGCCGCCCTGACCTGCGAATGGGTGACGAACGAGTGGGACAGCATCATCCCGAACCTGCAGTCGGGCAACTACGACGTCATCATTGCGGGCATGAGCATCACCGACGAGCGGGACGAGGTCATCGACTTCAGCCAGAACTACTTCCCGCCGGCGGCCTCGGCCTATGTGGGGCTGAGCGCGGACGCTGACCTGAAAGGCGTCGTTTCGGCCCAGATCTCGACCATCCAGGCGGGCTATGTCGCAGAATCGGGCGCGACCGTTTTGGAATTTGCGACGCCGGATGAAAGCGTGGCCGCCGTTCGCAACGGTGAGGCTGTCGCGGTCTTCGCGGACAAGGATTTCCTGGCACCGATCGTCGCTCAATCGAACGGCGAGCTGATGTTCGTCGGCGAGGAAGTGCAGCTTGGCGGCGGCGTGGGCCTTGGCCTGCGCGAAAGCGACACCGAGCTGAAGGCGAAGTTCGACACGGCCATCCAGTCGATGAAGGATGACGGCTCGCTCAATGCGCTGATCGAAAAGCACTTCGGCCCGGAGACGGCCAAGTTCTGACAGGGACCGGGGCGCGACACCGGTCGCGCCCCACACCCCCATGTTCGCCGCTTGCGCCGACCCCAAGGCCATCGAGGGCCTCACCTGGCTTGCGTGCTACCTGACCTCGGGCAAGCACCTTGATTTCTATTGGTCGTTCCTGACCGTCCTGACGCTCTTGGCGATCACCGCGCCGATTGCGCTGGCGATGGGCTTTGCCGGGGCCACTGCCGCGCGGTCGCGGTTCCTGCCGCTGAGCCTTCTGGGCAAGGGCTATGCCGCCGTGGTGCGGGGCGTGCCGGACATCGTGTTCTTCCTCTTCTTCGTCATCGCGCTGGATCAGGGGATCGAGTGGACGAAGCACCAGATCGTCTGCCCGGACTGGACCGAACCGGTGCGGCAGGGGCTGGAGTTCCGGGTCTGCCCCGAGGCCAAGGTGCCGCTGTCCGCCTCGTCGGCCTTCTGGCATCAGGCCTATGGGTTCAGCCTTGCCGTCTTCACCTTCGCCATCGTCTTCGGGGCCTTCGCGGCCAACGTCCTTTACGGCGCGATGAACGCGGTGCCGCGCGCGCAACTTGAAACGGCCGAGGCTTACGGGATGAGCCAAGGCCAGGTCTTCCGCCGCATCCTCGTGCCGCAGATGTGGGTCTATGCGCTGCCGGGGTTGTCGAACCTGTGGATGATCCTGATCAAGGCCACGCCGCTCCTCTTCCTCCTCGGCGTCAAGGACATCGTCTACTGGGCGCGCGAGCTGGGCGGGTCCAAGACCCAGGCCTATGAATACCCGCACCCCGACTGGCGGCTGTGGTATTTCCTGGGGCTTCTGGTCTTTTACCTGTGCTTCACCAAGGTCTCGGAGATCGTGCTGTCCCGCCTTTCGGCGCGCCTGTCCCGCGGCCAGGCCACCGCAGGCGGCGAAGCCTTGCGGAAGGCGGCCGCATGACCTGCTGGGAAACGCTCCAGGCCTACGCCTTCCGGTCCATCGGCCTGGGCGAGAACCTTCTGCCAAAGACCAACTTCACCTTTTGCCAGCAGGCCACGCTGATCGGGTCCGGCCTGATCTGGAACATCTATTTCGGCGTGCTGGCGCTGGCCTTCGGGTTCTTCCTGGCCATTGCCGTGGCGCTGGCGAAATCCTCGCCCCGCGCGCTGGTGCGCAAGCCGGCGGAGTGGTTCGTCTTCATCTTCCGGGGCTCGCCGCTCTTCATCCAGTTCTTCCTGGCCTACGAGGCGCTGCAACTGCTGCCCAAGGCCGGGATCGATGTGCTGGGGATCACGGTCGAGACCGCCTGGACCACCCGGGCCTGGGCCGGGGCGCTGTTCGTGCTGTTTCTCAACACCTCGGCCTACGCGGCAGAGATCTTCCACGGCGCGCTGAAATCCATCCCCAAGGGTGACCTCGAGGCCGCTGAGGCCTATGGCCTGACCGGCTGGACCAAGTTCCGCCGCATCCAGTGGCCGACGATGCTGCGCCTGGCCTGGCCGTCCTACACGAACGAGGCGATCTTCCTCTTTCACGCCACCACGCTGGTCTTCTTCAGCGGCTTTCCCGCCTTTCGCCAGATGGGCGACGCGCTCTATTACGCGAACTACTTCGCCGACAAGACCTTCAACCCCTTCGTCCCCTATCCCATCGTTGCCGTCTATTTCATCGCGCTGACGCTTTTGCTGACGGGGGTGTTCAATCTGGTGAACCGCAGGCTCAACCGGCACCTGCCCTCGAACCAGAAAAGCAGAATTCGCTTGCGTCCACAGCTGATCAGATAGTATTCTCGAATTTGATCAAATTGCGCGAGCGTCACAACGGCCCGCGTCCGTTGATCGAAAACAGGGGATAGGATCAAGGGCATGATCCGAAACCCGCCTGCCGGACCCTTCGGTCCGTGCGTGGGCGGTTCATGCCCTGCCTGAACAACGATGATGATGAAAGACTACCTGCGAAAGCACCCGGACGTGCGGACCATCCGCGTGGCCGCTGTGGATCTGAACGGCCAGGCACGGGGCAAGCGTGTGCCTGCCCGCTTTGCAGACAAGATGGTGACCGACGGCACCCGGTTCCCGTTCTCGGTCCTGAACCTTGATATCTGGGGTGAGGACATCGACGACAGCCCGCTCGTGTTCGAACAGGGCGACGCTGACGGCGTGCTGAAGCCCACCGAACGCGGCTTCATGCCGATGCCCTGGCTTGAGGCGCCGACCGCGCTGCTGCCGATCTGGATGTTCCGGGAAAACGGGCAGCCCTATGAGGGCGACCCCCGCCACGCGCTGAACGCCGTCGTCCAGCGCTACAAGGCGAAGGGCCTGACTCCGGTCTGCGCGATGGAGCTGGAATTCTTCCTGATCGATGACAGCGGCAAGACCATGCAGGTTCCCGCCTCGCCCCGCAGCGGCAAGCGCCGCAAGGCCGCCGAGACGCTGTCGATCCGCGCGCTTGACGCCTTCGACACCTTCTTCACCGACCTTTACGACGCCTGCGAGGCGATGGACATTCCCGCCGACACGACCACCTCGGAAACCGGGCTTGGCCAGTTCGAGGTGAATCTGATGCATTGTGACGACGCCCTGCGCGCCGCCGATGATGCCTGGCTGTTCAAGATGCTCGTGAAGGGTCTGGCCCGCCGCCACGGCTTTGCCGCCAGCTTCATGGCCAAGCCCTATGCCGACTATTCCGGGTCGGGACTGCATACCCACTTCTCGATCCTGGACGAGAAGGGCGAGAACATCTTTGATTCCGGCGGTCCGAAAGGCACTGCGCAACTGCGTCATGCCGTTGCCGGCTGCCTGGATGCGATGCATGACAGCACGCTGCTGTTTGCGCCGCACTTCAACAGCTATGAGCGTCTGGTGCCCGACAAGCACGCGCCGACGGCGGTGTCCTGGGGTTATGAAAACCGCACCGCCGCGATCCGTATCCCTGCCGGCAACCCCGGCGCTCGACGGATCGAGCATCGCGTGGCTGGGGGCGACGTGAACCCTTACCTCATGCTGGCCGCGATCCTTGGGGCCGCGCTGACCGGCCTCGAGGATCAGAAGGAACCACCGCCGCCAGTGACCGGCAACGCCTATGCCATGGGACTGCCGCAGATCCCTGCCAGTTGGGGCGAGGCGATCGACGCCTTCGAAGGCTCGGACATCCTGTACCGTTTCCTGCCAAAGGAACTGATCCGCAATCTGGTGCAGACCAAGCGGCAGGAACTGCACTACCTGGCCGAGCTTTCGCCTGAAGAGCGGGTGGAGCTTTACCTCGACACCGTCTGACCGCTCCTCGTTCGCCTGCGGCTCCTCCTCGCTGACACCCCGCGAGGAGGAGACGAAGTCGAACGAGGAGCAACCCTCTTGACCGCAGCGGCATTCCGTCCCCACCTATAGGCAAAAGCGAAAAGGCCCCCAGATGCAGATCGGCATCCTTCAGACCGGCGCCTCGCCCGACGCATTGCGCGCCGAGCATGGCGACTATCCGGATTTCTTCGAGCGCCTGCTGGCGGACCGGGGCCTGACCTTCCGCCGCTTCCACGTCGAAGCCATGGAGTTTCCGTCCAGCGTGTCGGAGTGTGACGGCTGGCTGATCACCGGCTCGCGCCATGGGGCCTACGAGGACCATCCCTTCATCAAGCCGCTGGAGGCCTTCATCCGCGACGCCTATGCCGCCCGCGTGCCGGTGGTTGGGGTGTGCTTCGGCCACCAGATCATCGCGCAGGCGATGGGCGGCAAGGTCGAGAAGTTCGGCGGCGGCTGGTCCGTCGGCCCCACCGACTATGACTTCGGCGGCGAGACGCTGACCCTGAACGCCTGGCACCGGGATCAGGTGGTCAAGGTCCCCGAAACCGCCAAGGTTGTCGCGACGAACGCCTTTTGCGAGAACGCGGCGCTGCTTTACGATGACCGCATGTTCACCGTGCAGGCGCACCCGGAGTTTCCCAACAGCTTTGTTGATGGGTTGATGGTCACCCGTGGCCCGGGCCTTGTGCCCGATGACCTGATGGCCGCCGCGCGGCAGCGTTTCACCGATCCGCTGGACAGCCCCGGCATGGCAGACCGGATCGCCCGTTTCTTTCTGTACCACCAAGACCGACCTGCAAAATCTGGGGCCGAGAAGCTCCGCGCCTGACGGTGCGGGGGCCACCCCCCAAAACATGTGTGACATATGTCCAAATGGACCGACCAGCTGCCGGAAGCAGCGCGTGACTACATCGGCAACCGCCGTGTGGATGAAGTGGAATGCATCATCGGCGACATTGCCGGCGTGGCGCGGGGCAAGGCGATGCCCGCCGCGAAATTCGGCAAGCAGACCAGCTACTTCCTGCCGAACTCCATTTTCCTGCAGACGATCACCGGCGAATGGGCCGACAACCCCTTCGACGCCTTCACCGAGCCCGACATGATCCTTGAACCTGACTGGACCACCGCCACCGCCGCGCCCTGGACGGCCGATGTGACCCTGCAGGTCGTGCATGACGCCAAGGACCAGCAGGGCAACCTGATCGCCTACTCGCCCCGCAACGTGCTACGCCGGATCATGGAGCTTTACGCAGCCCAGGGCTGGCGTCCCGTGGTGGCACCCGAGATGGAATTCTTCCTCACCGCCCGCAACATCGACCCGAACCAGCCGATCCTGCCGCCAATGGGCCGCTCCGGCCGTCGGGCTGCGGGCAAGCAGGCCTATTCGATGTCGGCGGTGGATGAATACGGCAAGGTCATCGACGACATCTACGACTTCGCCGAGGCGCAGGGGCTGGAGATCGACGGCATCCTGCAGGAAGGCGGGGCAGGGCAGATCGAGCTGAACCTCGCCCATGGCGACCCGATCCGCCTGGCCGACGAGGTGTTCTTCTTCAAGCGCCTGATCCGCGAAGCGGCGCTGCGCCATGACTGCTTCGCCACCTTCATGGCCAAGCCGATCGCGGGTGAGCCGGGATCAGCCATGCACATCCACACCTCGGTCGTGGATACGAAATCCGGCAAGAACATCTTCTCCGGCCCGAAGGGGGTGGAGACCGAGGCATTCCTGAATTTCATCGGCGGGATGCAGAAACATCTCGGCGCGGCGGTCGCGCTCTTTGCGCCTTACGTGAATAGCTACCGCCGCTACGTCCCCGATTTCGCGGCACCGATCAACCTCGAATGGGGGCGCGACAACCGCACCACGGGCCTGCGCATCCCGATCAGCAGTCCCGCCGGGCGGCGGATCGAAAACCGCCTGCCGGGGATGGACTGCAACCCCTATCTCGGGATCGCCTCGACCCTGGCCTGCGGCTATCTCGGGCTGATGAACAAGACCCAGAGCCGCCCGGAATTCAGCGGCTCCGCCTATATCGACAGCGAGGACATTCCGGTGAACCTTGGCGACGCGCTGGATCTTCTGGATGAGGACCAGGCCTTGAAGGACGTGATGGGGACAGAGTTCGTGAAGGTCTACGACTCGGTGAAGCGCAACGAATACAAGGAGTTCCTGCAGGTCATCAGCCCGTGGGAACGCGAACACCTGCTCTTGAACGTCTGAAGCGCCCAAGACCATGCGCCTGAACCTGTTGCACGCCAATGACCGGCCGGGAGAATACCCGGCCAGCTACTACGCCGTCACCCGCACGCCGCTTGACCCGTTCCCGAAGCTGCAAGGCGCGCAAAGCGCCGACGTGGCGATCGTCGGTGGCGGCTACATGGGCCTGTCGGCGGCGCTGCACCTGGCCGAAAAGGGTCTGAGCGTGGTGCTGCTGGAAGCCCACCGTGTGGGCTTCGGCGCCTCGGGGCGCAACGGCGGGCAGGTTGGCTCCGGCCAGCGGCAGGATCAGGTCTGGCTGGAGAAGACGGTCGGGGTCGGGCATGCCCACCGCCTCTGGGACATGGCCGAGGATGCCAAGGCGCTGGTCCGCGACCTGATCGCCCGCCACCGGATGCCCGTCCCTTTCCGCCCCGGCGTGGCCCACGCATGCTACACGCAGGCCGAGGCGACCGAGACCCGCGCCTATGCCGAAAAGCTTGCCCGCGACTACGGCTATGACCAGACCGAGGTGCTTGACCGCACGGCCATCCGCCGCCTGATCGGGTCAGATCGCTTTGCCGGAGGCGCGGTGGACCGGGGGGCCGGGCACATCCACCCGTTGAACTTTGCCGTCGGGCTGGCGCGTGCGGCCGCTGCGGCCGGCGTTCGCATCCATGAAGGAAGCGAGGTTCAGACCCTCTCCCCCGGCAGGAAGGCGACGCTGCGCACGGCACAAGGCGAGGTCACGGCAGACCATGTGATCCTCGCGGGGAACGGCTATCTTGGCGGGCTCGAGCCGGGCTACGCCTCCCGCGTCATGCCCATCAACAACTTCATCCTCGCGACCGAGCCCCTGGGGGATCGTGCCGCCGGGGTGCTGGCGGAACCGATCGCGGTCGCCGACAGCAACTTCGTCGTGAACTACTGGCGGCTCTCGGACGACAACCGCCTGCTGTTCGGCGGCGGCGAAAGCTATGGCTACCGCTTCCCCGACATCCTGAAGACCGTCCGCGCGCCGATGCTGAAGATCTACCCGCAGCTGGCCGATGTGCAGATCACCCATGCCTGGGGCGGCACGCTTGCCATCACGATGAACCGCATGCCCGCGCTCATGCGCCCGCAGCCGAACGTGCTGGCCGGGTCTGCCTGCTCGGGCCACGGGGTGGCGCTGTCCACCCTCACCGGCAAGCTGCTTGCGGAAACGGTCACCGGCGACGCCACGGGCTTCGACCTCCTGTCCAGCATCCCGCAACCCCGCTTTCCCGGCGGCGCGGCCCTGCGCTGGCCGCTGCTGGTCCTGGCGATGACCTGGTATGGGATGCGTGACCGCCTCGGCCTCTGACAGCCCCATTCTTCGTCTCCAAATATCCTCTGGGGGTCCGGGGGGCGAAGCGCCCCCGGGGGCTGCACAAGCCGCGCGATCTGGTATAACGGGGCCCATGTCCCTGCCGAACGGATTCCTCGACGAGCTGCGCACCCGGATCACCCTCTCCTCTGTCGTGGGGAAGAAGGTCACCTGGGACATGCGCAAGTCCAACATGGCAAAGGGCGATTTCTGGGCGCCGTGCCCGTTCCATCAGGAAAAATCCGCCAGCTTCCACGTCGATGACCGCAAGGGCTTCTACTACTGCTTCGGTTGCCACGCCAAAGGCGATGCCATCGGCTTCGTGAAAGAGATCGAGAACCTCTCGTTCATGGAGGCGGTGGAAGCGTTGGCGCGCGAGGCCGGGATGACCGTGCCCGCCCGCGATCCAAGGGCTGCCGAACAGGCCGACCGCCGAACCGAGCTTGCCCAGGTGATGGAAGAGGCGGTGAAGTTCTACCGTCTGCAGTTAAAGACCGCCGCCGGGGCCGAGGCGCGGCGCTATCTGGCCGACAAGCGCCGCCTGAGCGAGGCCGCCTGCGACCGCTGGGAGATCGGCTGGGCGCCGGACGGCTTTAGCGCCCTGCGGGATGCGCTGGTGGCGAAGGGGGTCGGGCCGGATCTGATGGTCGCTTCGGGCGTCGTCGCGAAGTCCGACAATGGTCAGCTTTATGACCGCTTCCGGGGCCGGGTGATCTTTCCGATCCGCGACGCGCGGGGCAGGGCGATCAGCCTTGGCGGCCGCAGTCTCGACCCGAATGCGCAGGCGAAATACCTCAACGGCCCGGAAACGGAGCTCTTCGACAAGGGCCGCAACCTGTTCAACCAGGCCAGGGCGCGCGAGGCGGCGGGCAAGGGCAAGCCCTTGATCGTGGCCGAAGGCTACATGGACGTGATTGCGCTGTCCGAGGCCGGGTTCACCGCTGCGGTCGCACCTCTGGGGACGGCGGTGACGGAAGATCAACTGCGCCTCATCTGGCGGATCGCCGATGAGCCTGTTGTCGCGCTCGACGGTGACACGGCTGGCATCCGCGCCGCGCTGCGGGTGGTCGACCTTGCCCTGCCGATGCTGGAGGCCGGGAAGGCGCTGCGCTTTGCGATCCTGCCGGGCGGAATGGACCCGGACGACCTTCTGAAGGCACAAGGCGTGCCCGCGATGCAGGGCGTGCTGGATGGGGCGAAACCGATGGTCCAGCTGCTGTGGCAGCGCGAGACGGAAGGGCGCAGCTTCGACAGTCCGGAACGGCGGGCCAGTCTGGACAAGACCCTGCGCGCCCAGTTGCAGCGGATCACCGACCCCTCGATCCGCGGCCATTATGCCGAGGAAATCCGCCGCCTGCGCGAGGAGCTTTTCGGCTTTCGCCGCCCGTTCCAGCCCGGCCCCTTCCGTCCCGGCGCTCGCCGCTTCGCCCCACCAGGGGGCGCGCTTGCCACCACGCGCTCGTCCCTTCTGGCGCAAGGGGCCGGCCCGGTGGAGGAGGCGCTGCGCGAGGCGATGATCCTTGCCACGGTGATCCTGCACCCCGGTCTGATCCCCCGCTTCGAGACCGCGCTGGAGCGGGTGGAGCTGACCGCAGGCGACCATGAAGCGCTGCGTCGGCTGATCCTGACGCATGCCGACGCGCCCGATCTGCAAGGCGAGATCCGGCAAACTGCGCCCGCTGCCCTTGAAGCGCTTCTGTCACGTCCCCATGTCGCAAACTCAATGCGGCATTTGCAGGACCTCGAACTGGCCACGCTGTGCCTGGCCGAGGAACTGGCCAAACTGGACGCCTGGCGCGGGGCACGGCGCGAGATTGAAGAGGCGATGGAGGATATGGGCGGCCTGCCGGATGAGGGGCTGACCTGGCGGCTGACCAAGGCCGCCGAAGCCCGCCACCGCTCGGACCGCAGCGGACCAGAAGACAGCAAGGATCTGGGCGAAGACCGTGCCGCCCTGTCAAGACATCTGCAATCCCTGATCGATAGCGAGGTCTGGGTGAAGAAAAACCGCTGATTCGGCCTTTCCCCCGGCCTGATTCGCGTTATTGATTCGAATGGCCCGCCTCGATTCGCGCCTCAAGGAGCAGACATGGCCCTCAAAGACACCGACGACGCCAAGCCAGAGGCGGAAGAACAGGACGTTTCGCTCGATATGAGCCAGGCTGCCGTCAAGAAGATGATCGCCGACGCGAAGGAGCGGGGCTACATCACCTATGACCAGCTGAACACGGTCCTGCCGCCCGAGCAGGTCTCGTCCGAGCAGATCGAGGACGTGATGTCGATGCTGTCCGAGATGGGCATCAACATCATCGAGGATGACGAAGCCGAAGAGGGCGAAGCGCCTGTGGGCGAGTTGGTCGAGGTTTCGACCAGCCGCGAAGTGGCCGTCGCGGGCACCTCGGCCGAGGCGCTGGACCGCACCGATGACCCGGTGCGCATGTATCTGCGTGAAATGGGCAGCGTCGAACTTCTGTCGCGTGAGGGCGAGATTGCCATCGCCAAGCGGATCGAGGCTGGCCGCAACACGATGATCGCGGGGCTGTGTGAAAGCCCGCTGACCTTCCAGGCCATCATCATCTGGCGCGATGAACTTCTGTCCGAAGAGATCCTTCTGCGCGACGTGATCGATCTTGAGGCCACCTTTGGCCGCAGCCTTGACGGCGAGGAAGAACTTGACGGTCCGTCCTTGGACGAAGTCGACGTGGACGCCGCTCCCCGCCGCCCCGGCGGCAGCGCCGAGCCCGAGATGGACGCCGACGGCAACCCCCTGATCCGCGAAGCTGATGACGACGAGGATGACGAGACCGCGAACATGTCGCTGGCCGCGATGGAGGCAGCGCTCAAGCCGCGTGTCCTTGAGACGCTTGACCTGATCGCGCGGGATTATGCCCAGCTGTCAGACATGCAGGATCTGCGGATGAACGCCGCCCTGTCGAAGGCCAAGCAGTTCACCACCGCCGAAGAGGCCGCCTATCAGAAGCTGCGGTCGGAAATCGTGCTTTTCGTCAACGAGTTGCACCTGAACAACTCCCGTATCGAAGCGCTGATCGACCAGCTTTACGGCATCAACCGCAAGATCATGTCGAT
>JANPJZ010000134.1:0-4487 GCA_031425795.1 Rhodobacter sp. | reverse complement strand
ACGATCTCATGCCCGGCATCCAGCGCCTGGTAGACGTTGGCGAGGGTCTGGGCTTCGACGCCCTGGGAGGCGTCCACCACCAGAAGCGAGCCTTCGACGGCGCGCATGGAGCGGGAGACCTCATAGGCGAAGTCGACGTGGCCGGGGGTGTCGATCAGGTTCAGGATATAGGTCTTGCCGTCCTTGGCCGGGTATTCGATCCGGACGGTGTTGGCCTTGATGGTGATGCCGCGTTCGCGTTCGATGTCCATCGAATCCAGCATCTGCGCCTTCATGTCGCGCGCAGCCACCGTGCCGGTCATCTGGATGAGCCGGTCGGCGAGGGTGGATTTACCGTGGTCGATATGGGCCACGATGGAGAAGTTGCGGATGAGATCAAGATCGGTCATGGCGCCGCATATAGCGGACGGCGCGAGACGCGGGAAGCGGAGTTTCACGCTTTGGTTTCACGGGCCGCACGTGAGGCGCTGCGTCGCGCCTTTGGTCAGATTTGGGGACAAGGAAGTTTCGTTCAAGTCTTTCGGCAAAGGCAGTTTTCGGTAGCTTCACCTTCTTGCGCTGAGGGAAGGCTGCGGCCTATGTCTACTTTACAACCCGCGAGGATATCGCGGTGCTGGCGGCCGAGCTTGCCGCAGGGAGTACGGGAAATGCGCGGGTGTATGTGGTCGAAGCTACCGGGCCGTTCGAGGACGACCCGAACGTGACGGACAAGAAGTTCCCCGGAAACCCGACACGGTCTATCGCAGCGCGCAGCCTTTGCGGGTTTTTGGCGAACTCGTTGGATGGACGCCGACTCCGGCGGAGCAGCTGCAGCACATGCGCAAAATGGTCGAGGAGATGCGACGTCAGGGAATTGAGGCGATCGAGTGAAAGACGGGTGCCGGGCGGGGGCAGACACTGCATATGGTGGCTGCCACATGGGGCGGACGCGAGGGGTTGGGGATTTTGGCCGGTTGCGCCAAGCTACTGATCCCGCTTGAAAAATTTGCTTGGACTTGGCAATATCCGTAGTGGAAAATGACCGGCGGCGGATCAGGGCCAAGCCTGACCGTGCCCGGCGATAGAGGCAGAGACAGATGAAACCCATCACGCTTGCAGTCGCCATGGCGACAGTTCTTCCATTAATCGCCGGCAGTGCCGCTGCCGGCCCTATCGAGCGCGCCTGCATGGCGTCGGACCGTGGCGGCAACCGCTCGCTGTGCGGCTGCATCCAGCAGGCGGCCGATGCCACGTTGTCGGGCGGCGACCAGCGGCGCGCGGCGAAGTTCTTCAAGGATCCCGATGACGCCCATTCAACCTGGGTGTCGCAGTCAGCGTCGGATGACGCCTTCTGGGACCGCTACAAGCAGTTCGGGGCCGCGGCCGAGTCTTACTGCGCGGGTTGAGCCGCCATTCGGCTGCAAATCGTGTCGGGCCATTCGGCCAGGCGGGGCCTTAGGCGCCGATGGGCGCAAGTGGCCGTTCGCCCAAATGAACCGTGTGCTTGAAACAGAAAAGGCCCCGCCTTCGACCGAGGGCGGGGCCTTTTCGTTGGGAAAGCCGGATCAGGCCGCGGTCTGTGCGGTCTGTGCCTTGGCAATCTCTTTCTTGATCTTCAGGGCTGCCGTCGACAGCTCGTCATCCTTGGCCTTCGCGAGGAAAGCGTCAAGACCGCCACGGTGATCGACCGAGCGCAGCGCTGCGGCAGAAATGCGGAGCTTGAAGGATTGACCCAGCACGTCCGAGATCAGTGTGACCTCGTTCAGGTTCGGGAGGAACCGGCGGCGGGACTTGTTGTTGGCATGGCTGACCGTGTTGCCCGACATCGGGCCCTTGCCGGAGAGTTCGCAGACGCGCGACATTGCGGTGTTCCTTCGATTCGTACAAAACGGGGGAAGGCGGGGAATCCCCGGTCTTCGAATGAGATTGGGGGCGTTTAAGGGGAAAGCCCGGAGAGGTCAAGCGACAAGCGGGAAAGACTGCCGCATCGCCGCTTGGCCCTGTGCCGGGCTTACGTCGCACGGCCAAGGAGGGCTAGGAGTTCGGCTGCGGCGACCTCGCTCGCCACCTCGCCAGCTTCGACGCGCGCGCCGAAATCGGCCAGAAGGCCCTTTTGCCGCTCCCGCTCCAGCACCGCCAGCAGACCGGCGCGCACTTCGGCTTCGAACCAGCGCCGGGACTGGGTGGCGCGGGCTTGTGCCCAGTGGCCCCTGGCCTTGCGCCACGCGGCAAGCGCGCGCATTTCGTCCCAGGCGCGGGAAAGGCCGTCACCGGCGATGGCCGAGACGGGCATGGCCTTGGGGAAATCCGGCGGATCCTGCGGGCGGCGGCGCAGCAGTTGCAGGGCGCCGGAATAGTCGGCGACAGTGCGCAGGGCGGCGGGTTTCAGGTCTCCGTCGGCCTTGTTGACGAGGATCAGGTCGGCCATCTCCATGATCCCGCGTTTCACCCCTTGCAACTCGTCCCCCCCTGCCGGGGCGAGGAGGAGGAGAAAGAGGTCTGACATCTCGGCCACGACGGTTTCGCTTTGGCCGACGCCTACAGTTTCGATCAGGACGACATCAAAGCCTGCAGCCTCGCAGAGGGCGACAGCTTCGCGGGTGCGACGGGTGACGCCGCCAAGCTGGGTCTGGCTGGGCGAGGGGCGGATGAAGGCGAGGGGGTCACGCGAAAGACGCTCCATCCGGGTTTTGTCGCCGAGGATGGAGCCGCCGGAGCGGGCGGAAGAGGGATCGACTGCCAGGACGGCGACCTTGAGCCCCTGGGCGGTCAGCATCAGGCCGAAGGCATCGATGAAGGTGGATTTGCCCACGCCGGGCGTGCCCGAAAGCCCGATGCGCAGCGCCTGCCGACCGGAGGCGCGCAGGGCAGCGAGAAGGACAAGCGCCTGCGCACGGTGGTCGGCACGGGCGCTTTCCACCAGCGTGATTGCACGGGCGAGTGCCCGACGGTCGCCCGAGAGGACGGCCTGGGCCATGGCGGCTGGATCAAGGGAAGGAGCCATGGCCCTTTGTGGCAAGTCTTTCGGGTGCTGGAAAGGGGCCAAACTTCGGTCTAGTCGGCGAGCTTCACCAGCGTCTTGCCGAAATTGCGCCCCTCGAGCATCCCGATGAAGGCGGTGACCATGCTGTCCAGCCCTTCGGCGACGTCTTCGCGGTGGCGGACGGCGTCGGTCGCAAGCCAGCCGGCCATGGCGGCCTCGAACTCCCCCCGGTCGGCGGCAAATTCGCCGACGATGAAGCCGCGGAGGGTCAGACTGCGGGTCAGGATCAGGCGCATGAGGTCGGGAAGCCGGTCGGGGCCGGGTGGAGGGGTGGTGGCGTTGTAGGTGGCGATGGTGCCGCAGACGGGGATGCGCGCGAAGGGATTGAGCAAGGGTAGCACAGCGGCAAGGACATCGCCGCCGGTGAGTTCGAAGTAGACGTCGATGCCGTCCGGGCAGGCTTCGGCCAGGCGTTGGTCGAGGTCAGGGGCGTGGCGGTCGAGGCAGGCGTCGAAGCGGAGGGTTTCGGTGGCGAAACGGCATTTCTCGGCGCCCCCCGCCACACCGACGGCACGCGCGCCCTGCAGGCGGGCGATCTGACCGACAAGCGCGCCGACGGCCCCGGTGGCGGCGCCGACGACGAGGGTCTCGCCGGGTTGCAGTTTGCCGATGTGCTTGAGGCCGCTGAAGGCCGTGCGGCCGGGCATACCGAGGACGCCGAGCGCGCTTTGCACGGGGCCGAGGCTGGGGTCGAGCTTGCGGCAGTCGCTGGCCTTGCGCACGGCGTGGTCGCGCCACTGGTCGTAGACGACGACGATGTCGCCGACGGCAAGGCTGGGGTCGTTGGAGGCAAGGACGCGGGCGACGGCCTCGGTCGGGGGGGCCTCGCCGAGGGGGGTGGGGGCGGCGTAGGAGCGGGCGTCGGAGATCCGGCCGCGCATGTAGGGGTCAAGCGAGAGCCAGAGCATCTGGAGCAACACCTCGCCCGGGCCTGGGTCTGGGAGTTGGACCTCGGTCAGGCGGAAGTCGGACGCACGGGGGGCGCCGACGGGGCGAGAGACGAGCTGAAGGGTGCGGGCGGTCTGGGTCATGGCTGGGGCCTTTCCTGAAGGGATGGGAAAGTATGCGCCCCCGCCCGGTGGAGAGAAAGCGGAACTGGCCAGGGCGTGCGCTTCCGTGCCAGTCGGTGTGCTTTGCGCTGGGTGCAGACAGTCCGGCGCGACGGTCGTTGAAAGGGTTGTGGCTTCTGCGGGGTCAGGCGTGCGCCTTCGGTCAGACATTCGGTCCTGCCACGGTTGCCGCGGATCTGCGCCGAAGTGCTGCGCCTGGGCGGGCGTCCGGCCGTGCGTGCGGTCGGGTGTCGGACAAGACTCGGGGCGCCAAGGGTGCCTTTCAGAACCAGGCCGTGCCGGACAGGCCCCGGCTTGCGCAGGTCCCCGTCAGGCGGCGATAAGGCCACATGCGTGACGCATTGCCCATCGACGCGGTCCTGCCCGCCTTGCGTGCCGCCCTTGGCGCGCGGGGG
>JANPJZ010000133.1:0-16235 GCA_031425795.1 Rhodobacter sp. | reverse complement strand
CCATGTCGAACCGGGCCGGGCGCTCGGGGTGGTCGATCGCGGTGATGTCGACAAGCGAGGTGAAGCGACACGCCGGATCATCGCGCAGGAATTCCACCAAGGCCGCCAGATTGGCGAGGCTCACCTGCAGCGTGAGGTCCCCGAAGGCGACGGTGTGGGACTGCACCGCCTCGGGCTGCTTCAGCGCGATGAACGCGGCAAGTTCCTGCAAAGCCTCGGACATCGTCTACCTCACCAACGTGCCGGTGCGGCGGATCTTCCGCTGCAACTGCAGGATTCCGTACAGAAGCGCCTCGGCTGTGGGCGGGCAGCCGGGGACATAGATGTCGACCGGCACGATCCGGTCACAGCCGCGCACGACAGAGTAGCTGTAGTGGTAATAGCCACCGCCGTTCGCGCAGGAGCCCATGCTGATCACATAGCGCGGCTCGGGCATCTGGTCATAGACCTTGCGCAGCGCCGGGGCCATCTTGTTGGTCAGCGTGCCGGCCACGATCATCAGATCCGACTGGCGCGGGGACGCGCGGGGTGCGGTCCCGAACCGTTCAAGGTCATAGCGTGGCATGCTGGTGTGCATCATCTCGACCGCGCAGCAGGCCAGACCGAACGTCATCCAATGCAGCGACCCGATGCGGGCCCAGTTGATGATGTCCTCGGTCGAAGTGAGAAGGAACCCCTTGTCCGACAGCTCGCGGTTCAACGCCTGCACCGCAACCTCGTTGTCACCGCCGGCCGTGTTATAGCCCGGCTGCACGCCCCCGGGCTGGCCGCCCGGCATGCCGATGGTCTGCACCCCGCCCGAAGTCGGGTTGAGCGGCGTATCCGACACTCCTTTTCCCGTCACTCCCATTCGAGAGCTCCTTTTTTCCATTCGTAGGCAAAGCCCACCGTCAGCACGGCCAGAAACAGCATCATCGACCAGAAGGCCGCCATGCTGAGATCCCCGAAGGCCACGGCCCAGGGGAACAGGAAGGCGACTTCAAGGTCGAAGATGATGAAAAGGATCGACACCAGATAGAACCGGACATCGAACTTCATCCGCGCGTCGTCGAACGCGTTGAACCCGCATTCGTAGGTCGAAACCTTTTCAGGGTCCGGATTTCGCACCGCCAGGACCGCCGCCGCAAGAATGAGCACAAGGCCCAACCCGGTGGCGATGGCCATGAGAATGACGATGGGAAGATACTCTCGGAGGATCAGATCCACGAGGGGCTCCTTGATGCTGGCGACACGCGAGCGTGCGGACTCATGGCGGACCGCTTCTATCTCAGCGCCCGTTTACTCCGCCCCCCGGGCGGGGTCAACCGAAGCCCAAGGGAAAAACCAAGCTTGCGCCTGCGCGAAGTGCCACAGCCGGGACAGACACGGCAAGCTGTCCCTGGCGGGCAGCGGCAGTCGGCAGGGTTTGGTTCCCCCCACCTTGACCGATCAAGGGTTCGGGCCTCATCTCGCGGCCTCAGTCACCGAAAGGACATGCGATGCGCATCCACCCATGGCTCGTCTTCTGCACCCTTCCCGCCCTGCCGCTGCAGGCCGCGACCTGCGGCATCGATCCCGCGGGAGTCGAATCCCGCATCGCCGACCTTGAGCCGCGCTACGGTTCCGTGCTGTCCGACATCGGCTGCGACGCCCCGGTGGTGCCCGCGCAGGTGCTGATGTGCGACGCGGCCGAAGCAAGCGATGCGACGCTTTGGCGAATGGGGCGACTGGACGATCTGGCCTGGGTCTACGCCGTCGAGAACGCGACCGGGCAGGAAGCGGACCTGACCGACCCGCCCCGCGATGCGGGTTTTCTGGCCGAGTGGGATGCCTGCACCGACGAAGCCTGCCTCTGCGCCGCGATCATCGAGCACACGAATGGCAGCCTTGGCGGCACGTCGCCCTACCCCCAGTAACCCGCTCCCCCTGAAACTTAAGGAGCGGCATGCGCCGCAAGCCCTTTTCTCGTCGGCGCGCTTGCGCGCTTCTCCTCGGTGATGGGGGCATCCTGCCCCCAAACCCCCTGGAAGTATTTCTGAAAAGAGCAACTCCTGTTCAGAAGCCCCGGCTGACCGGGTGGAAGGCGTAGCCCGTCCCATGTCGCTCGATCCGGCCTATCCCCGACTGCGGCAGATGGGCGCCGGCGATCAGCCAGCCGGCTTCGACGGCCTGCGCCATCAGCGCTTCGCGGCTGGCCCGGGCACCAGATTGGTCGCTGTCGAAGGCCCAGGTCACCTCGGGCCGGGCGAACTGCACGGACGCGTGATGGACGAGGTCACCCCAGATCAAGAGCCGGCCCTCGACCAGAAATGCCATGTGGCCGGGTGAGTGCCCCGGTGCGTTGATCGCCGTCACGCCACGCAGCGGGCCGTCGCCCTGTTCCAGCGGGACCAGGCGTTGCAGGACCGGGATCATCCGTGGCTCGGCGCGGAAATCGGCCAGTTCCTCGGTCGCGACGAAGATGCGGGTGGCGTTCGGGAAGGCCGCACCGCCGTCGGCGCCCACCAACCCGCTGATATGGTCGACATGGGTGTGCGTCAGCGCCACTGCCGTGACTTCGTTCGCCCCCACCCCCGCCTCGGCCATCGCCTCGGCCAGGCGGCCCAACACCGGATGCCAGGCGTCGGCTGCCCCGCTGTCGATCAGAAGGCAGCCATCCCGGCCGCGCACCAGAAAGGCCCGGACCGGCAGGTGCAGCTTGCCTTCGACCAAATCCGCCGAGGCAAGCTCATCGGCGTGCAGCGCCGCCCCGTCGGGACCGCGCAGATGGGTCAGCGGCATCGCCGTCTCGCCATCCGACAGCATCGTGACGGTCAACTCCCCCAGTTCGACCGTCAGGGACAGCCCGGTTTCGCGCAAGATCCGCATCAGCACCAACTTCCCCTCGGCCCGCCGCCATAGGTCCGCGCGTGCCCTGCCCGGATAAGAGACCGGGCCACATCCTGACCGTCAAGCTCCAGCCGCACCAGCGCCCGGCCAAATCGGTCCCTGCCCTCGCGGGTGATGGTCAGCCGGTCTGCCTTCTGGATCAGCGTGCGCAGCGCCCAGGACGCCCGTTCGGCCGCGATGAATTCGCCAACACAGGCCGGCGAGAACTTCTCGGGCGTGTCGAAGCCAAGGAGGCGGGCACTTTCCAACCCCTCCTCGGGGCACATCAGGTTGACCGTGTCCCCGTCGATCACCCGCAAGATCCGGCAGGTCCCCGTCTCACTCGCCGCGGGCTTCAGTGCGGCATTGGCAAGATCGGCCAAAGTGGGCACCAGAAAAAACCCAAGCACCGCCAATCCCATGACCAGCTTGAGATAAAAGCGCGGGTCGGCCACGCGCCGGACAAGGCGGGTCACCAGACCGGGCGGACGCGCGGGGCGAAGGAGGCGCGCCATGGGCCTAATCGGCGACCGGGGCCGCGACCGGGGCCGCCGCTCTTGCGCTGGCAGCCGCCGCTGTTTCCTCGGCGATGATCCGGGCGATCAGCGCCACATCGGCGGGCGTGAAAGTCAGCGGCAGACGCATGTCGATCAGCCCGGACAGGATGCGGTCGGTCTGGGCCAAAGGCTCGGGTGCCGCATAGCGCCAATGGGCATAGCGACTGGTGAAACCCTGCGGGTCGGTCGCGCCGAACCACTTCAGTTCCACTCCCCGCGCGGCTGCACCCGCGACAAGGGCCGTCACGCGGGCAGGCTCCCACCCCGGCAAGAGGAACTGGAAGCTGGAGCCCATGTAATCCTCATGCTGCGGACGGGGGATAAGCTGCAGGCCCGGCACGCCCTCCAGCCCCGCCTCCATCGCCTGATATAGCGCCCGCCAGCGCGCCCGGCGGTCGTCCAGCATCCCGATCTGCGGCCGCAGGATCGCCGCGCGCAGGTTGTCCATGCGCGACGATACGTTCGGCACATCCAGCTTCAGCGCCTCGAAGACCTCTGGCCCGGGTGCCGCGCGGTGGCGGGCATAAAGCATGTAGGACCCTGACAGAAGCACCGCCCGCGCGGCAAGCTCTGCGTCGTCGGTGACCAGAAACCCACCCTCGCCGCTGTTCATGTGCTTGTAGGTCTGTGTGGAATAGCACCCCACCGCGCCGTGGCGGCCGGACGGCACCCCCTTCCACCGCGCGCCCATCGTATGGGCGCAATCCTCGATCACGCGAATGCCCAGCCGGTCACACAGGGCCATCAGTGCCTCCATGTCACAGACATGGCCGCGCATGTGGCTCAAGAGCAGCACCTTCGCCCCGCTGGCCCGGGCCTGCAGCTCCAGATGGACAAGGTCGATGGTCAGCTCCTCGGTCACCTCGACGAAGACCGGCCGTGCCCCAAGACTGGCTATCGCGCCGGGCACCGGGGCCAGGGTGAAGGCATTCGACAGCACCGGGTCGCCGGGGCCGACCTGCAACGCGCGCAAGGCGCAGGCCATCGCCGCCCCACCCGAGGCCAGCGCAAGACAGTACGTCGCCCCGACACTCGCAGCGAATTCCTCCTCCAGCAGCGCGGTTTCCGCCACCTCGCCCGGTGCCACGTTGTAGCGGTGCAGCCTCCCGTGCCGCAGCACGGCCAGCGCCGCCTCGATCCCGGCTTCTGGGATCGGCTCCTGCTGGGTGAAACTGCCGCCAAACCGCTCGTTCATGCCTTCTCCGCCCGTTTCAGGATCGCAAACATCACCGTGGTTACCGCCATGCAGCCCCCGGCGACAAGATAGGCCACATCCGGCGATTGCCATGCCCGCCCCTCGGCCATGAAATGACCGAAGAGAAAGGCAAAGAACACCGTCCCCAGCAGCATCGCCACGTTGGTCACCGCCGATATGCCGCCCTGGAGCTCGCCTTGCGCATCCTCGGGGACGCGTTTGGTCAGCATCGCGGTCATCAAGGGGTGCACGAACCCCTCAGGCTCGTGCAGGATCATCAGCGCTATGACCGCTCCAAGCGTGCCGACCATGCCGTATCCGATCAGCACCAGCGTGGCGCAGATCATCCCGACCAGCGCCATCCGCCATTCCCCGAACCGGGCCGCCGCCGGGCCGGTGAGGAAGCCCTGAAATCCTCCCGCAATCAGCCCGAAGATTGCCAGCGTCAGGCCAACCATCGCTTCGGACCAGCCGAACTTGGCGATTCCCCAGAAAGCCCAGATCGCCGGGTAGACCGATGTGGAAAAGAAGAAGAGGCCCATCACCAGCACCATCGGCAAGACACCGGGGTAACTTGCGAAGACCCGGAATGCGCCAAAGGGGTTGGCCCGCCGCCAGTCGAAGACCCGCCGCTTTTCCCGCGGCAGTGATTCCGGCAGCACCAGCCAGCCATAGACGAAATTCAAGAGCGATATCCCCGCCGCCACCCAGAACGGCACCCGCGGGCCAAACTCGCCCAGAAGCCCGCCGATCGCCGGGCCGATCACGAAGCCCACGCCAAAGGCAGCCCCCATCAACCCGAAGGCCCGCGCCCGCTCCTCCGGGGCGGTCACGTCTGCGATGAAGGCGCTGGCGATGATCCAGCTGGCCCCGCAGATCCCGGCCACGATCCGGCCCACGAACAGCCAGAACAGCGTGGGAGCCAGCGCCGACAGGATGAAATCCATCCCCAGCCCGAAGATCGCCAACAAGAGCAAGGGCCGCCGCCCGAACCGGTCCGCAAGGTTTCCCATCAGGGGCGCGAACACGAATTGCGCCAGACTGAAGCCCGCGAACATCCAGCCGCCGATGACCGCCGCCCGGTCAATCCCGACCTCACCCACCTCTTCGATCAGCGCAGGCAGGACGGGCATGATGATGCCAAAGCCCACCATGTCCAGGAACACGGTGATCAGCACGAAGGTCACCGCATGGCGGCTGACCGGCACGAGGGCGCCTGCGGATTGGCTCATGATCAAGGCACCCTAGGTGGCGAGCCTGGCTCTGTCAAACCGCCGGAGACGGCGGGGCAAGGGCCAGGATTGCATGAACCCGCTCGCTCAAGTTACCTGCATTGCTTGTAAAATCGCGACATTCCACTGTGGGCGGTCAGCGCAGCAGCCGTTCCGCAAGTCCCGGGAGATCCTCGAACCGGTCCAGCAGCGCGGCGGGGCGGAACCGCTCCACCTCCCGCCCTTCCGGCCCGAAGGTGACCAGCGCCACCGGCACCCCGGCGGCCACGCCGGTCTTCGCATCCGTCTCGGTGTCGCCCACCAGCATCGACCGGCTGACCACGCCCCCCGCCCGCTCCACCGCCGCGCGGTAGGGTGCTGCGTCGGGCTTGCGGGTGGCAAGCGTATCCGCCCCGATCATCGCCCCGAACGCCTCCCGTACACCCAGCTTGCGCAGCAGGTCTTCCGCCAGGCTTTCCGGCTTGTTGGTGCAGATCGACACCGCGAACCCCGCGGTCTTCAGCGCCTCGACCGCGTCCATCGCCCCGGGATAAAGCCGCGTATGCACTGCAATCGCCCCCCGATAGGCCTCCAGCAGCACTGGATAGGCCGCGTCGATGTCGGCCTCGCTCCAGACCCGCTCCAGCCGGTCAAACCCCAGTCGCAGCATCGCTCGCCCGCCGTGAAACGCGGTCAGACTGTCCTCCACGCCCAGCACCGGGCGCGGCAGACAGGCATTCGCCGCCGCCAGAAGATCAGCCGAAGTATCCGCAAGCGTCCCGTCCAGATCGAAAACCACACAGCGCATGTTCTGCCAATCCTGTAACGTGGCGTGAGGCCCGCCCCCCTTGCCACTCTGCGCAGGGGGCGTAAAACGGCCGCAACGATAAAGGAAGGGGCAGAATGCAGGTATCAGTCATCGTGCTGGCGGCGGGTCAGGGCACACGGATGAATTCCGACCTGCCGAAGGCGCTGCACAGGCTTGCGGGCGTGCCGCTCCTCCACCACGCTTTGGCCGCAGCCCGCAGCCTTGATCCCGCCCGCATCGTCACCGTCACCGGCCACGGGTCCGAGGCCGTGGGCAATGCCGCCCTCGCCTTTGACGAGGCGGTCGACGCCGTCCTGCAGGACCCGCAGCTTGGCACAGCCCATGCCGTCGCCCAGGCCGCGCCCCTTCTGGCCGGGACCGAAGGCGAGGCGATCGTCCTCTATGGCGACACCCCCCTCATCCGCGAGGAAACGCTCCGCGCCATGCTCGACGCCCGCACCCGGCACAGCGTTGTCGTCCTTGGCTTCCAGTCGGCCAATCCCGGCCGCTACGGCCGCCTGGTGACGCAAGGCGAGACGCTTCTGAAGATCACCGAATGGAAGGATGCGACCGAGGCCGAGCGCGCGATCACGCTTTGCAACTCCGGCGTTGTCTGCGCCGATGCCAGAACCCTGTTCTCGCTGGTCTCCGAGGTGAAGAACGACAACGCCGCCGGCGAATACTACCTGACCGACATCGTTGCACTCGCTCGCGCGCGCGGACTGACCGCCGGCGTCGTGCTGTGTGACGAGGCCGAGACCCAGGGCGTCAACACCCGCGCCCAGCTTGCCGAGGCCGAGGCCGCGTTCCAGTCTCGCGCCCGCGCCGAGACGCTGGAAAACGGCGTCACCCTGACCGCCCCGGAAACCGTGTTCTTCGCGCTGGATACCCATGTCGGCCGCGATGCGATCATCGGCCCGAACGTGATCTTCGGCCCCGGCGTCACCATAGAATCCGGCGCCGAGATCAAAGGCTTCTGCCATCTGGAAGGCTGCCACATCAGCCGTGGCGCCACCGTCGGCCCCTTCGCGCGCCTGCGTCCCGGCGCCGAACTCGCCGAGGATGTTCATGTCGGCAACTTCGTCGAGATCAAGAATGCCATCCTGGACGAAGGCGTGAAGGTCGGCCACCTCACCTATATCGGCGACGCCGATGTGGGCGAGTTCACCAACATCGGCGCGGGCACCGTGACCTGCAACTACGACGGCGTGATGAAGCACCGCACCCGCATCGGCAAACGCGCCTTCATCGGGTCTGACACCATGCTTGTGGCACCGGTGACAATCGGTGACGGCGCGCTGACGGCAAGCGGTTCCGTGATCACCGAGGATGTCCCGGCCGACGCCGTGGCCCTTGCCCGCGCCAAGCAGGTCAACAAGCCTGGCCTGGCAGGCAAATTGTTCGAAAAGTTAAAGGCCATGAAGGCCGCAAAGGCAAAGGGTGAGCCATAATGTGTGGAATTGTCGGGGTATTGGGAAACCACGAAGCCGCCCCCCTTCTGGTAGAGGCGCTGAAGCGTTTGGAATATCGAGGCTATGACAGTGCCGGTATTGCCACTGTCCATGAGGGCCGGCTGGACCGCCGTCGCGCGGTTGGCAAACTCGTGAATCTGTCCGACCTCCTCGTCCACAACCCGCTCGCGGGCAAGGCGGGCATCGGCCACACCCGCTGGGCCACCCATGGCGCGGCCACCGTCGCCAACGCGCATCCGCATCAGGCGGGCGCGGTGGCCGTCGTCCACAACGGCATCATCGAGAACTTCCGCGACCTGCGCGCTGAGCTTGCCGCCGACGGCTATCTCCAGGAATCGCAGACCGACACCGAGACCATCGCCCTCCTCGCCCGGCGCGAGATCGACCGTGGCGCGACCCCGGTCGAGGCCGCCCGCGCAACGCTGAAACGCCTGCACGGGGCCTTTGCTCTGTGCTTCCTGTTCGACGGTCAGGAGGACCTGATGATCGCGGCCCGCCAGGGCAGCCCCCTCGCCATCGGCCATGGCGAGGGTGAGATGTTCGTGGGCTCCGACGCCATCGCGCTGGCCCCGATGACCGACCGGATCACCTATCTGGAAGAAGGCGACTGGGCCGTCATCACCCGCGCCGGCGCGCAGATCTTCGATGCCGCCGACCGTCTTGCCAACCGCGCCGAGGCCCGGATCCAGATCGACAGCACCCGCATCGAAAAGGCCGGCTACAAGCATTTCATGGCCAAGGAAATCGCCGAACAGCCGGTGGTCATCGCCGACGCGCTCAAGCATTACACCGCCGCGCAGGGCACCCTGCACCTGCCCGAAGCGCTTGACTTCAAGACCATAGACCGGGTGACCCTGGTGGCCTGCGGCACCGCTTCCTACGCCTGCCACGTTGCGAAATACTGGTTCGAACAGATCGCCGGCCTGCCTGCCGACATCGACATCGCGTCGGAGTTTCGCTACCGCGACCCCGTCCTTTCCCCCGCCTCCATGGCTGTCTTCGTCAGCCAGTCGGGCGAGACCGCCGACACCCTCGCCGCCTTGCGCTACGCCCGCGATAAGGTTGCCCGCGTCGTGTCGGTCATCAACGTCCCCACCTCCTCCATCGCCCGCGAAAGCGATCTCGCCCTGCCGATCATGGCCGGGGTGGAGGTTGGCGTCGCCTCGACTAAGGCCTTCACCTGCCAGTTGACGATGCTGGCCTTGATGGCGCTGAAGGCCGCGCAGGACCGCGGGCTGATCGACCCTGCCACACTCAAGACCCGACTGGACGAACTGCGCGCCCTGCCCGGCCTGATGAATGTGGCCTTGGCGCTCTCCGACCCGATCGCCGCCATCGCCAAGGACCTGGCCAAGGCGCAGGATGTTCTCTTCCTTGGCCGAGGATCCATGTTCCCGCTTGCTCTGGAAGGGGCGCTGAAACTGAAGGAAATCAGCTACATCCATGCCGAAGGTTATGCATCGGGTGAACTGAAGCATGGCCCCATTGCGCTGATCGACGCTGCCGTTCCCGTCATTGTCCTGGCCCCGAAGGACGCACTGTTCGACAAGACCGTGTCCAACATGCAGGAGGTGATGGCCCGCAACGGCCGTGTCCTCCTCCTGTCCGACGCAGAGGGGATCGCCACAGCCGGCAGTGGCACCTGGCGCACCCTCACCTTGCCGCAGGTCGCGCCGCTCTGGGCCCCGATCCTCTACGCCGTCCCGGCGCAGCTTCTCGCCTACCACACGGCAATCGCCAAGGGCACGGACGTGGACCAACCCAGAAACCTCGCCAAATCCGTCACGGTGGAATAGCCAGCCCGGGCAAACCCGGCTAAACCCTGGCTTCCTTTCCGGACAAATATCCCACGGAAGGTCTGGGGGGTGTGGCCCCCTCCCGACCGCCCCCCTCCGACAGGACGACCCATGGGCAAACGCTTCCCCGACCTGCAACCCGACCAGATCACCTTCATCCGTGACCAGCACCTCTATTTCGTCGGCACCGCCGCCCCCGGCGCGCGGGTGAACCTGTCGCCGAAGGGAATGGACTCGCTGCGTGTGTTGTCGCCCAGCCGCATCCTCTGGCTGAACTTGACCGGCTCGGGCAATGAAACCGCGGCTCATCTGGCCCGTGATCCCCGGATCACGCTGATGTGGTGCAGCTTCACCACCCGACCGCTGATCCTGCGCGCCTACGGCACTGCCCGCGCCATCCACCACGGGGACCCCGACTGGCCCACCCTCAAGGCCGAGCTTCCCGATCAACCCGGCGCGCGGCAGATCGTCGACGTGACCATCGACCTCGTCCAAAGCTCCTGCGGTTTCGCGGTCCCCTTCATGGACTTCCGTGAGGACCGCCCCGTCCTGCACCACTGGGCCAACGAGAAAGGCCCCGACGGCCTGCGCAGCTACTGGGACACCCGCAACCGCGAGACGATCGACGGCCTGCCCACCGGGATGGAGGCCAACCTGTGACGCCCCTTGACCAGCTTGAGGCCTTGGCCAACCCGGTCCGCGCGGCCGAGATGCAGGCCTATCACAAGGTCCCGCGCCGCTACCTCGGCATCGCGGTTCCGGACATCGAGACCCTGACCGACCAGTGGCGCGCAGAGCTCAGCCTCGACGACCGCCTGAGCCTTGCCGCCGATCTCTGGCGCACGGACATCCATGAGGCCCGCGTCGCCGCCGCCAAGCTTCTCACCCAGGCCCGCATCCGCCCGGATGCCGCCGCCTGGGATCTGATCTGCGGCTGGGTGCCCGAGTTCGACGCCTGGGCAATTGCCGATCACGTCAGCATCGCCGGCCAGAAACGCCTCGTCGCCGATCCCACCCGCCTTGACACGGTAGAGACCTGGGTGACCGCCCCTCACCTCTGGACCCGCCGCGCCGCGCTGGTGATGACCCTGCCCTGGACCAAGCAGAACTTCCCCAAACCGCAGGACCTTGCGATCCGCGACCGTGTCCTTGGCTGGTGCGCAACGCTTGCCAGCGACCCGGACTGGTTCATGCAGAAGGCCGTCGCCTGGTGGGTCCGCGACCTCTCCAAGCACGACGCCCCCCGCGCCACTGCCTTTCTTGATGCCCACGCTGCCAGGCTCAAACCCTTCGCGCAAAAGGAAGCCGCGCGACATCTTGCGCCCTGATCGGTCCGGGGTTTGCTCTTTTGTGAAATACTCCGGGGTCCGGGGGGCAGGCCCCCGGAGGGTCGGCAACACCCGGTCGGCCGGCTATCAGGGCCCGAAGACGGTGACTTCCGGCAGACCTGTGAGGCTCAGTCCCAGCGCCTGGAATGCTGCCAGCGAAAGCTGCGCCGCCCCGCTGCCGGGACGCAGCTCCACCGCCAGGCTTTGGCCCGAGGCGGTTTCCACCCGGCCCTGCACCGGCGCGCTGACCAGCGGCGTTGCCAGCCACAGCCCCTGCTCGGCAGGGGCCCCGAGTGTCACCACCACACGGCCGAGGGTCCGCTCGCCGCTTGCCGCAGGTGCTGCCAGCGCGGCGGCTTTCTCGGCGGATGTCGTGGTGTCCAGCACCTCGGCCCGCACCGCCCGTGCGCCCAGCACCGTCGACCCCGCTTTCCCTGCCCCGGTCGCGGGCTGCTGGCCGGAGGGGCCGGTGATCGGGGTCGGTTGGGCGGTGCCCTGCGGCTGCAACAGCCCACAGCCCCCAAGGCCAAACGCAAGCGATGCGGAAATCAGAAGATGTTTCATCCCAAAACCCTAGCCCGGCCCCCGCCGCCCCGCAATAACCGCATTGCCGCTTGTGCGGTCCACCGCGCAGGCCTACCTTCCCCCCATGATCCCTCTCATCGATCCCTTCGCCCGCGCGATCTCCTATCTGCGGGTTTCGGTCACCGACCGCTGCGATTTCCGCTGCAGCTACTGCATGTCGGAGAACATGACCTTCCTGCCGAAGGCCGATCTTCTGTCGCTGGAAGAGCTTGACCGTCTCTGCACCACCTTCATCCGCTTGGGCGTGGAAAAGCTGCGCATCACCGGGGGCGAGCCTCTGGTCCGCAAGGGCATCCTCACCTTCTTCGAAGCGATGAGCCGCCACCTTCGGACCGGCGCGCTCAAGGAACTCACGCTGACCACCAACGGCAGTCAGCTGGCGAAATTCGCCCAACCCCTCGCCGCCCTCGGCCTGCGCCGGATCAATGTAAGCCTCGACACGCTCGACCCGGAAAAGTTCGCCCGCATCACCCGCTGGGGTCGCCTGCCCCAGGTGCTGGACGGGATCGCCGCTGCGAAGGCCGCAGGCCTCCGCGTCAAGATCAACGCCGTGGCGCTGAAGGGTTTCAACGAAGACGAGCTCTTCACCCTCACCGACTGGTGCGCCGCCAATGACCACGACCTCACCTTCATCGAGGTCATGCCGATGGGCGAGGACATGGGCGAAGGCCTCAGGCTTGACCAGTACTGGCCGCTGAAGGACCTGCGTGCCCGTCTCGCGACCCGCCACAGCCTGACCGACCTGACCGAGCGGACCGGCGGCCCGGCCCGCTATGTCCGGGTGGCAGGGACCGGCCAGAAGATCGGCTTCATCACCCCGCTGACCCACAACTTCTGCGAAAGCTGCAACCGCGTGCGGCTGACCTGCACCGGCGAGCTTTACATGTGCCTTGGTCAGGAAGACATGGCCGACCTGCGCGCGCCCCTTCGCGCCAGCCCGGATGATGCACCCCTTGAACAGGCAATCCGCGCGGCCATCACCCGCAAACCCAAGGGCCATGACTTCGATTACTCCCGCCAGAACGTCGCAGGCCAGATGACCCGCCACATGAGCCATACCGGCGGCTGAACGTCAGTAGAGATCCGCGCCGCACGCCGCCGCGAAAGCGGCCAGGCCGGCGATGCTCGTCACCGCCGCCAACGGCAGGCGCAGCAGGCTCCGCCGCGTCCAGGCGCGCGCCTCAACTTCATCGACCGTCTCGGCCCTTTCGAACGCCAGCGCCTTCGGAATCATGTCGAAGCCCGACCATACCCGCATCACCGCATGGGCGCCCAGCGCAACCAGAAGCGCGCGGCGGACGTCCGGCTCGCCCCAGCCGAGAAAGAGCGTCACCAGAAGCACGACCTCGAACAGGATATGCGCCGGTATCCAGAACACGCTCCGCCGCAGGCCGCCGCGCGACGGCTGGATGATCTCCGGCCGGACGGGCCAGGCCCGGTCAACCACGCTGTGCTCGAAAATCCCCGCGCCCAGCGCGATATTCGCGCCCAGCGCCGTCAGGGCCGTAGACAGGATGATGGCATCCACTGCATAATCTCACTCAATGATTATCTTGGAGACAAAGATATGTCCCCTGACGCCCGCGAAAGTCAACCCGAACCATCCGGTCGCCTCGCCGTCGCCCTGCGCAGGCTTGGAACGGCAAGCACGTTGCACAGTCAGGCGGTGGCGAGGCGCGTCGGGCTTACCCCCGTCGATCTGGAATGTCTCGACATGATCGTCCTCGACGGCCCGGTCACGGCAGGCCGGATCGCGCTGCACACGGGGCTTACGACAGGCGCCGTGACCGGGCTTGTCGACAGGCTGGAACGCAAGGGCTACGTCGAACGGGTCAGCGACCCAGGGGACCGGCGCAAGGTCATGGTCCGCGCCATCCCTGCGAACATCGCCCCGGTCCAGGCACAGTTCCGCGCCATGGCCGAGGCGACCTCCGCGCTCATGGCGACCTATCCACCCCAGGACCTCGCCCTGATCGCCGGTTTCATCGAGCGCGGCACGGCGCTTCTGGTCACGCGTGCAACCGATCTGAATGCCCCGTGAAGACCCCGTGATGCCCTGCTCACTTCGTCAGGATCAACTTCCCCGCCCGCGTGATCCGCAAGGAATACACCTGCCCATCCAGGGTGATCCGCGCCAGGCTGCCCCCCTCGGTCAGCACCCGCGCCTCATGCACCGGCGTCGCGTCCGCCGTCAGCCAGGTATCCACCTGAGCGTTCATTTACGCTCCTCCAGGCGCGCGATCAGCGCCTCGAGCACAGAACCGGGAAACACCCCGGCAACGGCTCCCGCCAAGAGTTCAAGCACTTCATCACGAATCGTCACGTCGGGTCTGGGCATGGTGAGCTCCACCTGTTTGCAATGACACCGGGCGTGCTCGTCGTGCAGCTGGCTGGGCTTGCACTAATCCTGACTATTTCTATCACCCATGTCAAGAGCTCACCAGCCACACCGGATTCCGCTGGCTCCGTCCGGCAAAGCCGCTATCGTCTCCGCAACATCCGGTAGTGTCCATCATGCCCCCCGACCCTTATCAGGACGCCGCAGGCCTGCTTCTCAGCCTGCCGACGCCCCAACTGGGCGAAAGTGCCCTGGCGCGCCTGTTGCAGCAGCATTGGGGCGTCTCTGGCACCCTCACCGGCCTCACGTCCGAGCGGGACCTGAACCACCGCCTCACCACAGCGACAGCCAGCTACACCCTCAAGCTCTCGAACCCCGCCGAACCGGCGGCGATGACCGCTTTCCAGACCCGGGCGCTTCTCCACACGGCGGCAACCGACTCCGGCTTGCCCACACCCCGCGTTGTGCCGACCCTGGACGGCCAGCCCATCCTGCACCAACCCGAAGGCGCCCTCCGCCTGCTCACCTGGTGCCCGGGCACGCCCCTCGCTCACCTGCCCCGCACACCGGCGCTTGCGGAAGCCATCGGCGCAGCCCTCGCCCGCCTGACCGCAGCCCTGCAAGGCTTCGACCACCCCGCCGCCGACCATGTCCTCTTGTGGGACCTCCGCCAGTTCCCCCGCCTCGCACCCCTGATCCCCGCCCTGCCATCCGACCTGCGCCTTATCGCGCAAGCTTTCCTGCACCGCTTCACCACCAAGATCGCCCCCGCCCTGTCCCACCTGCCCGCCCAGGTCGTCCATGCCGATTTCAACCCGCACAATCTGCTTGCCGACCCCGCCCACCCCCATTCCCTGACCGGCATCCTCGACTTCGGCGACATGGTGCGCAGCCACCGGATCTGCGATCTGGCCACAGCCTGTTCCTACCAGATCGACCCAGCCGCTCCGCTCCACCTCCTCACCCCTCTCCTCGCCGCCTACCACGCCCGCCTGCCGCTGACGGAGGCCGAGACCACCCTCCTTCCATCCCTCATCACCGCCCGGATGCTGACCACGCTGACCATCTCCGCCTGGCGCGCCGCGCGCTACCCCGAGAATGCCGCCTATATCCTGCGCAACGCTCCCTCCGCCCGGGCAGGCCTCGCCGCTGCCGCCACCCTCACGCCCGCCCAGATCCAGACCGCCTGCGAAAGGCCCGCCCCATGATCCCGATGCCCAACGCCTACACCGCCGGTGCCGCCCCCGTGCCCGCAGAGGACGAGGCGCGCATCGCCCGCCGCTCGGCCCTGCTCGGCCCGGCCTACCGCTTGTTCTACGACCAGCCCCTGCACCTTGTCCGGGGTGAGGGCGTCTGGCTTTACGACCGCGACGGCCGCGCCTACCTCGACACCTACAACAACGTGGCCTCGGTCGGGCACTGCCATCCCCGCGTGGTCGCAGCACTGGCGCAGCAGGCTGCCACCCTCGCCACCCACACGCGCTATCTGCACGACGGCATCCTCGACTATGCCGAACGCCTCCTCGCCCTTTTCCCGTCCGCCCTCTCCCATGTCATGTTCACCTGCACCGGGTCCGAGGCGAATGATCTGGCCTTCCGCGTCGCCCGCGCCGCCACCGGGGGCACCGGCATCATCGTCACCGACAACGCCTATCACGGCGTCACCCTTGCCACCGCCGAGGCATCCATGTCGATCGGTCCCGCCGTGGCCCCGGGGCCCACCGTCTTCCCGATCCCCGCCCCAAATGCCGCGAACTACCCCGTGGGCATCGCCACCGGCTTCGCCGCCGCCGTCACCGCCGCCTGCGCCGCCATGGCCGCGCAAGGCATCAAGCCCTGCGCCCTGATCGTCGACACGGTGTTTTCCTCCGACGGCGTCCTGCCCGACCCCACCGGCTTCCTCGCGCCCGCAGTCAAAGCCATCCGCGCCGCTGGCGGCCTCTTCATCGCCGACGAGGTGCAACCCGGGTTCGGCCGCACCGGAGGCCACATGTGGGGCTTTGACCGCCATGTGGTGGTTCCTGACATGGTCTCCTTGGGCAAGCCGATGGGCAATGGCTACCCGATGGCGGGCCTTGTCCTGCGGCCCGAGATCATC
>JANPJZ010000132.1:0-33295 GCA_031425795.1 Rhodobacter sp. | reverse complement strand
ATGGCGGTGGAGGAAACCATTCGTGGCCAGCAGATGGACGGTGTCGTCTGCCTCGTCGGCTGCGACAAGACCACGCCCTCGCTTCTGATGGGCGCGGCAAGCTGCGACCTGCCCACCATCATGGTCTCGGGCGGGCCGATGCTGAACGGCTACTTCCGGGGTGAACGGGTCGGCTCGGGCACCCACCTCTGGAAGTTCTCCGAGGCCGTGAAGGCCGGTGAGATGACGGCAGAGGAGTTCGTGGAGGCCGAGGCGTCGATGTCCCGCTCCCCCGGCTCGTGCAACACGATGGGCACCGCCTCCACCATGGCCTCGATGGTCGAAGCGCTGGGCATGACCCTCTCCGGCAACGCCGCGATCCCGGCGGTGGACTCGCGCCGCCGCGTCATGGCGCACCTGACCGGGCGGCGCATCGTGCAGATGGTGAAGGACGACCTCAAGCCGTCGGATATTCTTACGCGTGAGGCGTTCCAGAACGCGATCCGCACCAACGCCGCCATCGGCGGCTCCACCAACGCCGTGATCCACCTTCTGGCCATCGCGGGTCGGGTCGGCATTCCGCTGACGCTGAACGACTGGGACGAATGGGGCCGCAACGTGCCGACCATCGTCAACCTGATGCCCTCCGGCAAATACCTGATGGAGGAGTTCTTCTATGCCGGCGGCATCCCCGCCGTCATCAAGCGCCTGGGCGAAGCGGGGCTTCTGAACCGCGAGTCCCTCACGGTCTCCGGCGGCCCTGTCTGGGATGAGGTCAAGGACCTCAACTTCCACGACACCGACGTGATCCTCCCGACCGAACAGGCCCTCACCCAGTCGGGCGGCATCGTCGTCGTCCGTGGCAACCTCGCTCCCGATGGCGCGGTCCTGAAACCCTCCGCCGCGACGCCGCATCTGATGCAGCACCGGGGCCGCGCTGTCGTCTTCGAGGATATCGACGACTACAAGGCCCGGATCAACGACGAAGACCTCGACGTGGATGAAACCTGCGTCATGGTCCTGAAGAACTGCGGCCCGCGTGGATACCCGGGGATGGCCGAGGTCGGCAACATGGGCCTGCCGCCCAAGGTCCTGCGCAAGGGCATCACCGACATGGTCCGCATCTCTGACGCCCGCATGTCCGGCACCGCCTACGGCACCGTCGTCCTCCACACCTCGCCCGAAGCGGCGCGCGGCGGCCCCCTCGCCGTCGTCCGCAGCGGCGATTTCATCGAGCTTGACGTGGCCAACCGCCGTCTCCACCTCGACATCCCCGAGGCGGAACTGACCGCCCGCCTCGCCGCTTGGAAACCCGCCGTGGAGCCGCCAGCCAGCGGCTATGCCAAGCTTTACCACGACCAGGTCCAGGGCGCCGACAAGGGCGCCGACATGGACTTCCTCGTCGGCTGTCGCGGCAATGCCGTCGCCCGCGAAAGCCATTGAGGGCAAAAGCCACGCCGGGCGGTAAGCCCGACGCCAAACTCCAGAGCCTTCCTCCCCCCGCGTAGGGGAGGGATGGGGAGGGGGGGAGCCCCGTCAGCCCCCTCCCCGACGCTGCCAACCAAGGGATAAGCCCATGACCCCAACCAAAGTCGCCCTCGTCGGCATCGGCAAGATCGCCATCGACCAGCACGTCCCCGCGATCAACGCCTCGCCGGACTGGACTCTAGCCGCCACGGTCAGCCGCAGCGGCACGGTCGACGGCATCGAGAGCTTCACCACGATTGAGGCGATGCTGAAGGCCCGCCCCGATATTCCCGTCGTCTCTCTCGCCCTGCCCCCCGTCCCGCGCTTTGCCTATGCCGAGGCGGCGCTGAAGGCTGGCCGGCATGTCATGCTTGAAAAGCCGCCCGGGGCGACGCTGGCGGAAATCCACGCGCTGCAGGACCTTGCGGCCAGCAAGGGCCTGACCCTCTATGCCACCTGGCACAGCCGCATGGCCCAGGCCGTCGCCCCCGCCAAGGCCTGGCTCGCTGGCAAGACTGTCACCCGCGCCCACATCACCTGGCGCGAGGACGTGCGCAAATGGCACCCCGGCCAGGACTGGGTCTTCGAACCGGGTGGGATGGGCGTCTTTGATCCGGGCATCAACGCCCTCTCGATCCTGACTGATATCCTGCCCGCCCCGGTCCACCTGACCGGCGCGACGCTCACCTTCCCGGAGAACCGCCAGACCCCGATCGCCGCCGCGCTGACCTTCTCGGGCAACGTCACCGCCGACTTCGACTGGCGCCAGGAAGGGCCGCAGACCTGGGACATCGAGGTGGACACGCCCGGTGGCAGCCTTGCCCTGCGGATGGGGGGCAATGTGCTGGAACTTGACGGCAAGCCCGTCTCGGGCGAGGCGCATATCATGGGCGAATATCCCGCACTCTATGCCCAAATGGCCCACCTCGTGGCCAACGGGCAAAGCGATGTCGACCTTGCCCCGATGATCCATGTCGCCGACGCGATGACCCTTGGTCGCCGCCTTCAGACCGAAGCCTTCCATTTTTAGGATTACCCCCATGCTCACCGGAAAACACCTGATCGCCGGGGACTGGGTCGGCCATGCCGAGACCTTCGCCTCGTCATCCGCCCACGGCCCGTCGCATGACTTTGCCGTCGGCACCCCCCCTGACGTGGACGCCGCCTGCCGCGCCGCCGAGGCGGCGTTCCCCGCCTATGCCTCCAAAACCCGCGCCGAACGCGCCGCCTTCCTGACCCGCATCGCCGACGAGATCGACGCGCGCGGCGCCGAGATCACCGAGATCGGCACCCAGGAAACCGGCCTCCCCGCCGCCCGCCTCGAAGGCGAACGCGGCCGCACCACCATGCAACTGAGGCTCTTCGCCACGCATACCCTGCAGGACGGCTGGCTTGACCGCCGTCACGACGCCGGCCTGCCCGACCGACAGCCCGCGCCACGCCCGGACCTCAAGCTGATCCAGCGCCCCATCGGCCCGGTCGCGGTCTTCGGTGCCTCGAACTTTCCCCTCGCCTTCTCGGTCGCGGGCGGGGACACCGCCTCCGCGCTTGCCGCCGGCTGCCCGGTCGTGGTCAAGGGCCACTCCGCCCACCCCGGCACGGGTGAGATCGTGGCGCAAGCCATCCATGCGGCGATAGAAGCCTGCGACATGCCCCCCGGCACCTTCAGTCTGGTGCAAGGCGGCAAGCGCGACGTGGGCGAGGCGCTGGTCCAGCATCCGCTCATCAAGGCTGTCGGCTTCACCGGCTCCCTCGCCGGGGGTCGCGCGCTTTACAACCTCTGCGCCGCACGGGCCGAACCGATCCCCTTCTTCGGCGAGCTTGGCTCGGTCAACCCGATGTTCCTTCTCCCCTCTGCCCTTGCCGCCCGGGGCGAAGCCATTGCCAAAGGCTGGGCCGGGTCGCTGACGATGGGGGCAGGGCAGTTCTGCACCAACCCCGGCATCGCCGTCCTGATCGACGGGCCCGAGGCCGACAGCTTCGTCGACGCCGCCAGGACCGCCGTTGGCGCTGTCGGTCCGCAGACCATGCTGACCGACGGCATGGCCGAAGCCTTCCGCCAGGGCCGCGACCGCATTGCCGCCGGCACCGGCGTCCGCGCCATCCTCACCACGACCTGCGACCAGCGCAACGCCACACCCAACCTCTTCGAGGTTTCGGGCGCCGACTGGCTTGCCGACCGCCACCTCGCCGAGGAGGTCTTCGGCCCCCTCGGCCTCGTCATCCGCGTCCGCCACGCGACCGAGATGCAGGCCATCGCCCGCAGCCTGCAGGGCCAGTTGACCTGCACGCTGCATCTCGACGACGCCGACACCGACCTTGGCCGCGCCCTTATGCCGATCCTCGAGCGGAAGGCGGGCCGCGTCCTTGCCAATGGTTTTCCGACCGGGGTCGAGGTGGTGGATGCCCAGGTCCACGGCGGCCCCTACCCGGCCTCAACCAACTTCGGGGCGACCTCGGTCGGAACCATGTCGATCCGCCGCTGGTTGCGTCCGGTGGCCTACCAGAACATGCCGACGGCGCTGCTGCCCCAGGATTGGGCCGACTGAGACGGGCCCGAAAACCCCCACACCCTGTAGGAGACCACCATGGCCGACCTTCACACCATCGGGCAGATCGGTGGCGCCGATGTCCAGTCTGCCACGCTCTCCGGCCCCGGCGGGCTTCAGGTGCATCTGCTCACCTATGGCGCGCGTCTGTCGCAGCTTTGGGTGCCGGACCGGCAGGGCGGGCTTGCCGACATCGTCCTCGGGCATGAGACGCTGGAGGATTGGCAGACCCAGGGCGGCTACCTCGGCGCCACCTGCGGCCGCTACTCCAACCGCATCGCCGGGGGGCGCTTCGTGCTGGATGGCCAGCCTCTGCAGGTCGACCGGAACGAAGGCGCACAGCACCTGCACGGCGGCGTCGCGGGCTTTGACCGCAAGCTCTGGCAGATCGAAAGCCACAGCGACAGCCATGTCACCTTCGTCACCTCGTCCGTGCAGGGTGAGATGGGCTATCCCGGCACCCTGACCGCCCATGCCACCTACCGCATCGCGCCCGGCCCTGCGCCCGCGCTGAGCATCGAGATGAGGGCGACGACCGACGCGCCAACGATCGTCAACATGGTCAATCACGCCTATTTCAACCTCGCCGGCCAGTCTTCCGGCACAGTCCTGGACCAGCACCTCCACGTGGACGCGGGCTTCTACCTGCCTGTCGACAGCCGCCTGATCCCCACGGGCGAGGTCCTTTCCGTCGCAGGCACCGCCTTCGATTTCCGCCAACCCCGGACCATCGGCGCGACCTTCCCGACCGAGGCCGGCTTCGACCACAACCTTTGCCTTTCCAGCCCTCTGGACGCGGATGGCCTGCGCCCCTGCCTCACGGCAACCGATCCGGCCTCAGGCCGCCAGATGCGCCTGGCGACCACCGAACCCGGTCTGCAGCTTTACACCGGCGCGCATTTCGACGGGACGCCGGGCAAGGCCGGCGCCCGGTATCCGCGCTTTGCAGGCTTTGCAGCTGAAACCCAGCGCTTCCCCGATTCGCCGAACAACCCGCACTTTCCCTCAGCCCGGCTTTCTCCAGGTGAAACCTATCTGCACGTTATGCAGTTCGACTTCACCCCCGCCGGCGCTTGACCGGCAAACCCGCCGCAGCGCAGCGGGCCGACACCGCGATGATTTGCTTTGCCAAACCGCTTCTGACCGGGGACCGATTTCTGCACCCGCAGCCCCGCCGCACGACCCTGTGAACGGATTGCTTGCATATAGTAATACTTTTGCTAACGTCCCGTCAGCCACCTGAGGAGAGTGGCCAAGATTTCCACTGGGAGGAAAACATGAAACTTTTCAAGACTCTCGCGCTTGGCGCGGGACTGGCCGGCTTGTTGATGTCGGCAGCCTATGCCGAAGGTTTGCAGGGCAAGGTCATTGGCTTTTCGCAGATCGGTTCTGAATCCGGCTGGCGCGCGGCCGAGACCTCGGTGACCAAGGCCGAGGCCGAGGCGCGGGGTGTCGACCTCAAGTTTGCCGATGCGCAGCAAAAGCAGGAAAACCAGATCAAGGCGATCCGTGGCTTCATCGCGCAAGGCGTCGATGCGATCCTGGTAGCCCCGGTCGTTGCCACCGGCTGGGAAGAAGTCCTGACCGAGGCGAAAGAGGCCGGCATCCCGGTCGTCCTGCTGGACCGCGGGATCGAAGGGCCGGAGGATCTGTACCTGACCTCGGTCGCATCGGACCAGGTCAAGGAAGGCCGCGTTGCCGGTGAATGGCTGGTCGGCGCTGTCGGTGACAAACAGTGCAACGTGGTCGAACTGCAGGGCACCGTTGGTTCATCCCCCGCGATCAACCGCAAGCAGGGCTTCGAAGAGGCGCTGGCCGGCAAGGCCAACCTTGCGATCATCCGCAGCCAGACCGGCGACTTCACCCGCTCCAAGGGCAAGGAAGTGATGGAAGGCTTCCTCAAGGCCGAAGGCGGCGGGACCAACATCTGTGCCGTCTATGCCCACAACGACGACATGGCTGTAGGCGCGATCCAGGCGATCAAGGATGCGGGCCTGAAGCCGGGCACCGACATTCTGGTCGTCTCGATCGACGCGGTTCCGGATATCTTCTCTGCCATGGTCGCCGGTGAGGCGAACGCAACCGTGGAACTGACCCCGAACATGGCCGGCCCCGCCTTCGACGCGCTGCAGGCCTATTGGGATGCGGGCACCGAACCGGCCAAGTTCATCATCACGGACTCGAAGCTCTACACGCCTTCGGATGATCCGCAGGGCGAATACGACCGCCGCAAGGGTCTTGGATACTAGTTTCCTCCCCAAGACCACCGCCGGGCAGGGGCATCGCACCCTTGCCCGGCGGAATTGCTTTTTCTGCGGGACAAGCGGACAGTTGACGAAAACGGGGAGGGGCAGGAATGACCGATACGCCGGTTCTTGAAGCACGCGGGATCGTCAAGGTCTTTGGCCAGCACCGCGCGCTTGATACCGTGGATTTCTCCGCCATGCCGGGCGAGGTGCACGCTCTCCTGGGCGAAAACGGTGCGGGCAAATCCACGCTGATCAAGATCCTGACCGGGGCGTATCAGCCCGACGGCGGCGAGCTTCTTCTGGACGGCCAGCCCATCAGCCTGCGTGACCCGCTGCATGGCCAGGGCTTTGGCATCGGCACGGTCTACCAGGAGGTGAACCTGCTGCCGAACCGCTCTGTCGCCGAGAACCTGCGCAAGCGCATCGATGCCCAGGCCCAGGACCTCCTGTCGCGCTACGGCCTTGATATCGACGTCCGGGCCGAGCTTTCCGAGTTTTCCGTCGCCGTCCAGCAGATCGTTGCCATCGCCCGTGCGGTGGAACTGTCCGGCAAGGTGCTGGTGCTGGACGAACCAACCGCGAGCCTTGACCGAAACGAGGTGCAGCGTCTCTTCGACGTGGTGCGCGGGTTGAAGGCCAAGGGCCTCGCGATCATCTTCATCACCCATTTCCTCGACCAGGTCTTCGACCTTGCCGACCGCGTCACCATCCTGCGCAATGGCAGGAAGGTGGCCACCCAGCCGCTCAGCACACTGAACACGACCGATGTGGTGCGGATGATGCTGGGCAAGGACGTGGCCTTCGACCACCATCCTTCGGCCCTGTCGGGCGGCCCGCAAGGCGCGGTGCGGGTGGAATTCAGGGGCATCGGCCGCAAGGGGATGGCCCCCTTTGATCTGACCCTGCATGAGGGCGAGGTTGTGGGCGTCGCGGGCCTTCTCGGCTCGGGCCGGACAGAGGTCGCGCGGATGATGTTCGGCATAGACGCCGCGGATGGCGGTCAGGTTCTGGTGGACGGCAAGCCCGTGCCCTTGCGCAATCCCTTGCAGGCGGTGGCGGCGGGCTTCGGCTTCTGCCCCGAGGATCGCAAGCTTGACGGCATCTTCGGCAACCTTTCGGTGCGCGAAAACATCATCATCGCGCTGCAGGCCAAGCTCGGCTGGTTCAAGGCGCTAAACCGTGACGACCAGATCGAACTCGCCGGCCGCTATGCCGAGGCGCTGGACATCCGCGCGGCGAACCATGACATGCCGGTAAAGCTCCTGTCGGGAGGCAACCAGCAGAAGGTGATCCTTGCCCGCTGGCTGGCCATCGACCCGACCTTCCTGATCCTGGACGAACCCACGCGCGGCATCGACGTCGGCGCGCACGCCGAAATCGTGCGCACGATCAACCGCTTGCGGGAAGAGGGGCTGGCGCTGTTCGTCATCTCCTCGGAACTGGACGAGGTCGTCGCCTACTCAAACCGGGTCGTCGTGATGCGTGACCGCGAGATGGTGGCCGAGCTTTCGGGCGACGACATCGCCCCCGATGCCATCGTGCAGGCGATTGCCGGAACCGCACAGCGGGAGGCCCGCCCGTGACCCGACCGACCGTCGATCTTCGCCCGACCAGCCAGCCGCCCGGCCCCCCGGCACGCCCGCTGGCGCATTTCTTCACCCGCCCGCAGGTCATCGCGCTTGCAGCCGTCCTTCTTGTCAACTGGGCGCTCTTCCCGGGCTTCTTCACCATCACCTGGCAGGATGGCCGCTTTTTCGGCAGCCTCATCGACGTCCTGAACCGAGGCGCGCCCGTGGCGATCCTTGCCATCGGCATGACCATGGTCATCGCGACAAAGGGGGTGGACCTGTCGGTCGGCGCGGTCATGGCGATCAGCGGGGCGGTCGCGGCGGTGCTGGTGACGAACGGCGTTTCCGCCCCCCTCGCCGTCCTCGCCGCCCTTGGGGCGGGGCTGCTGTGCGGTCTCTGGAACGGCATCCTTGTCACCGTCCTCGACATCCAGCCGATCATCGCGACGCTCGTCCTCATGGTAGCCGGGCGCGGCCTGGCCCAACTGGTGACCGAAGGGACCATCGTCACCTTCTCTGACCCGCTTCTGATCTTCATCGGCACCGGGTCCTTCCTTGGCCTGCCCATGCCCGTCATCATCGCCCTTGTCCTGATGATTGCGGCGACCCTGATTGTCCGCCGCACCGCCCTTGGCCTCCTGATCGAGGCGGTGGGCGTCAACCGGTCGGCCGCGCGCTTTGCCGGGCTTTCGGCCAACGCGCTTCTGTTGATCGTCTACTCCTTCGCCGGCTTCTGCGCCGCCATCGCCGGCCTCATCGTTGCCGGCGACATCCGCGGCGCGGACGCCAACAACGCCGGTCTCTGGCTGGAACTGGACGCGATCCTTGCCGTCGTCATCGGGGGCACGTCGCTGATGGGAGGACGCTTCTCCATCCCCATGGCGGTCCTCGGTGCAATGATCATTCAGGCGATGAACACCGGCATCCTGATCTCGGGCTTCAGTCCGCAGTTCAACCTGGTGGTCAAGTCCGCCGTCATCATCGTCATCCTCGTCCTGCAATCGCCCCTGTCGGCCAAGGCCTTCCGCCGCACATCCGGAACCCCGAAATGACCCGCAGCCTGCGGCCCTTGCTGGCCACCACCCTCATCTTCCTTCTCGCCTACCTGCTGGCCGTCCTGCAGCACCCGGCGATGTTCTCGACCCGCGTCCTTGGCAACTTCCTGACCGACAACGCCTTTCTCGGCATCGCCGCTGTAGGGATGACCTTTGTCATCCTTTCGGGCGGCATCGATCTTTCCGTCGGGGCGGTCATCGGCTTCACCACCGTCCTGATCGCTGTCCTGATCATGTGGCTGGACCTGCACCCGCTTCTGGCCTTCGCCGTTGCCCTGGTCGTCGCCGCCAGCTTCGGCGCCATCATGGGGGCGGCGATCCATTACCTGAAGGTGCCCAGCTTCATCGTCACGCTGGCGGGCATGTTCCTTGCGCGGGGCGGGGCCTCGGTCCTGTCGCCCGACAGCATCGGGATCGAGCATGCGTTCTACTCGACCGTCTCGAAAAGCTACATCCTGCTGCCCGGTGGCGGCAGGCTTACCGTGGTGGGAATGATCATGCTGGCCGTCTTCGCCGTGGCGATCCTGCTGGCGCATCGCACAAGGTTCGGCTCCAACGTCTACGCGCTTGGCGGGTCCGAGACTTCTGCCGCGCTGATGGGTGTGCCGGTTGCCCGCACCACCATCACGATCTACGCGCTGTCCTCACTGCTGGCGGGCCTCGCCGGGGTGGTCTTTTCGCTCTACACCTCCGCCGGATACTCGCTTAACGCGCTCGGGGTGGAACTTGACGCCATCGCCGCCGTCGTGATCGGCGGCACGCTTCTGACCGGGGGCTACGGCTTCATCGCCGGCACCTTCATCGGCGTCATGCTGCAGGGATTGGTGCAGACCTACATCGTCTTCGACGGTTCCCTTTCCAGCTGGTGGACCAAGATTGTGGTCGGCGTGCTTTTGTTTATGTTCATCTTGTTGCAGCGGCTGGTCTTCCGGGCCAGCCCGCGACGGACCTGACCTTTCAGCCTGACCCCGTGGACCAAGTGCAATGAGCGAACCCGGAAGCCTGATCCGAACGCTCTCCGGGCGGCAGGTTGCGCGGAACTTCCATTCCTACGTGATCAACGAGGTTGGCCGCGCCATCGTCGCTGGCGACATGCCCGTGGGCTCCAGCCTGCCGGGCGACGCCGAGATGATGGACCGCTTCGGCGTCTCGCGGACCGTGCTGCGTGAGGCGCTGAAGACGCTGGAGGCCAAGGGTCTGGTTGAAGCGCGCGCCAAGGTCGGCACGCGCGTTCTGCCGCAGTCGCGGTGGAACCTGTTTGACCGGCAGATACTGTCATGGAAGCTGGAAAGCGGGCCGTCGCCCGCATTCCTGTCGGCTTTCCAGATCATCCGCTCCGGGCTGGAAGTGCAGGCCGCCCGGCTTGCCGCCACCCACCGTGAGGCGGAACATGTCCGGCTCCTGCATTACTGGCTCAACCAGCGCAGCGTGATGGCGCACCAGCCAGAACCCTTCGCGATGTCCGAGTTCGAAATCCACCGTGTCGTCACCGAAGCCTCGGGCAACCCCTTCCTGCGCGCCTCTTCCGCCATACTGGAGTTTGGCGTGGCGGTCGGCGTTGTCGCCCGCCTGACGTCAGACCATCAACCCCCGCCGGAAGGTCTGGCCACCGCGTTGGCAGGAGCTTACGAGGCGCTGGTCCGTGCCATCGAACGCGGTGATGCGGACACCGCCGCCGCCACGATGGCAGACCTCACCCGCTGAATTTTCCGCTACCTGCCCCCGTACCGCCCCGTTTGGCCCCGTTCGGGAACGCATGGCGGGTTGGTGCGTTTGAAAGGCGTCAAAGCCCCTTCATGCCAGAACCTTTCTGCAAGGGTGCAAGGCTCCCTTACGGAGGACATGACATGGCCAATCGATCCCCCCGCATTCTTGTTGTGGAAGACGAATATCTGGTGGCAGCCGACGTCGGCTCAGCGCTCGCCGCTGAACGGTGGGAGGTCCTGGGTCCGGTGCCGGACGTCCCCCTCGCCCTGAAAGTGCTTGCGGTCAGTCGTCCGGACGCTGTCTGCCTTGACATGAACCTAAAGGGCGGAAGCTCCGTCGCTCTGGCACAGCAACTGATGGATCAGGGCATCCCCTTCGTCATCCTCACCGGGGATACCGGCCATCTGTCGCATCACCCGGTCTTCAAGGGTGCGCCAGTCGTGCAAAAGCCCTACTGCACCAGGACACTCGTCTCAACGATCGCAGAGGTGCTGCGCGGTTCGGCCGGGCGCGGCTACGCCCCTCAGGCCACGGCCTGCGCCGGGAACCGCCCCCGCGCGACGCCGTAACGCCAGCGCTGGTTCGTGTCCGTGGCACGGCTCTGGTAGAAGAGCGTGATGTCCTCCCCCGTGACCAGAACCGTCGAATGCCCGTTCTCGCCCGGTTCCAGCTGCTCCAGCACCGGCCCGACGGTGCGGTAGGGGCCGGTAACCGAATCCGCGATCGCAAAGAACACCCGCTGGCGCGAGCCTCGTGCGCCCTGCGGCAGGAAGCAGGTGGCGTTCAGCATCACCCGGCCATCGGCAAGCTGCACCAGCTGCGGCCCCTCGATCCCCCATTCGTAATCCAGCTGCCCACGCGGATTGTGGTGCGGCACGTCGTCATGGTCGAGGATCTTGCCCAGCCGATCCCATGGACCAAACCAGGTGCCCGACCGGCTTTTCGCAAGATAGACGTCGGGCTGCGGGACGCTGGAGAACTTCGCCATGCCGGAATAGGCCAGATACTTCTCGCCGCCGATCACCGCCGGATGCGGGTCATAGATCCCGTCCTCACCGGTATCGGGAATCGCGTGCAGCGCGGTTGGCAAAGCCACCCAGACAAAGCCGTCGTTCGACACCAGATGCTCACAGCGCCCGCCCGATTTCATGAACTCGGTCTGGATGAACATGTGGAACACGCCATCCTCGAACACCACGCCCGGCGCCGCCACGCCCGTCCCGTCCAGCCCCGGATCGATCAGCGCATGCTGGGTCCAGGGTCCCTCGATGGCAGGTGAGGTGGCGTGGAAGATCTTCCAGGTCTCGCTGGTAACGGTCCCGGCCGACCCGAAGATGTGCCAGCGCCGTCCATCGAACACGGGGCAGGGGTCCTTGAGGTCGTCAATCCCGTCAGGCCCATCAGGATGGATGACCGGAAACACGTTTGTCGCGAACTGGATCATGATCTGTGTTCTCTCTGGAACTTTTTCCGCTGCTCGTTGTTTAACCATCTTGCCGCGAACTGCGACCGTATCAAGGCAAGCTTGCGGGCATTTTACGATTATCCTTGCACGCTGCCGTGAGACCACACCCGGGACCGCCACTGCCTGCGGTTTTGCCCTCGGAAAAGTGATCGCATCACCACCGTAAGCCGGATTTTGCCGGTCCTTTCAGTTCCTTCGGCAAAGGGCGGAACAGGAAGGCCGTTTCCGGGTTGTTCCCGTGTAACGCCCACTTGAAGGAATGATTATGGCACATGGCATCAACACCGTCGTGATACCTGCGGCCGGCCGGGGAACGCGCCTGCTGCCAGCAACGAAGACCACGCCGAAAGAACTTCTGAACATCTATGACCGTCCGGCGATCCAGTTCGCCATCGACGAAGCGCTGGATCTCAAGGCCCGTCGGATCGTCGTCGTGATCCACCCGGACAAGGGCGCGATCCGCGACTACCTCACCCCAGACCCGGTCTATGTCCGCGCGTTGCATGCCAGCGGCAAGCCCGGGCTCAGCGCCGCCCTCGCCGCGGTCGAGGTTCCTGACGACGTGGAGATCGTCTTCGTTGACCAGGACGAGCCGCTTGGGCTTGGCCATGCCATCCTGACCGCGCGCGACCATGTCCTTCCCGGCCCCGTTGCCGTCATCCTGCCCGACGATCTCATCTTCGGGTCGCCCTGCCTGTCCGAGATGGCCGACAAATACACCGCCGGCCACATGATCGCCGCGATGGAGGTGTCGGCTTCCGAAACTAGCAGCTACGGCATCTTCCGCACCACAGGCCATTCCATCGGCCGCTGCGTGCCGGTCTCCGGCATGGTCGAAAAGCCGCAGCCGGGTCACGCGCCATCGCAGCTTGCCGCCGTCGGGCGCTATATCCTTGATCCGTCGATCTTCGACACGCTGTCGACCGTCGAGCGTGGGGCAGGGGGCGAAATCCAGTTGACCGATGCCATCGCACGCGATGCAGCCGAGGTCGCGCTCACCGCGTTCCGCTTCAGCGGCACCCGCTATGACTGTGGCAACCATGATGGCCTGCTCGAGGCCGCGACCGCCCGCCAGTCCGCCGTCAAGACCGAGCGCAGCCCCGCCCGCGCGATGAATGGCACCAACAGCGGTGTCGTCAGCAACGCGTCCAACCGCCCGGCCAGCGTGGTCTTCCTCAAGGACCAGGCCCTCTAAGCTTTCAGACCAGCCGACCTTCCCCCTGAAAGGCCCTCACGGGGGAAGGACCAACCCGAACCCATCGTCAAAAAGCAAGCGGCAAAAGCCGCGCATGGCGAAAGCGGCACCAAGCCGCGAAATGACCAGGCGGCTCGAAGCCGCGACATACCTCAGCGGCAAAAGCCGTGTTGACCACGCGAATCAGATTGGAGCTGCTCTCATGAACTCCCCCTTCACTCTTCTGTTGTCCAAGCCCGTCGACAATCCCGGCGACCGTCCGGCCGTCCCGTCAGCAATTCTATGCTTTTCGCACCTGCGGTGGGATTTCGTGCATCAGCGGCCCCAGCATCTTCTGAACGAAGCCGCCGCTTCCTTCCGCGTTTACTTCATCGAAGAGCCGGAGTTTGCACAGGGGCCCGCCTCTTTCCGCATGCGCTTTGCGCCGTCGGGTGTGACCATCCTCACCCCGGTCTTCGACGAACACAGTGACCATGTCCTGCAACAGCGCCAGCTGATTGAAGACTTGCAGCGCAGCCTCGGCAGCATGCCGATCGTCCATTGGTATTACACGCCAATGGCGCTCCGCTTTACCCGCGATCTGACGGCCGATCTCTGCGTCTATGATTGCATGGATGAGCTTTCCGCCTTCCGCTTCGCCCCCGCCGAGCTGCTGGCGCTGGAGGCCGACCTCCTGCGCCGTTCGGATCTCGTCTTTACCGGCGGGCAAAGCCTCTTTGCGGCCAAAAGGCAGCGCCATGACGATGTTCACTGCTTCCCCAGCAGCGTCGACGTCGCGCATTTCGCACAGGCCCGCGTGGCCCATGCCGATCCGAAGGATCAGGCCGCCATCCCGTCGCCCCGGATCGGTTTTGCCGGCGTCATCGACGAACGGATCGACCTTGATCTGATCGCGACCGCCGCCACCGCCCTTCCCCATGTGCAATTCGTCATGGTGGGTCCAATCGCCAAGATCGACGAGGCCGACCTGCCGCGTGCCGCCAACATCCATTGGCTTGGGAAGAAGGACTATGCAGAGTTGCCGGCCTATATGGCCAACTGGCAGTCGGCCTGGATGCCCTTCGCTCTGAACGAAGCCACCCGCTTCATCAGTCCGACGAAGACGCCGGAATATCTGGCGGCGGGCCTGCGGGTCACCGGAACGGCCGTTGCCGACGTGGTCAAGACCTACGGTCGCCAGGGCCTCGTTTCCATCGCCGATGCCAGCAACATCGCCGAGACGCTGCAAGCCAGCCTCGAGGCACCGACGCTGGAATGGCGGAAGTCCGTCGACCGTTGCCTGTCGCTCATGTCTTGGGCCGGCACTTGGCACGCGATGCAGGGCCTGATGATGGCCCGGCTTCAAGTGGCCGCGGAGGTTTGACGCATGTATGACTGGATGATCGTTGGCGCAGGCTTTGCGGGAAGTGTCCTTGCCGAGCGTCTCGCCTCGCAGCGCAACGAAACCGTGCTTGTCATCGACAAGCGCGACCACATCGGCGGCAACGCCTATGACTTTCATGACGAAGCGGGCATCCTGATCCACCGCTACGGGCCGCACATCTTCCACACCAATGCGCAGAGCATCGTGGATTACCTGTCGCAGTTCACGGCCTGGCGTCCCTACGAGCACCGCGTTCTGGCGCAGGTGGACGGCCAGTTGCTGCCGATCCCGATCAACCTCGACACGGTGAACCGGCTCTACGGTCTCGATCTTGACAGCGAAGGCATGGAAGCCTTCCTCGCCGAACGGCGCGAGCCGGTCGAGGACATCCAGACTTCCGAGGATGTGGTCGTCTCCACCGTGGGCCGTGACCTTTATGAAAAGTTCTTTCGCGGCTACACGCGCAAGCAGTGGGGGCTTGACCCCTCGGAGCTGTCGCGCATCGTCACGGCGCGGATTCCGACCCGCACCAACCGGGACGACCGCTATTTCACCGACACGTTCCAGCAGATGCCGGCGGATGGCTACACTGCCATGTTCCGCAACATCCTGAACCATCCCAACATCACGGTGGACCTCAACCGCTCGTGGAACGAGGAAACCGACCGCCCCCGCGCGCGCCGGATCATCTTCACCGGCCCGATCGACGAGTATTTCAAGCAGTGCTTGGGCCCGCTGCCCTACCGCTCGCTGCGCTTTGTCCACGAGACGCGGGATGTCGAGTGGGCGCAGCCGGTGGCCACGGTGAACTATCCGCAGACCGAGGATTTCACCCGCATCACCGAATACAAGCACCTGACCGGCCAGACGCATCCGAAGACCAGCCTGACCTATGAATACCCAACCGACGTCGGCGATCCCTACTATCCGATCCCCCGTCCGGAGAATCAGGCGCTCTACAAGCAGTACCGCACCGCGGCCGAAGCCTTGCCGGACGTCTGGTTCGTCGGTCGCCTCGGCGCCTACCAGTATCTGAACATGGATCAGGTGGTTGGCCAGGCGCTCTCGACCTTCGACCGCATCACCGCCTTCCGCGCGCCCACCGCCTTCACCCGCGCGGCCGAGTAACGCTTCCACGCTGCCGGACGCTTTTCTCTCACGCGGCGTCATGCCCATCGCATGGCGCCGTCCCCTTACCCTTGCCTGGACCCATACTGTCGTGACCCACCCGCGTCCCCATCCCCAGGACCGTCCCGTGCGGATCCTCTTTGTCTTTGCTTGGCTTGCCGGCGGCGAAGAAGAGACCGAACTTCGCCTCCTCGCCCGCACCCTTGATCCCCATCGCTACCGTATCGACGCGGTCGCTTGCCGGCAGCTCGATGATGCCGCCGACCCCACACATCTTGACCTGCAGGCGCTGGGCGTCGCCGTCGACACCACCCCCTACACCCTTGGTTTTGACGACACCGTCAGCTTCCTCGCGCGCAAGCTGACCGGCTATGAGATTGTCGTCTCCTCCCAAAGCCCCCCCGACCTTGCGCCAGCCCTTGACCGGCTTCTCCACCGCCCCCCGGTCATCGAACACGCCCGCTCCATCGCCGAGCTGCTTGCCACCCCCCGCCATCTCGTCACCCGCAGTGTCGGCCAGACTGAAGCCATCCAGGCCGCGGCCGCAGCCCTGATGCCGGACCGCCCCGATCGCACCCACTTCATTCCCGCCCCGGTCGACATGTCCGCCTTCCATCTCATCCGCCGCAACGGCATCCGCCATGAGGTGGGGCTTCCCCCTGATGCCCTCGTCATTGGCTGGCACGGGCCCCAGGACGCCAACCTCCGCGCCCGCCACCCGCAGGCGCGCATCCTCTCCCTCGCCCCCACCACGACCGAGGGCGTCATCGCAGCCCCCGCGACCATTCCCCTACCGGACCTTCTTTGCGCGATGGACCTCCTCGTCCTTCCCACGCCGGAAGATGCCACCCCCCACCTCATTGCCTCTGCGGGCGCCGCGCGATTGCCCGTCGTCGTGCCCTCCGGCACCTCCACAGCGACGCTTGACCAGCTCATGCAGGACCGCGACCTCCGCCTGCGCCTTGGCCATGCGCATTACGCCCACATCGCCGCGACCCAGGCCGGCGACGTCATCGCCCGCCAGTGGGAGGCGCTTTTCACCGAAGTCCTGTCCGAGACCGCCGCAAAGCAGCCCACCCTGTTCCGCAGCTTCGTCCAGGGCGGATTCGAGGCGTCAAGCCAGCGACTGGGCAACGGGCGCCGCGTCGATGTGATCGCGGCGACAGGCCACGATCAGCACGCCGAGACCGACTACCGCCAGCTTGCCGGACTTGGACTGCGCACCGTGCGCGACGGGCTGCGCTGGCACCTCGTGGAACCGCAGCCCGGCCGGTTCGATCTGTCCAGCTTCCTGCCGATGGCCGAGGCCTCGCAGCGCAGCGGCACTCAGGTCATCTGGGACCTGATGCATTACGGCTGGCCGGAAGATCTCGACATCTGGTCGCCCGCCTTCGTCGACCGCTTCGCCGCCCTCGCCCGCGCCGCCGCGCAGGCCTGGCGCGAGACGACCGACGCCGTCCCCTTCTGGTGCCCGGTGAACGAGATTTCCTTCTTTTCCTGGGGCGGCGGCGATGTCGGCTACCTCAACCCCTTTGCCAGGGGCCGGGGGTTCGAGTTGAAGGTGCAACTGGCCCGCGCCAGCATCGCCGCGATGCACGCCCTGCGTGAGGTGGACCCCCGCGCCCGCCTTGTGCACTGCGAGCCGCTGATCAGCATCCTGCCCAACCCCGGGCTCGACCGCCCCGATGCCGAAGCCGTGGCTTATCACCAGTCCCAGTATCAGGCCTGCGACATGCTGACGGGCCGGATGTGGCCCCAGCTTGGCGGCGACCCCTCGCTTCTGGATATCGTCGGGGTCAACTACTACAAAAACAACCAATGGCTCCACGGGGGGCCGCCCATCGACGTCGACCACCCCAGTTATCGCCCCCTGTCGGACCTCATGTTCGAGGTCTACGCCCGCTATGGCCGTCCGATCTTCGTCTCGGAAACGGGGATCGAGGATCATCGCCGCGCCTCATGGTTCCGTTATGTGACGTCAGAGGTCGCCCGCGCCCGCCAGCGCGGCGTTCCGGTCGAGGGCATCTGCCTCTACCCGGTGATGAACCACCCCGGCTGGGATGATGACCGCAACTGCCAGAACGGCCTTCTGACCCAGCATTTTGAAGGCTCCCGTCGCGGGATGGACGCCGATCTGGCCGTGGCGGTGGCCGAGGCGGTGGCACGATGGCCCTCGTCTCACCCGGTGACGGCAGCGTCCTCGCCCCGCGCGATGATCCCCGCCAGACGCTCGGCATCGCGCCACGCGCCCCAGATGAAGGCCGAGCCTCTGCAGGACAGCCACGGCAGCCCGACGAAGTAAAGCCCCGGCACCTCCGCCACCCCCTCGCGGTGGCGGGGCCGGCCTGTGGCGTCAAGCACGTCGAAGTCGATCCAGTTGAAATCAGGGCGGTATCCCGTGGCCCAGAGGATCGTGCCGATCCCTTCCGCCGCAAGGTCGAGGCTCAGAACCGGGTCAGTGACCGAAGCGGGCAGGGGCAAGAATACCCGCGCCTGCGGTTCCAGTGGCAGGTCAAGGCCCTGCGCTGCCGCATAGGCGTCGGCCTCGTCCAGCACCGACAGGTGATTCCGGTCGCCGTTCGCGATGTTCAGCGCAAGATCGGGGGCAAAGCTCAACCGCCCGTTCTGCCAACCGCCTGCGCGGCCCAGCAGCGTCACCCCCAATGCCGCCAGACGACGGAAATCCATCGTCTGCCCGCCATAGGCGCCAGAGACCGCAATCGTCACATGCTCGGTCCCCGGCGTCGGCGCCTTCAGATCCCATTTGCCCAGCTTGCCCAGCCACCAGACGAAATCCTGGCCCCGGTAACGCCGGGGTGGCCGGTCATGCGGCCCGACAGACAGGAACACGCGGCGACCTGCCCGCACCAGTTCTTCCGCGATCTGCGCGCCGGACGACCCTGCGCCCACCACCAGAATGGCCCCCTCGGGCAGGGCGCCCGGGTTGCGGTAGGCGTTGGAGTGCAACTGATAAATCTTCGGGTCCGTCACCACCGTCGGAATGACCGGGCTCTGGAACGGGCCGGTGGCCACCACGACGTTGCGCGCGCTGACCGTGCCGTCGGGCGTCGTGGCCTGAAATCCGCCTTCGTGCCTTGCCAGACGCGTCACTGCAACGCCGGTGCGTATGGGCAGGTCGCGCCGGCGGGCAAAGGTTTCGAAGTAATCCGCCACGCGGTCCTTCCCGGCAAAGGCGTCGGGGTCGATCCCGTCGAATTCTGCCGCCGGAAAACGGTCATGCCAGGCCGGGCCGTTTGCCACCAGACTGTCCCAACGCTCGCTCCGCCAGCGTTCGGCGATGCGCGCGCGCTCCAGCACCAGATGCGGCACGCCGTGCCCCGCCAGATGCGCCGAGGTCGCGACCCCTGCCTGCCCGCCGCCGATGATGAGCGTGTGGATGGTCTCGTCCATGGTCAAAGGATCCCGGTTGATACTGGCTTGATGGTTAAGGTCGGGTAAATGAGATTCTCAAGGTATTGATAACAAGAAGAATTGCAGAATGTCCCTGCCCGGGACACCTTGGACAGACCCCGTCACTCATCCCCCGGCACCCCGTACGAGGGCGCCCCGGTCGGGTCCAGTGCCCGCTGGACATAGGCCGCCATCTGCGGCGCATAGACCCCCCATGCCTCTCGCAGCATCCCGATCGGATCGTCGGCCCAGTCGATCCTCAGGTCCACCAGCGGCCAGTCCAGCCGGTCCGCGACCTTCAGCCCCGCCGACCGCACCGGCCCCGCCTCGCCCCCTGCCGCAAGTCCTGCCTCCAGGGCCTGCAGCAGCCGCTCCGCCAATGGCTCCGTCGCCGCTTCGAACGCCGCCACCATCGCCGCGGGGATGCCGGAGTGGGCAAGCAGGTTTCCCCCCGACGCACAGTCTGTCCCGACCGCCTCGGCCCAGACCCCAAGCACCTGCCGCCCCGAATGGACCGCCGTCCGCCCGGACCGGTCGACGACCAGAAGCTGCCGGTAGTCGATGTGCGGCCGCCCCTCGACGACCTCCGCCAGCGCGGCCCCTGCCTCAAGCCCCGCAGCCAGCCGCCCAAGGATCAGCGGCCCGAGGGCGGGGTCGGTGACATTCTGGCTCGCCACCGCCCCCACGCCCGCGCGAACATGGGCGCAGCGGGCCGCGACGGCGGGGGAGGAGGAGGAGACCGCCATCCCGAACTGCCCCGTCGCAGCGCAACGGGCGACGATTGAGAAGGTCATCGCCTCAGTCCGGGATCACGGCGGTGCCGTCGATCTCGACCAGCCAGGACGGCCGGGCAAGGGCGGTGACCACGACCCCGGTCGAGACGGGATGGACCCCCTTGATATACTCGCCCATCGTCCGGTACACCGCCTCGCGGTGGCGGACGTCGGTGAGGTAGACCACGACCTTGCAGAGATGGCTCATGTCCCCGCCACATTCCTCAAGCAGTTGACGGATGTTCTGCATGACCTTGTGGGTCTGCTCCACCGGGTCATGGCTGCCGATGTCCTGCGAGGTGTCCAGATCCTGCGGGCACTGGCCGCGCAGGAAGACCATCCGCCCGCGCGCCACCACGGCCTGGGCGAGGTCATTGTCCAGCTTCTGCTCGGGGTAGGTGTCGCGGGTGTTGAACTTGCGGTGGCGGGTGTGGGTCATGGCGGCATCCTTGCTGATCGCATGCCCCCACGCTGCCCGATTGCCCGCCCGGTTGGAAGCGCGCATCGTCGGACCAGCGGTCGCAAAAAGGGGCGCGTGCCGCGCGAAGCCCTTTGTCTCGCCCTTCGCGCGTGAAGAACGCGCAAAAGGCTCGGGTCGGCTTACAGCGTCCGGAGGTCGGCGTCTTGGGTCGACAGCCGGGCTGGATCACGGGGTGGGAGGTCGGCCACGAGGAGGGCGGGGTAGTCGCCCGCCTGGACCAGCAGCTCGCCATGCGGGCCGGTGATGAGAGAGCCGCCCACATAGGCAAGGTCGCCTTCGGTCCCGCAGTAGTTGGCATAAGCAATGCTGACCCCATGGTTCGCTGCCATGGCCGGGACGGTGTGGCGGATGACGTGGGTGAAAGGGTGCATGTTGGCGGTCGGCGCAAGGATCATGGTCACCCCAGCCTTTGCAAGCACCTTGATGTGTGGTGCGAACTCAACGTCGTAACATATCAGGATCGCTGCAGTTTCACCCATCAGCGTGAAGGTCGTGAACCGGTCGCCAGCGGTGTAGATCGCCCGCTCACGGGGCCCGTAAAGCTGAAGCTTGCGGTGGTTGGCCAGAAGCGTGCCGTCCGGGCCGAAGCAGGCGGCAGAGTTGTGGATGCTGGCACCGTCCCTCTCGGCGTAGCCGACGACCAGGGCGCAGCGGTGCCGGGCGGCGGCGGCGGCGAGGCGCTGCAAGGGCGGGCTGCCCAACTGCAGGGCACGGGCCGGGATGTCGGGCTGGTTGTAGCCCTGCAGCCAGACCTCGGGCAGGACCAGGGCTGCGGCCCCAAGCGCCCCGGCGGCGGCAAGGGCGGCTTCGGCCTGCGTCAGGGCGGCTTCCAGGTCGGGGCCCGGCGATATGCCCTGCCAGAGTGCGAGTTTCATCGGCCCCTCCGTCGGTCCTGCACCACCTTATTCCGCCGGGCGGGGGCTGCAAGCGGGGACCAGCCGGTCAGCTACGCCCGAGCATCATCTGCGCGATGTTTTCGGCGATCATCATCGTCGGCGCGTTCGTGTTGCCCGCAATGATCGTCGGCATGATCGAGGCATCGACCACGCGCAGCCCCTGTACCCCGCGCACCCGGCCCTCCGGGTCGACCACCGAGCCCGCGTCCTGCCCCATCCGGCAGGTGCCGACCGGGTGATAGATCGTCTCGGCTCTGGCGCGGACGAAGGTCTCAAGCGCCGCCTCGGTCTGGACCTCGGGGCCGGGGAGCGTTTCGCGTCTGATCGCGCCAGCGAGCGCCGGGGCCGATAGCACCTGCCGCCCGATCTTCAGCCCGGCCACCAAGACCGGCAGGTCATCGGGATGCGAGAGGTAGTTCGCCCGGATGTGGGGCGGGGCCTGCGGGTCGGGGCTGGAGAGGGTCAGCCACCCCCGGCTTTTCGGCAGAAGGTCACAGACATGCAAGGTCAGGCCATAGCCCCAGGCGGTGCGGCGGCCGTGATCGTGCAGCAGCGCCGGGATGAAGTGAAACTGCAGGTTCGGCCGGTCCCGCCCGGGGTCCGACCGCACGAAGCCCCCCGCCTCGGCCACGTTCGAGGTCAGCTCGCCCTGACGGTGGCGGAGATAGGCCCAGGCGGCCCGCAGCGCGCGCGGGGCAAAACTGGGCGCAAGTCCGATCGCCTGCCGCCCCGTCAGGGCCTGCAAGCCGATGTCGAGGTGATCCGCCAGGTTCCTCCCGACTTCGGGCGCGTCCTGCAGCACCGGCAGGCCAAACCGCTGCAGGTCAGCCCCCGGACCGACCCCCGACAACATCAGCAACTGGGGCGAGTTCACTGCTCCGCCGCAGAGCAGCACCTCACCCCCGGGGTTCAGCGCGATCTGGCGGCCCCGAAGCTGCACGGCGCTGGCGCGGCGGTTGTCGAATACCACCCGTTCCACCAATGCACCGGTCAGGATGGTAAGGTTCGGCCGGCCCCGCGCCGGGCCAAGAAAGGCCCGCGCGCTGCTGAAGCGCTGGCCGTTGGCTTGCGTCACCTGAAAGAGGCCCAGCCCCTCCTGCGACGCGCCGTTGAAGTCGGGGTTGGCGGGGAACTGGCAGTCCACCCCCGCCTGCAGGAAGGCGCGGCTGAGCGGATTGACGTGCCGCAGGTTGCTGACCACCAGCGGGCCATCGGTGCCGTGATGCGCATCGGCGAGGGCGGTGTTCCCCTCCATCGCGAGGAAAATCTGCCGCACGCGCGGCCAGTCCCACGCCGCACCTGCGGCAAGGCCCCAGGCGGCGTAGTCGGCGGGGTGACCGCGCATGTAGATCATCGCATTGATCGAGCTTGAGCCGCCAAGCACCCGTCCGCGCGGCCAGTAGAGGCGGCGGTTGCCAAGCTGCGGCTCCGGCTCGGTCGCGTAGGCCCAGTTGATCTTCGTGCTGCGCGCCAGGATTGCCAGGCCAAGCGGCATGTGGATCAGCGGGTTGCGGTCCGGTGGCCCGGCCTCGATCAGGCAGACGCGGTGGGTGGGGTCCTTTGACAGACGGTTTGCCAGCACACATCCGGCCGAGCCTGCACCAATGATGATGCTGTCATACATGTCAGCCAAGCACCCGCTTCAGGACCGCGATCAGCCGCATCACGCGGGGGCCATAGGGCGGGAAGAGGAGCGGCAGCGCCAGGAAACGGTTGCGCAGCACGGCACGCTCATGGCTGAAGGCGCGAAAGCCGTGCAGCCCATGCGCCGACCCGATGCCGGAGGTGTTGACGCCCCCGAAGGGCAGGCCCGCATGGGTGAAATGCACCAGCGTGAGGTTCACGCCCACCGCGCCGGAGGTTGTCCCTGCCACCACGCGGTCCACCAGCGCAGGGTCGCGGTCGAAGACGTAAAGCGCCAGGGGCTTGTCGCCGGCATTGATCCGGTCAAGGACCGGGGCGATGTCGTCGAAGGGATGGATGGGCAGGATGGGGCCGAAGATCTCTTCCTGCTCCACCCGCATGTCCGGGGTGAGATGGTCCAGAAGCATGGGCCCCTGCGCCTGACCGTCACGCCCGTGATCGGCGACCACCTTTGCGCCCTTCTCCAGCGCGTCGGTGATCAGCGCCGAAAGCCGGGCGGCATGGGCAGGCGTCACGATCCGCGCAAGATGCGGGCTGCTCGCGCCCGAGCCATAGGCCCTGGCGATCCGGGCGCGCAGGGCGGTCACCACGGCGTCGCGCAGCGAGGCGTGGACGTAGAGGTGATCTGGCGCGATGCAGGTCTGGCCTGCGTTCAGGAACTTGCCGAAGGTGATCCAGTCCACCGCTTGCGCCACGTTCGCGCCGGGGCCGATGATGACAGGCGACTTGCCCCCAAGCTCCAGCGTGACCGAGGTCAGGTTCCGGGCGGCTGCGGCCATGACGATCTTGCCGACGGCCGGGCTACCGGTGAAGAAGATGTGGTCGAAGGGCAGGGCCAGAAGCGCCTCGGCCACGGTCCTGTCGCCTTCGACGACGGCCACGAGATCGGGTGGGAAGGTCTCGGCCAGCATCCGCGCGATCAGGGCGCTGGTGGCGGGGGTCATCTCGGACGGCTTCAGGATTGCGCTGTTGCCGGCGGCAAGGCAGGACACCAGGGGCCCGAGCGCCAGCGCGAAGGGCAGGTTCCAGGGCGCGATGATCAGGCAGACCCCGCGCGGCTGCGGCACGATCCGGGCCGAGGCGCCGAAGCCCGGCAAGGTCGGCCAGACCCGGCGCGGCGCCATCCAGGCCCGCAGATGACAGCGGGTGTGGCGGATCTCCTGCAACACCGTGAGGTAGTCGATCAGAACGGTTTCGGCTTCGGGGCGGCCAAGGTCGGCCTGCAGGGCCGCCACCAGCGCGGCCTCGTTCCGCCGCACCGCATCCGCCAGCCTGTCCAGCGCCGCGCGGCGTTCCCGCAGGCCAAAGCTGGTCCGCCGCGTGGCAACCCGGGCCTTCTGTGCCGCGAAAAGGCTGGCTGGCGTGGCCGTTGTCATCGGTCTTCCCCCCGCCGATTCGGACTGCCCCGGCACTGCGCAGCCTGGGCCGCAGTCTCGCCCCTGCAACCGAAACGCAGCGGCACTGACACGCGCCTGTCATGCATCTGCCGTACAACCGGCTGCCAAAGGGACCCTGCCAGAGAGCTTCGATGACCGACAGCGCCTTCCCCTCGCTTCCGCCCCCGAACTTCACCTATTCTCATTCGGCGCAGTCGCGGTTCCGCCGCAGCCTGATCCGCACGGTGGAACGGCTGAGCGGGCGGGCCCAGCTGCACCGCATGTATTGCGACTGGCAGGACAAGGGTCAGCGCCTGGACGAGACGGTGTTCGACGCGGCCCTGCGCCTGCTCGATGTGCGCCTGCAGATCACGAACGAGGGCCATCTTGCCGGCGTGCCGGCAGAGGGCGGCTTGCTGATCGTGGCAAACCACCCCTTCGGCATCCTTGACGGGCTGACCATCGGACAGTTGGCCTTCCGCCTGCGGGGCAATGCGCAGATCCTGACCAACAGCCAGCTTTGCCAGGTGCCCGAGATTGCGCCCCATCTGCTGCCCGTCGATTTCTCCGGCACGGCAGAGGCGCGCCGCCTGACCAGCGCCACCCGCCGCCGCGCGGCCGAACTTCTGGCCGAGGGCAAGGTCGTGGCGATCTTCCCGGCGGGCGGGGTGGCCACGGCCAACGCGCCGGTCAAGGGCCGCGCCTGCGACGCCGAGTGGCACCCCTTCGTCGGTCGTCTGGCGACCATCCCCGGAGTGACCACGCTTCCGGTGCATTTCTCCGGCCAGAACTCGCGCCTGTTCCAGATCGCGAGCCATCTGTCCTACCCGCTGCGCGTGGCGCTGATCTTTCACGAAACCCGCCGCCGCATGGGCGAGGCGCTGAACCTAACCCTCGGCGCGCCGATCGCCGCCGAAACGCTGAACCGCCTTGCCCGGACCGAGGTCGCAGGCCACCTGCGCCGACAGACGATGGCACTGGCGGGGCCGGGCGATGCGACCGATGAGGTCTTCATCTGGCCCGCCCATGTGAAGTGGTAGTGCGGCAAACCGCGGGGCCGGGAAATCAGGCGCGGACGGTTTCCAGCACCGGGCAGGCAAGCTCCAGCCCCTCGACATAGATCACTTCGTCTTCCTCAAAGCGCAGCGTGAAGATCCGCGCGTCTCGCAGTACTTCGCTGGTCACGAACTCGCCATCCGTCAGCCGCTTGGCGGCAATCGGCGCGGCTGGCACCCCATAAAGCGCCGCCGCACGCCAGTCGCGGATCATCACTGGCTGATCGGGGGCAAGCAGCAGGTCCTTTTCTGGCCGGTCATGGCCAAGCGAGGTGGCACGGATGCGCACCATCTGGGCCATCCGCCGCTTCTGCACCGAGACCGCCACCAGACGCCGGGCGCCTGCGCGGGTCACGATCCGGTCACCGGGTTCCAGAAATTCGACCGGCAGAACACCGTCCAGTGTCAGCACCGTTGTTCCCGCAAGCAACCCAAGCGCTGCGGGCTCTGCTGCGCCGTCGAACTGCGCGGTGAAGTGCTGTGATGCCGTGACCATGGACAACCCCTTGAGCGTGTCGCTTCAAGGTTGAACGATTTCACCGGTTTGTGACCCCGCTTCGGTTGGCTTACGTTGATTTCAGGGCAGGTGTGTTCGCAACCTGTGACAAATAAGGCGCGATTGTGGCGGGCCGAGCCATTTGCCGTGGCGAAAATTGCCCCTCGCCCCGACCTGCGAGCTTTGCTAGAAGCCGCAGCAGGCCGCGTGCGGGTGTGGCGAAATTGGCAGACGCACTGGATTTAGGTTCCAGCGCCGCAAGGCATGGGGGTTCAAGTCCCTTCACCCGCACCACTTTACGCGTTCAGGACAAGTCGCCCTTCACGCGGGGTCAGGCAGACCCGCGCTGCGCCGCCAAAGCCGGCTTGATGCGATGGATGGGGAAGCAACGCACAAAGTTCAGCCCACAGGGCAGGGGGCAGCGTCGCATCCGTCAGCCAGTCGGGAAGCAGGCTTTCCACTTCCGCCCCTTCGGCAAACAGGATCTCGTGCCGGTCAAAGAGCAGGTGGAGATAGCTGACGCCTTGCGGGCCGGGCTGCATCCGAATCGCCTGATCGCCCAAAAAGGCGAGTGCCGGCACCAGCACCTCGGCGGTTCCGAACAGGATCTCGGCGCGCCAGCCACTGACAAGGACACGATGTTGCGGCGACAGCACCAGCGCGCGTTGCGGCACCCCCGGTGCAAGGGCCCCGGCTGCGATGCAGACGGGCAGATGCGCCGGACTGGCTTGCAATGCCGCCTGTGACAGGCGGGCCTGGCCTACCCAGCGCAGCGGCTGCGCGCCGTGGTCTCGCGTCTGCACCAGATCGCCCGGAACCAGCGTCTCGATCAGGCGCGGCCCGTCGGGCGTGTCGATCAGCGTGCCTGGAGTAAAGCAGGGTGGCGTGTCGTAAAGGTCGTAAAGGTTGGTGCGCACACCCTCCGGCCCTTCCCCGGCAAAGGTGACCTGTAGCGCCTTGCCGATCGGGGGAAAGGTGCCGTTCGCATTCGGCCGCAAGAGAAGCCCTTCGACCGTTGCATAGGCGACCGGACTGTCGTTGACGTTGTAGGCGTATGCCGTCCAGACCTCTCCCGTGTCGGGATCACGCAGGGTGATGCGATATTCGGCCTCCACCCGCTGGCCGCCGGTGTAGGTTACGCCGTTGATCGTCTCGGGATCGACCAGCGTCTGCTGCGAGCCGTCATTGTCCTCGAAGTCCGTGTCGTTATCCAGAATCCGGGTTTCCAGCCAGCTGGCGCTGTTCAGCGTGATCGTGCGCCCCAGGAGATGCGACCCGTCGCCTTGCGTCACGCCGTCCAGCGTGGGCTGCACCCCCGGCCCTGGGGGCGAGATGGTGATGCTGCTCTCGGGCAGCATGTAGACGGTGTAGATCGGCATTGCCTTCCTCAGGCTGGGTGGCGAAGATTTGCACGGCTGCGGTCAGGCCGTAAACCGTCCTCAGCCGGCCATGGGGCGGATCGGGCGCGAAATACCCCTTACGTCGCACGGAAAGCTTTGCTATTAGGCGCCCAAACAACGCGGGGTCTTGCCCTGCGACGGTTTTCTATTGCGCATCCGCGCCCGAAAAGAAGCAGGAAGGACACCCCAGCATGCAGGTCACCGAGACCCTGAAAGACGGCCTCAAGCGCGGCTATACCATCACCGTCACCGCAGCCGAGCTGGATGCGAAGGTGCAGGAAAAGCTGCTCGAAGCCCAGCCCGAGGTCGAGATCAAGGGCTTCCGCAAGGGCAAGGTGCCGCTGGCGATCCTGAAAAAGCAGTTCGGCCAGCGCATGATGGGCGACGCGATGCAGCAGGCCATCGACGAGGCGATGAAATCGCATTTCGACACCACCGGTGACCGCCCGGCGCTGCAGCCCGACGTCAAGATGCAGGGCGGCGAGACGTGGAAGGAAGGTCAGGATGTCGTGGTCGAGATGACCTATGACGCCCTGCCGCCGATCCCGGAAATCGACGCGGGCAAGATCACGCTCGACCGTCTAATCGTGAAGGCCGAGGATGCGGCCGTGGATGAGGCGCTGACCAACCTCGCGGCCACCGCGCAATCGTTTGACGATCGGAAGAAGGGCGCCAAGGCCAAGGACGGCGATCAGGTCGTGATCGACTTCAAGGGCTCGGTCGATGGCGAGCTGTTCGAGGGTGGCTCAGGCGAAGACTACCCGCTGGTCCTCGGCTCCAACTCCTTCATCCCGGGCTTCGAGGCGCAGCTTGTCGGCGCCAAGGCCGGCGACGATATCAGCGTGGACGTGACCTTCCCCGAGGCCTATGGCGCCAAGCATCTGGCCGGCAAGGCAGCGGTTTTCGCCTGCACGATCAAGGCCGTGAAGGAACCGAAGCCTGCCGAAGTCGATGACGAGCTTGCCAAGAAATTCGGCGCCGAAGACCTTGCGGCCTTGAAAACCCAGATCGCCGAGCGTCTGGAGGCCGAGTACAAGGGGGCTGCCCGTGCGGTGCTGAAGCGCTCGCTGCTGGACCAGCTGGACGGCATGGTTCGGTTCGACCTGCCCGCGAACCTTGTGGAGGCCGAGGCGTCCCAGATCGCCCACCAGCTTTACCATGAAGAGCATCCGGAGGATCACGGCCATAACCACGGCGAGATCGAGACCACGGAGGAGCACAAGACCCTGGCCGTGCGCCGCGTGCGCCTTGGCCTTCTCCTCGCCGAGATCGGTCGCAAAGCCGAGGTCACCGTGACCGACGCCGAGATGACGCAGGCTGTCCTTGCCGCCGCTCGGCAGTATCCGGGGCAAGAGCGTCAGTTCTTCGAATTCGTGCAGAAGAACCCGCAAATGCAGCAGCAACTCCGCGCGCCACTCTTCGAGGACAAGGTCGTCGACCATATCGTCGCGCAGGCCAAGGTCAGCGACAAGACCGTGTCGAAGGAAGACCTGCAGAAGCTGGTCGAAGCTCTGGACGAGATGTAAGCCACCCCACCGGGGGCAAGGGTCAGGCCGCGCCTTCGGGTGCGGCCTTTTCCGTTCCGGGAGCGCGGATCACCACCAGTCCGGCCGCGACGATGACGGCAATCCCCAGCCAGCCAAGCGCGTCGGGAAAATCCCCCCAGGCAAGCCAGCCCCACAGCACGGCCCAGAACATGAACGTGTATTCAAAGGGCGCGACCGTGGCCGATGGCGCGATCCGGTAGGCCTGGGTCAAAAGCGTCAGCCCCACCGCCGCGATCACCCCGCAGACCGCCATCAGCGCCAGATCCACCGCCCCCGGCATCACCCAGCCCCGCGTGAGAAACGCCATGGACGGGTGCGAGGCGTCGGCAAGGGTGCCGCTGCCATAGACCACCGACAGCGCCAGCGCACAGAGAAGAAAGCAGAGGTTGCCCCAGAACGCCATCGCCGCCGCCGTCTCCACCCGCCCGAGCGGCCGGGCTGCGACCATGTAGAGCGCATAGCCGAACGCCCCCAGGATCGGCAGGAGGGCGGCAAGATCAAACCCCGCGCTGCCGGGCTTGACGATCAGGAGCACTCCGGCAAAGCCCACCGCGACAGCCACGGCCGAGGGCAGGCTGACCCTCTCGCCCAGAAACAGGGCGGCGGCCAGCGTGATGAACAGGGGCGCGGTGAAGTAAAGTGCCACCGTCTCGGCCAAGGGCATCGTAGCGAGGCCCAGGTAATAGGCGGTGTAGGCGAGGAACCCGAGAAGCCCGCGCGCCAGCATCCTGCCCCAGCCGGGGGTGAGGATCGTCGTCAGCCGCCCGTCGAACCACCAGACAATGCCAAGATGGAAGGGCAGGGCCACCAGACTGCGCAGCACCATCGCCTGATGCAGCGGGTAATCCCCCGACAATCCCTTCAGGATCAGGTCTTGCACCGAAAAGACGGCGATTCCGGCGACAAGGGCCAAGATGCCCTGAGTGGTGGCTGACATCCGCATGGGTAGCAGGCTACGCATGCGATCTGCCGCATCTGTCCTGCCGCCGACAGGGGAATGTCAGAAACCTCCGGACACCAAAAGAAAAACCGCGCCGGGTTGCCCCGGCGCGGTCTTGTCAGTCTGCCTGTGCAGATCAGTCGCGGCCGAGGTCGGCCCCGTCCTGGGCTGCGCCCATTTCGTCGAAGAGCTCGGCAATCTCGAACTCTGCTTCCGCTTCCGCTTCGGCAGCAAGATCTGCGATCGACTTGCCCGACGCCTGCAGCGCGGCCTCTTCGGTCGAACGCGCGACGTTCAGCTGGATCTTCACCGCGACTTCCGGGTGCAGCTGCACCGAGAAGCTGTGGATCCCCAGTTCCTTGATCGGCCGGTCCAGCACGATCTGGCCGCGGTTGACAGTGAAGCCAGCCTCGGTTGCCGCATCCGCCGCGTCACGCGGGGTGACGGAACCGTAAAGCGCGCCCGCGTCCGAAGCGGAACGGATCACGATGAAGGTCTGGCCATCCAGCTTGGCGGCCACGGCTTCGGCCTCCTTGCGGGTTTCCAGGTTGCTGGCTTCCAGCTGGGCCTTCTTCGCCTCGAACGACTTCACGTTGCTGTCGTTCGCGCGCAGCGCCTTGCCCTGCGGCAGCAGGAAGTTGCGGGCATAGCCGTCCTTGACGTTGACGACTTCACCCATCTGGCCAAGCTTGGCCACACGTTCCAGAAGGATCACTTGCATGTCATGTGCTCCTTATTTCACGGCGTAGGGGAGCAGGGCGAGGAAGCGGGCGCGCTTGATCGCACGGGCCAGTTCACGCTGCTTGATCGCCGAGACGGCGGTGATGCGGGACGGGACGATCTTGCCACGCTCGGAGATATAGCGCTGCAGCAGACGCGTGTCCTTGTAGTCGATCGCCGGTGCATTGTCGCCCGAGAAGGGGCAAACTTTGCGGCGGCGGAAAAATGGTTTGGTCGCCATGGTTTATGAACCTTTCTTCAAGCTGTGGATCAACGACGCGGAGCGCCGAACGACGGACGTTCGCCACGGTCACCGCCGCGGTCGGGACGGTCACCGCCACCGAAGCTTGGCCGGTCACGACGTTCGCCGCCAAAGCCGCCGCGGTCACCCCGGTCACCCCGGTCGCCGTCACGCTCGTCACGCTTCTGCATCTGGACCGACACGCCTTCGGCATGTTTGTCGACCTTGATGGTCAGGACGCGCATGACGTCCTCGTGCAGGCGCATCAGGCGTTCCATTTCCTGCACGGCAGCGGCGGGCGCGTCCGATTTCAGGAAGGCGTAGTGCCCCTTGCGGTTCTTGTTGATCTTGTAGGCCATCGTCTTGACGCCCCAGTACTCGTTTTCAACGACTTTGCCGCCGTTGTCCGCAAGGACAGTGGAGAAATGTTCGACAAGGCCTTCGGCTTGCGCAGAGGACAGATCCTGGCGCGCGATGAAGACATGCTCATACAGAGGCATGCGGGTATCCTTCGTCTCGGGGCGGCTTCAAAGGACGGGCAAGCTTCCCTGCGGCCCGTCCACGAGAGGCATCGCCGGTTCATGGAAATGCAGGGAAGATGCGGCCTTATACAGAGGTTTCCCGTCGGCGCAAGGGAATTGGCCCCAGTCGCGGTGCCGGGGCCGCACGCCCGGGCGCTGGGGCCGCGCCGCGCAAAGCCCTGATTTCAGCAACGTTCTGTTCACTGGCGAACAGTCAGCCTTCCGCTGTGCCGAATTGCCGCGTCGCGGCATCCTTGTGCATCTTCCCGCTCGTCAACCGGGCCGACCGGGCCCCCGTAACCCAAGGTGAAGAATGACCCGTTTCGCAACACTGGCCGCCGTGGCCGCCCTCATGTCCGCCCCGGCGCTGGCCGCACCGCTGACCTACACCATCGATTCCAGCCATGCCCAGATCATCTTCTCGTACAATCACGTCGGCTATTCGACCGGCTTCGGCATGTTCTCGGGCTTTGGCGGCGACGTCGTCTATGACGCCGAAAATCCCGCAGGCTCGACCGTCTCGGTGACTTTCCCGGTCCGTTCGATGCTGACCGGCTGGGAAGCGCGCTTCGAGCATTTCATGTCGCCCGACTTCTTTGACGCAGCCGAAGATGAGGCTGTCAGCTTCACCTCGACCGCAGTCGAGGCGACCGGCGCGACCACCGGCAAGATCACCGGTGACCTGACGCTGAACGGCGTGACGAAGTCGGTCGTGCTCGACGCCACGCTGAACAAGGCCGAGGCCTATCCGCTGCCGCCGTTCGAGGGCAAACCCGCCATCGGGATCACGGCCACGACCACGGTCCTGCGCTCGGACTTCGGGCTTGGCGCCTTCGCCCCCTTCATCAGCGACGAAGTGCAGATCCAGATCAGCTTCGAGGCCATGGCGATCGAGTGATCCGCGCCTGAACCCGACAGAATCGAAGGGCCGCCCGGGAAACCGGGCGGCCTTTGTCTTGCGCGCCTGATCCTTGCGACCTACTCCACCCGATCTGCCAGCAGATCCACCGTCACCACCACGCCGAACCCGACCGAGGCTTCGTCGCCATAGCTTGCCCCCATCGCGAAATCGCGGCGGTCCAGGGTCACCGAGCCGACCATCCGCGCCCTGTTGCCGGTGATCTCCAGCGTGATGGGCAGGGTAACCGGCCGCGTCACCCCCCGCAGCGTCAACGTGCCCTCGGCCACATACCCGGTCGCCGCTGGCAGGATATCGGCGGTGAAGGTTGCCGTCGGATGGGTCGCCACATCGAAGAACTCCGCTTCCAGCGCCTGTTTCGTCACGCTGCCAAGCGTCAGGCTGGCGGTGTCGATGGTCACGGTCACGTCCCCGTGCCTGCCCTCCGCCGGCACTTCGTCAAACCGGATGTCGGCAGTCCAGCGGGCAAAGCTGCCGCCGACATCGGCCCCCATCTGGCGGACCGAAAGTCCCAGACTGCCCTCAGCCACCCGCCAGTTGCCCGAGGCCGGCGCAGCCGCCACCGCCGGGGCATCTGCCGCCACCGCCTCGCCATTCGGCACCAGCAGCGCTGCCAGCCCGGCCCCGGCTGCATAAAGCACAAAGGCCACCAGCACCGGCACGCTCCCCTTGCGCGCCGCTTCCGGACGGGCCGGAGCCTCAACCCCGCGCAGCATCCGCAGGAGGGTGGCGTCCTTGTCCAGGAAATGATGCTTCAACGCCCCGGCAATGTGCAGCAGGATCGCCAGCCCCAGAAGCTTGGTGAACACCCAATGCGCAGCCCCGGCGGCCGCGCCCACGGCCTCGGACTGCGGCACGAACGGAAGGGTCTGCCCAAACGGCCACAGGATCGGCGCAAAGCCGGTAATGGCGGCATGATGCACCCAGCCCGACAGCGGCACCGCGACCAGCGAGATGTAGAGCAGCCAGTGCACCGCCCCGGCCAGCGTCAGCTCCGCCCGCCGCTCCGGGTGCAAGGGCACCGGATGCCGCTCTCCCAGCGCCCAGAGGATGCGCCCCAGCCCGAGGAGGAACGCCGCGACCCCCAGCGTCTTGTGGACCGAGAACAGCTGTGCCTTCAGCGCCAGCCCCTCGGCCGTGTCATAGGGCA
>JANPJZ010000131.1:0-1515 GCA_031425795.1 Rhodobacter sp. | reverse complement strand
GAAACTCCCGTAGAAGAACGGGTCGCCTTCGCAGAGGACGACGACGTCCTCGGTCGCGGCCAGCGTTGCCAGCCTGTTGGCCCAAGTGTCGTAGAACCGGGCAAGGGCGTCGGTGTAAGCGGGGCTGTCGAAGGGAAGTTCGGTGGTGACGGGGTATTCCATCGGGTATTCGACGGCTTCCAGCGAAAGCATGCCCTCAACAATCCTTCGCGCCTGTCCGGCGCGGCCTTCCTTGCGGAAGTAGGCGATGTGTCTGGCCGCGCCGATGGTGCGGGCGGCGCGGAGGCTCATCAGGTCGGGGTCGCCGGGGCCGAGGCCGGCGCAGATCACGCGTCCCATGGTTCCGCCTTTCCGAAGGCGAACGCTTGCCCCCCACCCCTCTCCCCTCCCAAGGGGGGGGAGGGGAAACGCTGCATGGTCGGGTTGTCAGGCAGGGGGGCCGGTCCGGTCATGGTCATTCCTTGCGACTCGCCAGAGCGTTGATTGCGGCGACAGTGATGGCGCTGCCGCCGAGGCGGCCTTTGACTATGAGGCTTGGGACGGGCGGGGCCTGCATGAGGGCCTCCTTCGACTCGGCTGCGCCGACGAAGCCGACGGGGCAGCCGATGATCGCGGCGGGGCGGGGGCAGCTCGGGTCTTCCAGCATGTTCAGGAGGTGGAAGAGCGCGGTGGGCGCGTTGCCGATGGCGACGACGGCGCCGGCGAGGTGCGGGCGCCAAAGCTCGACGGCGGCGGCGGAGCGGGTGTTCTGCATCTGTGCGGCGAGGGCGGGGACTTCAGGGTGTTGGAGGGTGCAGATGATCTCGTTGTTCGCGGGGAGGCGTTTTTTCGTGATGCCTTCGCTGACCATGCGGACATCGCAGAGGATCGGCGCGCCCGCCTCCAATGCCGCGCGGGCGGCGACGGCCATGCCGGGGGAAAAGCGGATGTGGGGGGCGAGGTCGACCATCCCGGCGGCGTGGATCATGCGGACGGCGACGACCTCTTCCTCGGGCGTGAAGCGGGCGAGGTCGGCCTCGGCCCGGATCATGGCGAAGCTTTGCAGGTAGATCGCGGCACCGTCGGTTTCATAGATGTGGGGCATTTGGGGCCTTCAGGTGGTCTTCAATGGCCTGCGGCGTGAGGCCGGTCAGGCTGGGGGTGTCGGCGGCGGTGCCGTGGCGGATCAGGTCGTAGCCCTGCGGGGTGCCAGTCAGGGTGAGGCTTGCGGGTGCGGGGTGGGCGCAGCCCTTGGCGCAGCCGGAGAGGTGGAGGGATTGGGTTGGTCGTAGGTGTGGGGCGAGTTGGCGGGCGAGTTGACGAGTGGGCTGGAGGCTCTGCGGGCAGGCGGGGGCTCCGGTGCAGGCGGTGATGCGGAGGAGGGGGTCGGTTGCATCGGTGATGAGGCCAGGAATTGCCGGGAGGGTCGTCGCGCCGACGAGGAAGAGCATGCGCCAGGGGGTGGGGCGGATCTCGTGGTTCAGGGCGGCGAGTTGGAGGAGCGTTTCGGCGCGCATCTGGCCGAAGGCGAGGGCG
>JANPJZ010000130.1:0-16479 GCA_031425795.1 Rhodobacter sp. | reverse complement strand
CGCAATCACGATGCGCTGCTGCTGGCCGCCAGAAAGCTGGTGCGGATAGGCGTTGATGATGCGGTCAGGGTCAGGCAGGCGCACATCGGCGACGATCTGACGGGCCAGCTTCCAGGCCTCGTCCTTCGACATTCCCGAATGGATCATCGGCACTTCGGCCAGCTGCGCCCCGATCTTCATTGCCGGGTTCAGCGAGGCCATCGGTTCCTGATAGATCATCGCAATTTCCGAGCCGCGGATGTGGCGCAGCTCCTCGTCGCCCATGACCGTCAGGTCGCGGCCCTTGAACTTGATCGAGCCGGCGACGATCCTGCCGTTCTTGCCAAGGTCGCGCATCACGGCCAGCGCCACGGTGGACTTGCCGCAGCCGGACTCTCCCACCAGCCCCATCGCCTCACCAGCCATGACGGTGCAGGAAAAATCCATCACGGCGGGGATTTCGCGCAGGCGGGTGAAGAAGCTGATCGAGAGATGCTCGATCTCGAGGATCGGTTTTGAGGGGTCCCATTCATTAGTTTGTTCGGCCATGGCGTCAGTCCCTTCCTAGGTTGCTAGCTGGACCGTTCGGGGCATTGTACTTGAACAGTGAACCGGCTGCCGAAGTCGATGGTATCCTCGCTGACGTGCAGCGGATCAGGACAAGCAAGAGTGATCTGGTCCATGCCGCACGGACCGCTGCAGTTAATCTCCCACTCGGTCTCCGACCACTGACGTACGAAGGTTCCCTTCTCAATCTCGAAGGACGGCGGTGGTCGAGACACCCACATCGCGACTGCTGCACCGGCCATTAGAGTCGCCCCGACGATATACGTGCTACCACGCATCAGTCCCTCAGGCTTTCTTCGCGCAGGCCGTCGGCCAGAAGGTTCAGGCCAAGGACCAGGCTCATCAGGGCAAGGGCCGGGGCCAGGGCGGCGTGGGGAAACAGGGTCAGGGTCTTCCTGCCATCGTCGATGGTCGAGCCCCAGTCCGGGCTGTCGGGTGCGACGCCAAGACCGAAGAAGCCAAGCGTTCCAAGGAGAATGGTTGTGTAGCCGATGCGCAGGCAGAAGTCGACGATAAGCGGACCGCGGGCGTTGGGCAGGATTTCCCACAGCATGATGTACCAGGGCCCCTCGCCCCGGGTCTGGCCCGCCGCCACATAGTCGCGCGCCTTCAGGTCCATCACGATGCCACGGACGATGCGGAACACGGTAGGCGCGTTCACGAAGACCACCGAGACGAAGACATTCAGCAGGTTCGGCTCCATCGACCAGACGCCAAGGGGGTCGGCGTTGAAGGCAAGGCCCGAATAGGCCCAGAGGCCGATGACCAGCACGATGCCGACATAGAGGTTGCGCTTCTTCGCGTCCGTGAAGAAGCGTGCGTTCAGCAGGATCGAGATGAAGACGATCGGGAAGATGAACAGCGTCGCCGCCATCATCGTCGGAATGGACAGGCCGAAGCAGGCAAGCGTATCGGCGGTCACGCTGTCATCGGCCGTGCAGGCCAGCGCGGCCTCGGGGGTAAGGAAGGCCGAGAAGAACAGGATCTTGTGTTCCACGATCTCGGGCGTGACCAGAAGGTAGAAAAGCAGGATCACCGGGAAGGCGAGGACCAGATTGGCAAGGAAGGACAGCCCCGTGTCGAGCCGTCCGCCAAAATAGCCCGCAGGCACCCCAAGCGTGATGCCGACCATGAAGGCAAAGGCCGTGGCGGCGGGGGCAATCGACAGCACCGACCGCGCCCCCATCACCATGCGGCTGAAGACGTCGCGGGCCAGATGGTCGCCACCGAACAGGAAGTGGCTGTAGTCCCCCTCGCTCGCCCCGGCGAGGATCGTTCCAAGCGGCTTGTTCTTCATGCCCGAGAACTGGGCATAGGGGTCGAAGGTGATGATCTGGTCGGCCAGTAGGGCGGTGAACACCCAGAACATCACGATCCCGAAGCCGATCATCCCGACCGGGCTGTCGAAAAGCTTGCCGTACAGCCCCAGCCGCCGCTTGAAGGTGATCGAGACCGTGTAGGTGAGAACCAGCGCCAGCCAGACTGGCCAGAACTGGATGAGCACCCGGCCCAGGATCGCAGAATAGGAAAGGTCTTCCATCGCGGTCCCTTACGATAGCCGGATGCGCGGGTTCAGGAAGACATAGCCGATGTCCGAGATCAGCTGGGTCACCAGCACCACGAACACCGCCACGACCGAACAGCCGAGCAGAAGGTTGATGTCATTGTTGCCCGCGGCCTGAACCAGCGTCCAGCCAAAGCCCTTGTAGTTAAACAGTGTCTCCACGATCACGACACCGTTCAGCAGCCAGGGAAACTGCAGCATGATCACGGTGAAGGGCGCGATCAGCGCGTTCCGCAAGGCGTGTCTCATCACGACCTGACGGAAGCCAACCCCCTTCAGCCGCGCGGTGCGAATGTATTGCGCGGTCATCACCTCGGTCATGCTCGCACGGGTCATCCGGGCGATGTAGCCGATGCCGTAAAGGGCAATGGTCAGGACCGGCAGCGTAAAGCTCCAGAACGTGATCTTGTCCGGCGAGGCGGCACCCTGAAACAGGATCTTGCCGTCGATCCAGCCCCATTCCGCCAGCAGTGGCGACAGGCCGGTGACGGGCGAGGCGAGGAGTGCTACCAGAATGACGCCCGAGACATATTCCGGCGTCGCGGTCGAGGCGATAGAAAACGTGGACAGCACCCGGTCCGTCCGGCTGCCTTCGCGCATCCCCGAGACGACGCCGATTACCAGCGCCGTCGGCACCATGACGATCATCACCCACAGCATCAGGATGCCGGTCGAGGCAAGCATTCCGCCAAGGTAGGGCAGGGCCTCGGCCCGCGCGAAGGTTGAATAACCCCAGTCGCCCTGCAGGATGCCGCAATAGCGCGGTGCGACGGTCGGGTCAGTGCCGGCATCGAAGCAACGCCCGCGGGTCACGCCCTTCTCATCGGTGAAGGTCCAGCCCGGCGCGATACCGAGCCACTGTCCATAGCGCCCGAAAACCGACCCGCCATGGCCGTTTTCCTGAATCCAGCTAAGCACGGCTTCGTCCGACATCCGGACCGAGCCTTCGCTTCGGGCAAGCTTTTCCAGGTTCGGCGGCAGGTTGGTCAGAAAGAAAACCACGAAGGTCAGCACGAAGGCCGTCAGCATCATGATGCCCAGGCGACGCGCGATGAAGATCAGCATGAGCGGTGCCTTTGCTCCCGACACGCGATCAGGCCGTCCCTTGCGGGCGGTGATGGCTGGCAGGGTTTGCGGTGGGGGACCGGGCGCGCATCACCTGCGCGCCCGGAGATACGCTCGGTCAGGCGACAGACCACTTGTAGTGCTGATGCTCGTTCGAGGGGTGCCGGTCGACGTTGAAGCCTTCCTTCACGTGCGCAAACAGCGACCGCCAGTAGGGCTGGATGATGTAGCCTTCATCCTGCAGGATCGTCTCCAGCGTCACCATGACCTCACGCCGGGCGTCGGCATCGGCCAGCGACAGCGCCTTGACCATTGCGGCGTCGAACTCCGCGTTCGCCATCCCGCTTTCGTTCCAGGACCCGGTCGAAGTGTAGGCCAGCGACATGTTCTGCACGGCCAGCGGGCGGTGGTTCCAGGTCGTCGAGGAGAAGGGATACTTCTGCCAGTCGTTCCAGAACGTCGAGCCCGGCATGACCGTGTGCTTCACGTTCGCGCCGGCATCCTTCAGCTGCGCCACCACGGCTGCGGTCGTCGTGGCCTCGAAGCCGTCATCCAGCGAGATGATTTCCAGCTCGGCCCCGGCGATCCCGGCTGCTTCCAGCGCGGGAACAAGTTTGGAGGCATCGAAGGTCTGCGGCGGCAGGGCGGCATACTCCGGGTGGACCGGGCAGGCATGGTGGTTTTCCGCCGTCGTGCCAAGGTTGTTGTAGCCCAGTTCCAGCACGACCTTGGGGTCGACCGCCAGCTGGATCGCCTGCCGGACGGCCTTGTCCTTGTAAAGGTCCGACGTGGCCGAGTTCATCCGCACGACGATGGTCGCAGCGGTGACGATCTCCAGCTTCTTCCAGCCCAGCGTGTCCATCTGCTCGATGAAGTCGCCGGTGGTTTCATAGTTGGCGTCGATCTCGTCCGAGGCGGCGAGGTTCACCATGGTCGACGGGTCGGTGCCGAAGTCGATGTAGTGGATCTCGTCCAGCGGCGAGGTGCCACCCCACCAGGTGTGGTTCGGCGCGCGCACCAGCACGGCCTTCTGCCCGACCGAGACTTCCTGCGGCACATAAGGCCCGGTGCCGATCGGGTTGACCGAGGGGTCCTCGCCATCGACGTAGCTCGCATGAACCACGGCGGCCGGATAGTCGGCGAGGTTCGGAACGATCGCCACGTCCGACGTCGACAGGTTCAGTTGCACCGTCATGTCGTCGACCTTGACCACGGCGCCATCGCGCAGCGTCTTCGTCGCTTCGTCGACAAGGCCCGGGAAACGGCTGGCCATCGCGTTGCCTTCGACGTTGCCATCGGTCCAGCGGGCGAAGTTGCGCACCACGTCATCGGCGGTGAAGGCGTCGCCGTTGTTCCAGGTCACGCCCGGACGAACCTTCAGCGTGTAGACGGTCGCATCGGCATTGGCTTCCCAGCTTTCCAGGAGCCGGCCCTCGAAGGTGCCGTCGGCGTTGTACTGGATCAGATATTCCAGCCAGCCGCGATAGATGTTGGAAATCTGCGGCCAGTCGGCCAGACGTGGGTCCTTGGTGCCCTTCACTTCCATGGCGACGCGGACAATCCCGCCGACCTTGGCATGGGCTTCGGCATTGGCCGGGGTCTGCAGGCCGATTAGCCCGTAGGCTGCGGCGGCCGAGACGCCCAGCGCGGTGGTGCGGCTCAGGAATTCGCGGCGGTTGATCTTGCCGGCCGAGAATTCCTCGGCATGCATGGTGGCCGCCGGATGCAGCGCGGCAGCGCGGTTGGTTTCGGTCATGGTAGTCTCCCTGTCAGGCTTGTTGTCAGACTTTTTGTTGCTAGGCATTGGCAGCGCTGACCCTCAGACCGGATACATGTCCTTGCGCTGCAAGGCCGCCATCTGATCTGCGCGCCACAGCGCGCCCCCGGTTCCCATTGCGCAACTTTTTCGCCCTCACGTCAACGACTGCTTTCGGCGCTTCGCAGCGCGTTTGCGACATGTATGGGTCGGAAGTGCTTAACCTGATGTCGGATCCGTGCGATTAGGTGGTGCGACGGAAGGCCGAAGGGGATTTCCCGGTCAGGTGCTGGAAGGCCCGGGTGAAATAGGCGGGCGAATTGAAGCCCAGCTGTTCCGCGATCCGACCCACCGGAAGCCGCGTTTCGGACAGAAGCTTCCGCGCTTCGAAGATGCGCCGGTCCTGCAAGAGCGCGATCGCCGGTCGACCGCAGGCCGTATTGCAGCAGCGCGTCAGATGGGTGGGCGTCACTCCAAGTGCCGCGGCAAAGTCTGCCACGCCCATGCCACTGCGGAAGTTCCGCTCCAGAAGGGCCGTATAGCGCGCAACGAGCCGGCGCGTCGCGTCCGGGCGCGGCGCCTCGGGATCTGCCTTCCGCACCTGCCGTTCAAGCCAGACGCCAAGGAGCCCCAGATAGGCCCGCGTCGCCCGGTCATGCGCTGGAGTATCGCTTTCCATCTCGCGCAGGATCGCATCCAGAAGGATGTTCACCTCCTGCTGGGCATGAACTTCGCGGATCCGCAGGTGCTGCGGCGTCTTCGGCAGCACGATATCGCTTTCGCGCCCGAAGAAGACCGCCGTGCCAAAGACCTGCGGCCCGGCTTCGAACCCATGCATGACCCCCGGCGGTATGAAGATGGCGTTATGGGCGGTGTAGCCCCGCGTCACCCCCGAAATGGTGATCCGCCCCTGGCCCTTGGTGTACCACAAGAGACACGGCTCCGAGATCGAGCGCATCGCCTCGACCCGCCAGCGCCCACCAGCCGCCAGCCGCGGAATTGCGACCAGACGGGCAGGGGTGGGTGATGGGGTCAGGGGCATGGGGAATCCGGCAATTTTCAAGAAGGTTAAACAGGGGGCGTTTCACAACCCAAGCGAAATCAGTCAGGCAGCCGGAAACTTACCCACCGCAGTTTCATTATCCTGTGCATAACCCTGTGGATAGGCGGAAATCCGCTGCAACTTCGCCGTGCAAGCCCCGCTCAGGGCAGGAAAAGCTTCTGCCAGCTGCCCATGTTCGATCTGAACCAGGTTCGCTGCCGCTTGGCATATTGGCGGCTTGCCAGCCCGGCTGCAGCAACGGCTTCTTCCAGCGTAAGTCGTCCCTGGAGATGCGCCACCAGTTCCGCCCCCCCGATGGCGCGCGAAGATGGCTGGCGCGGGTCCCATCCTTCCAGGTTCGCCCGCGCCTCCTCCAGCGCGCCTTCAGCCAGCATTCCGGCAAAGCGGAGGTCGATCCGGGCGTTCAGCCAGTCTGGGTCGGGCATCAGGACAAGCGCTTCCACGTCGGAAAGGCTGACCAGAGGCTGCGGTGTCCCGGCCTGCCAGGAGGCCAACCCCCGCCCCGTTGCCCGCTGAACTTCCCACGCGCGCTGGACCCTGACCCCGTTCAGCACATCCATCCGCGACGTGGTCTCGGCGTCGAGGTCTGCCAGCAGCGCCAACCGGCCCTCGGCCTGCATCCGCGCGTCGGCCTCGGCCCGGACATCGGCCGGGATGGCTGGAATCTCTGCCAGCCCCCGCGTCAGCGCGTTGAAGTTCAGCCCGGTCCCGCCGACGACCACCACCGGCTGCGACAGCAGCGGCGCGACTTCGCGCAGCCAGTGCCCAACCGAGTAGGCCTGATCCCGTTTGACATGGCCATACAAGGCGTGGGGCAGGGCGGCCTCTTCCGCCAGCATCGGCCGAGCCGTCAATATCCGCCAGTTATCATAGACTTGCAGCGAATCTGCGTTCACCACCAGCCGCCCATCCCGCGCCGCGATCTCTGCCGCCAGCGCCGACTTTCCGCTGGCCGTCGGCCCGGCGATCAGCACCGGCACCTCCCGAGAAATCGCCTCCAGCTTCATCTGTCCCCAAATATCCCGGGGGTGCGGGGGCTGGCCCCCGCCTCTTGCCCCCACCCCGACGTGACCGGTTGAACCTCCCGCCGTTTTGCGACATTTTGCGCCCCAGTCCAATCACAAAACGAAATGCAGGGGGCAAGCCATGCCGGGAACAGATGCCGAGGCGGCCAAGTACACCCGTGTGATGCTGAAGATTTCAGGCGAGGCGCTGATGGGGGACCAGGGCTTTGGCCTCCATCCCCCGACCGTCGCCCGCATCGCGCAAGAGGTGAAGTCGGTTCGCGACCTTGGGGTCGAGATCTGCATGGTCATCGGAGGAGGCAACATTTTCAGGGGGTTGCAAGGCAGCGCCCAGGGGATGGAGCGGACGACGGCGGATTACATGGGGATGCTCGCCACGGTGATGAACGCCCTTGCGATGCAGTCGGCGCTGGAGGAGATCGGGGTTTTTACCCGTGTTATCAGTGCCATACCGATGGATCAGGTCTGCGAGCCCTACATCCGCCGCCGCGCGGTGCGGCATCTGGAGAAAAAGCGGGTCTGCATCTTCGCTGCCGGCACCGGGAACCCCTATTTCACCACCGACACGGCGGCCACGCTGCGCGCCTCCGAAATGGCCTGCCAGGCGATCTTCAAGGGCACAAAGGTCGACGGCGTTTATGACAAGGACCCGAAAAAGCATTCCGACGCAAAGCGTTACACCGATGTAACCTATGACGAAGTGCTTGAGAAACACCTTGGCGTGATGGATGCGACCGCCATTGCGCTCGCCCGCGACAACGACTTGCCGATCATCGTCTTCAGTCTTGACGAACCGGGCGGATTTCGCGGGATACTCGCGGGTGAGGGGACCTATACCCGGGTTCAGGGCTGAGGGCTGCGGGCGCTGCGGTGATCGGGCTGTCCCAGCGGTTTCTGCCTGTCTGCCAGGCGTCTGCAAAGCGTCTGGCATCGGTATGGCATGCGGTGACGCAAGGCCGCGTTAACCAGGCCCTGCGACTCGGGCCGCCCCCGGTCTTGGGGATGGCCTGCAGAGCGGCGGTTCGGACGGACAGGTCCTGCCGCTTTGGCCTATACCCCCAGCCCGCGCCTCTGCTATAGAGCCGAAAACCGCGATCCCGCAGAACCGGTGCAAAACCGGGGCGGGCAGAAGTGAGGACATGCCGATGGCAGACGATATCGAGATCGACACCGAAGCGCTGCAACGCCGGATGGATGGCGCGATGAATGCGCTGAAGCATGAATTCGGCAGCTTGCGGACCGGGCGGGCCAGTGCCTCGATCGTCGACGCGATCCAAGTCGAGGCCTATGGCCAGATGACCCCGATCACCCAGCTTGGCACCGTGAACGTGCCCGAGCCCCGAATGGTGGTGATCAACGTCTGGGACAAGGGCATGATCCAGAAGGTGGAGAAGGCCATTCGCGAAAGCGGCATCGGCATCAACCCGGTCACGGATGGCCCCCTGATCCGCCTGCCGATCCCCGAACTGAACGAGGAACGGCGCAAGCAGTTGTCCAAGGTTGCCGCCGGCTATGCCGAGAATGCCAAGGTCGCGGTGCGCAATGTCCGCCGCGACGGGATGGACCAGATCAAGAAGGCCAAGGCCGCAGGAATGAGCGAGGACGACCAGAAGATGTGGTCCGAGGAAGTGCAGGACCTGACCGACAAGGCCATCGCCGCCGTCGACCGTGCGCTTGAGGCCAAACAGGCCGAGATCATGCAGGTCTGACAGGAGGATCGGCCCTTGTCCAAGGACTTGTCACTTGAGGCTGGGCTGCGGCCGGTCAACCATCTCGCCATCATCATGGATGGCAATGGCCGCTGGGCCACGAACCGGGGCTGGCCGCGCCTTGTCGGCCACCGGCGTGGCGCGGAACGGGTGCGCGAGATCGTCAAGGCCTCGCCCGACCTTGGGATCAAGTGGCTGACGCTTTACGCCTTTTCGACCGAGAACTGGAAGCGGTCCACCGAAGAGGTCCTTGGCCTGATGGCGATCTTCGCCCGCTATATCGAGCGTGAGGCCGACCGTCTGGCCCAGGCCGGCGTCCGGATGCGCTTCATCGGCGAGCGTGGGCGGCTTGACCCCAAGCTGCAACGCCTGATGGCGGGCATCGAGGCGAAGACGGCGGGCCTTGACCGGCTGAACCTGACCGTTGCGGTGAACTATGGCGGGCGGGACGAGATCTTTCGCGCCGCCCGCAAGGTGGCCGAGGCGGTGGCGGCGGGCCTGCTTGACCCCGAGCATCTGACGGAAGCTGCCTTCGGTGACCGGCTGGACACCGGTGGCCTTCCCGACCCTGACCTTGTGATCCGCACCAGCGGCGAGACGCGGACCTCAAACTTCCTGCCGTGGCAGGCGGCCTATGCCGAGTACGAATTCACCGGCACCCTCTGGCCCGATTTCACCGCAGAGGAGCTTGCCGCCATCGTCCAGCGCTTTTCCAACCGCGAGCGTCGGTTCGGGGCCGCACGATGACGGCGGAAGATCCGGACGCGATCCTCAAGGCGGCGGCCGTCGCCGATGCAGCCGCCGATGCAGCCGCCGAAGAAGCCATTGCCGTGGCTGAAGAAGCGGCAGCCGATCCTGCCGTCACCTCCATCCCGCCCGGCCGCCCGGTCGGCCGTTGGGCGGACCTGCGCAAGCGCGTCGTTTCGGCCATCGTGCTGATCGCCGTGGGCGGGGCCGAGATCTGGCTGGGGGGGCCGTCGTTTTCCATCCTTGTCGTGCTGCTGACCGGCGCGATGGTCTGGGAACTGGCCAAGATGACCGCGCCCGACCGCGAGAACACCCCGCTGACCCTTGCGGCCATCGCCTGCGTCAGCCTTGCCGTGACGCTGGTCTTCCCCGACCGCTTTACCGGCGCTTTCCTGATGGTTCCGGCGCTTGCCATCGCCCTGACCGACCGGCGTGACCGGCAGCTTTCAAGCCTGTATTCGGCGGCGATCATGGTGGCGGGCTACGGGTTGATCGACCTGCGGCTGGCGGGCACGCCGGTCATCCTGTGGCTGGTGTTGATCGTCACCGTGTCGGACGTGCTGGGCTATTTCGTCGGTCGCATCGCCGGGGGGCCGAAGTTCTGGCCGGCGATCAGCCCGAAGAAGACCTGGAGCGGCACTGTGGCGGGCTGGCTTGGGGCCGCGCTGGTGGGCGTCGGCTTCTGGGCGGTGGGCTATGGCACGGGCTGGCTTGTGGCGCTGTCGGTGCTGATCGCGCTGGCCGGGCAGATGGGCGACATCTGGGAAAGCTGGATCAAGCGGCGCTGCGGGGTCAAGGATGCCTCCACGCTCATCCCCGGGCATGGCGGGGTGCTGGACCGGTTCGATGCGCTGATCGGGGCCATCGTCGTCCTGATGCTGCTTGGACTTGTCATCGACCTGCCTCTGCCGGCGCTGGCCTTGAACTGATGCGCAGCCTCTCGATCTTCGGCGCGACCGGGTCGGTCGGCGAGCAGACGGTGGACCTGATCCAGCGGGCCCCTGCCGGCAGCTACCGCGTGGTCGCTCTGACCGGCGGCCGCAACATCGCGCGGCTGGCCGAGATGGCGCGGGAGCTGCGGGCCGAGGTCGCAGTCTGTGCCGATGCCGCCGACCTGCCCGCATTGCGGGAGAGGCTTGCGGGCAGCGGCACGGCCACCGCCGCCGGGGCCGAGGCGATTGCGGAAGCCGCCGACCGTCCGGCCGACTGGGTGATGAGCGCGATCGTAGGGGCGGCGGGGCTGGTCCCCGGCTTTCGCGCGTTGCGGCACGGGGCGACACTGGCGCTGGCGAACAAGGAAAGTCTTGTCACCGCCGGGCCGCTGTTGCTGGCAGAGGCTGTGGCCCATGGGGCGACGATCCTGCCGGTAGACAGCGAACATTCCGCCATCTTCCAGGCGCTGACCGGCGAGGACATCGCGGCGGTGGAGCGGATCATCCTCACTGCCTCGGGCGGGGCGCTGCGGGACTGGCCGCTGGAGGCGCTGGCGGCAGCGACGGTCACGGAGGCGCTGGCACATCCGAACTGGGCGATGGGGCAGCGGATCACGATCGATTCGGCCTCGATGTTCAACAAGGCGCTGGAGGTGATCGAGACGCGGGAATTCTTCGGCGTCACGCCAGAGCAGGTCGAGGTCATCATTCACCCCGAATCGCTGATCCATTCGATGGTCGGCTTTCATGACGGGGCGATCATGGCCCATATCGGTGCGCCGGACATGCGCCATCCCATCGGCTATGCGCTGAACTGGCCCGCGCGTGAGGCGCTGCCGGTGGCGCGGCTGGACCTCGCACAGGTGTCGACCCTGACGTTCCGCGCGCCGGACCTTGCGCGCTATCCCGCCTTGCGGCTGGCGCGGGAGGTAATGGCCCGGCGTGGTCTGGCCGGGGCCGCCTTCAACGCGGCCAAGGAGATCGCGCTGGACCATTTTCTGGCCGGCGGCATCGGCTTCATGGACATGTCCGGCATCGTGGAAGACACCCTTGCTGCGGTGGACGGCGACATGGGACGATCAAATCTTCCGGAAAGCCTTGAGGATGTGCTGGGAATGGACCATCTGGCACGGATAAGGGCGGGCGAAATCGCGCGCCGCATGTCTTCGCGTATTGGGGTAGGGAGCCGCTAAGTGGAAATTCTTGGAGCCATCGGCGGCACGGCCTGGACGGTCTTCTTCTTCATCCTTGCGCTGTCGATCATCGTCTTCATCCATGAATACGGGCATTACATCGTCGGTCGCTGGTCCGGCATCCACTCGGAGGTGTTCTCGGTCGGCTTCGGGCCGGTGCTTTACAGCCGCACCGACAAGCGCGGCACCCGCTGGCAGATCGCGGCGATCCCGTTCGGCGGCTACGTCAAGTTCATGGGCGACGCGGACGCGACTTCGGTCAAATCCGGTGACATCTCGGGCCTTTCGGCCGAGGAACGGCGCCACACGATGACGGGCGCCCCGCTGTGGGCGCGGTCGGCCACGGTGGCTGCGGGGCCGGTGGCGAACTTCATCCTGACCTTCGCGCTCTTGGTGGGCATCCTCCTTGCGCTTGGCGTGCCGCGCGAGGAGCCCACGGTCGGCGCGATGCGCGACTTCCCGCATGAAGGCCCGACGCTGGTCGAGGGCGACGTGATCCTTGCCATCGAAGGCCGCCCCACCCCGGATGCCGAGGCCTTTGGCGCCGTGGTCGGTGATTTGCCATCGCAGCAGTCGATGGCCTACACGGTCCGTCGGGGAACGGACGAGTTGACCGTTCAGGGTCCGCACCCCTTTGCCCCGGTCATTGGCCAGGTCATCATCCGGTCGGCCGCGATGGACGCGGGGTTACAGGCGGGCGATGTGATCCTGCGGGCCGCGGGGCAGGAGGTGACCACCTTCAGCCAACTGCCCGAGATCGTTGCCGCCAGCGCGGGCGACCCGGTGGCCCTGACGATCTGGCGCGGTGGCGAGACGTTCGACCTGACCCTCAGCCCCCGGATCCGGACGGTCGAGGATGACACCGGCGCCTTCGTCGAGCGCTACCAGATCGGCCTTGTCGCCGGGATGGCGTTCGAACCCGCGATGCGGTCCACCGGACCGCTGGAAACGCTGACCATTGCCGCCGGGCAGATGTGGCAGATGGCAACGGGCACTTTCACCGGCCTTGGCCTGATGATCAGCGGCGCGATCAGCACCTGCAACCTTTCCGGCGCGATCGGCATGGCCGAGACCATGGGCGACGCGGCCCGCAACGGGGTGGAAAGCTTCATCGGCATGATGGCGGTGCTGTCGCTTGGGGTCGGGATCATCAACCTTTTCCCGATTCCGGTCTTGGACGGGGGCCATCTGGTGTTCCACGCCTATGAGGCGATCACCCGTCGACCGCCATCGGAACGGGCGCTGAAGATGCTGATGACGGTCGGTCTGACATTGGTCATTTCCCTGATGATCTTCGCCCTGAGCCGCGATCTGACCTGCGTTTGAATCCGCAAGGTCGGCGATGCCTGACCTGCGCAGGATGAAGCTGGACCACAAGATGTGGGAAAGTTATCCACAAGGACCGCAGGCTTTTGACAAAGCTTGTCTTTGCCGTTAGTCAAACCCTTACGTTATAAAAATGCCAACGAAGCATGAGGACAGATGATGCAAGCGACCTTCCGCACGATCAGGCAAGGGTCGTCCCGGGCCGGGGCAAGGGCCCGTCTTCTGGCCACGGCAGTTTTCATCGGCGCGGCAACGGTTTCGACGCCGTTCCTTTCACCGGCCTTCGCGCAAAGCTTCAGCTTTTCGAACGTGGTCGTCGAAGGCAACGTCCGCGTCGACCCCGCCACCATCCTGTCCTATGCCGGAATCAGCCGGGGGGCCGAGGTCTCGGCCGCCGCCCTGAACGACGCTTTGCAGCGCATCCAGAACTCGGGCCTCTTCGAGACGGTCGAGATCGTGCCGCAGGGCTCCACCCTGCTGATCCGGGTCGTGGAGTACCCGATCGTCAACGTCATCAGCTTCGAGGGCAACAAGCGCCTCAAGGATGAACAGCTGGCCGAGATCGTGCAGTCGCAGACCCGCCGCGTCTATTCGCCCAGCACCGCCGAATCCGACGCCGCCGACATTGCCGAGGCCTATCGCGTCTCGGGCCGCATCGCTGCCACCGTCACGCCGAAGATCATCCGCCGGTCGGAAAACCGCGTCGATCTGGTGTTCGAGGTGGCCGAAGGCCGGGTGGTCGAGGTGGAGCGTCTGGCCTTTGTCGGCAACCGCGCCTTCAGCGACCGCCGCTTGCGTCAGGTGCTGGAAACCAAGCAGGCCGGGTTCCTGCGGACCTTCATCCAGCGCGATACCTTCGTGGCCGAGCGGCTGGAGCTGGACAAGCAGGTCCTGACCGAATTCTACCTGTCGCGGGGCTATATCGACTTTCAGGTGCTCGACGCCGGGGCCGAGGTCAGCCGCGAGCGTGACGCGACCTTCGTGACCTTCACTGTGCGCGAAGGCCTGCCCTACGCCATCGGCAACGTCACCACCGTGTCCGAGGTCGAAGGCATCGACGCCGCAGAATTTGCCGCGGTGCAGAAGATCCGCACCGGTCAGACCTACACACCGCTGCTGATCGACAACAACATCACCCGGATGGAAACCCTGGCGCTGCGCAAGGGGCTGAACTTCGTGCGGGTGGAACCCCGGATCACGCGGAACGACCGGGGCCAGATGGTCGACATCGAGTTTGCCATCGTCCGGGGCGAGCGCATCTTCGTCGAGAGGATCGACATCGAGGGCAACGCCACCACGCTGGACCAGGTGATCCGCCGTCAGTTCCGCACCGTGGAAGGCGACCCCTTCAATCCGCGTGAAATCCGCCAGTCGGCCGAGCGCATCCGCGCGCTTGGCTTCTTCTCGGACGCGCAGGTCAACGCCGAGCCTGGCTCGGCACCCGACCAGGTGGTGGTGAACGTCGATGTCGAGGAACAGCCGACCGGCAGCCTCAGCTTCGGCCTCAGCTATTCGGTGACCAGCGGCACGGGCTTCAACATCGGGTTTTCCGAAACGAACTTCCTTGGCCGGGGTCAGCGACTGTCGGTCAGCCTGAACACGGCCTCGGCGAACCAGAACTCATCGTTCAGCTTTACCGAGCCGGCGCTCCTGGGCCGCGATCTCAGCTTTTCGGTCGGTGGCTACTACCGCACCTCGGAAAGCGACAACTCGGCCTATGACACCCGCAACATCGGCTTTACCACCGGCATCGGCTTTCCGCTGGGGGAACAGTCCAATCTGGACCTGCGCCTGCGGCTGTCCGAGGACACGCTGGAAAATTACGAGGGCGGGGCAATCCCCTCGCCGATCCTGGAGGCCGAGGCGGCGCGCGGCGCAGAGACCACGGTGTCGCTGGGCTATACCTACGAGTACGACACGCGCGTGACCGGTCTGAACCCCAAGGGTGGTGTGCTCTTGCGCTTTGGCCAGGACTTTGCCGGGCTTGCCGGCGATACGAAATATGTCCAGACCACGGCGCTGGCCCTGGCGGAAACCCGTGTCTTCAACGAAGAGGTCGCAATCCGCGCCATCTTCGAGGGCGGGGCGATCAGCTCGCTTGGCGACAATGACAGCCGGGTGACCGAACGCTACTTCGGCAATGGCAAGATCCGGGGGTTTGAATCCAACGGTCTCGGCCCGCGTGACCTTGGCTCGACCAGCCAGGACGCGCTTGGCGGTAACCTCTTTGCCGTCGCCCGGTTCGAGGCCGATTTCCCGCTGGGCCTGCCGGAAGAATACGGCATCACGGGCGGTGCCTTCTTCGACGTGGGTTCGGTCTGGAGTCTGGACAACAATGTCGGGGCGGGTGGCGTTGCGGTCGATGACGGTTTCAACCCGCGCGCCACGGTTGGCCTGTCGGTGTTCTGGACCACCCCCATCGGGCCGCTGCGCTTCAACTTCAGCAAGGCGCTGGTCAAGGAAGACTACGACAAGGAACAGAACTTCGATCTGACCATTTCGACGTCGTTCTGACCATGCGCGCGGCGCGCCGCCCGTCCCGCCTGTCCGTCTGGCTTCTGGCCGGCGCGCTTGCGGCGGGCGGGCAGGGCGGTCAGGGGCAGGAGGCAACCGAGCCGACCGCGCCGAGCCCGAACCCGAGTGGGGGCCCCAGTGCGGATCAGACCCCGAGCGCGGCCCCGGCCGGTCAGGCCGTGCTGCTGACCCTGGATCAGGAGCGGCTTTTTGCGGAATCCGCCTTCGGCAAGGCCAGCCTTGCCCGTGAGCTTGCGGCGACCCAGGTGCTGGAGACCGAGAACAAGCAGATCGAGGCGGGACTGATCACCGAAGAGCAGGACCTGACCACGCGGAGGCCCTCGCTGCCGGCCGATGAATTCGGCAATCTGGCGGCGGCTTTCGATGCCAAGGTGGAACGGATCCGCGACGAGCAGGACGCCAAGGCGCGCGAGCTGGCCCGTGCCCGCGACGTGGACCGGCAGGCCTTTCTGCAGGCCGTGGTTCCGGTCCTCGGGCAGTTGATGGCCGACAAGGGTGCGATCGCCATTCTGGAAAAGTCCTCGGTCATCCTGTCACTCACTGCCATCGAAGTGACGGATGAGGCGATCATCAGGGTCGACGCTGTGCTGGCCAACGGTACGCCGCCACCCGCCTCTCCCTGACGCGCTGCCGAACTTGTCACCCGCTGGCCGAGTTGGTAGCAACGGGCAAGGGAAGGCCCCCGCCGTTCTGCAAGAGGTATCATGATGGACACTGCCGCCACGACGGGCATCACCACCGCCGATCTGGACCTGATCCAGCGGATCATCCCGCACCGCTATCCGTTCCTCTTGATCGACAAGGTCCGCGACATCGTGCTCAACGACAGCTGCGTCGGCATCAAGTGCGTGACCTTCAACGAGCCGCAGTTTCAGGGCCACTTCCCCGGCATGCCGATCTTCCCCGGCGTGATGATCATCGAGGCGATGGCCCAGACCTCCGGCATCCTCGTCGGCCTGTCGATGGACTTGGTCGACAAGAACGCGAAGGTGTTCTTCATGGGCGTCGACGGCGTGAA
>JANPJZ010000129.1:0-5518 GCA_031425795.1 Rhodobacter sp. | reverse complement strand
GGCCGTGCTTGGGGCGACGGGGGTCTGGGCCGACCTCGCGGCCCCGAGCCTCAACCAGGGCGAGGCGCGGGGCGACAGCTATCTCTCGATCGAGGATCTGGGCGGCTCGGCCTTCGCCGACACGCTTGCCGGCGACGGCTTCGCGAACCTCCTGCTCGGCGAGGCGGGCCAGGACCGGCTTGACGGCCGGGCCGGCAACGACAGCCTGTCGGGCGGCACCGGCGACGACACCCTGATCGGCGGCGCCGGGGCGGATACCTTCATCTTCACTGCGGGACGGGATGTCATCCTGGATTTTGCCAATGATGTCGACACCATAGCGCTGGACCGTGGGTTGTGGGGCAGTGATCAGCCGGAGGTGTCGGCGCTTCTGTCCAGTGCCGTCGTAACGCCGACCGGCGTGATCTTGCTGTTGCCGGAGGGGGGGGTGTTGGACATCCGCGGGATTTACGACACATCACTCCTCGTGGATGACATCGTGTTCATCTGAGCGCGACCGAACTGGAGGACAGATGGTGGACAGCGTGCTTGTCACCGGCGGGGCGGGCTATATCGGCGCGCATGCCTGCAAGGCATTGGCCCGCGCCGGGTTTCTGCCCGTGACCTTTGACAACCTGACCACGGGTTGGGCCGAGGCGGTGAAGTGGGGGCCGCTGGTGCAGGGCGACCTGATGGACCGCGCCAGCATCGACGCGGCCCTCGCCGAGCATCGGCCGGTCGCTGTGCTGCACTTTGCAGCGCTGTCGCTGGTGGGGGAGTCCATGACCGACCCCGGGCGGTACTGGCGCGTCAATGTCGGCGGGGCACTGAACCTGCTCGAAGCCTGTGCGGCGGCCGGGGTGCGGAACTTCGTCTTCTCCTCCACCTGCGCGACCTATGGCGATCAGGACGGCGTGCTTCTCACCGAAGAGACGCCGCAGCGGCCGATCAACGCCTATGGCGGCTCGAAGCTGGCGATCGAGCGGATGCTGACCGATTTCGGTGCCGCCTTCGGGATCAACCATGTGATCTTCCGCTACTTCAACGTGGCCGGCGCCGACCCCGAAGGCGAGACGGGCGAGCAGCACCTCCCCGAGACCCACCTTATCCCGCTGATGCTGGACGCGGTGGCGGGCAAGCGTCCGGCGCTGACGGTCTTCGGCACCGATTACCCCACGCCCGACGGCACCTGCCTGCGCGACTATGTCCATGTGACCGACCTTGCCGCCGCGCATGTGCTGGGTCTGCAGCGGCTGCTGGATGGCCAGGGCAACGGCATCTTCTGCCTTGGCACGGGACGCGGCTTTTCGGTGCGGGAGGTGATCGAGGCCAGCCGCCTTGTCACGAACCGGGAAGTGCCGGTGACCTTTGGCGAGCGTCGCCCCGGCGATGCGGCGGCGCTGGTCTGTTCCACCACCCGCGCGCTGACCGATCTGGGCTGGGACCCGCAGCACTCCAGCCTGCGCCAGATGATCGGCGATGCTTGGGCCTGGTCGCAAAAGCCGGGGTTCTCGGGCTAGGCCAGGACCGATTTCTTGCAAGAAATCGGACCGGAGTTTTTGAAAACTCCGGGTCGCGCCCGGGTCAGAAAAGCGGATCCTCGGTCGAGGGGAGCGCAGGCGCGGTCGGGGCGACAAGGCCCAGCCAGCCGCCCCGGATCGGGAGCTTGCGCTCTGCCCCCCAGTCGCCGGTCACCGTCAGCACGTCGCCGTCCAGCATCACCCCCGCCACCGCTTGCCCCGAGGGCCAGTGGACCGCGCCGAGCACATGGCGCACCTCGACCGTGCCGATCGGGTTCAGCGTCACCAGCGCGGGCTGGCCGGCGGCGGTCAGCGGGTCCGGCACCTCCTGCGCCGACAGCCCCAGCATCGGCAGGGCAGCGCCATCCTCAACCCCGAGGCAGCCCTTGTGCCGGCTGTTCCACGGCGCATAGTCGCGCCCGCCGTTCGAATGCCAGAGCATCGTCATCGGCAACGCCCGCGCGTTCTTCAGGCACAGCACCAGATCGCCCTCGGGCCGCACCACCGCCGTCCAGGCAAGGGTTGATGCGGGGTCCTCCACCCCGGCCACGAAATCTTCATGTGCGGGGCCCCAGGGGTAGCGGTGCAGGTTGACCGTGCCGCCATCCGCGCCTGGAAACTCTGCCGCATCCTCGTGCCGGCGGGGGTAGGCGAGGGCCGAGCGTCCGCGCGTCGTTTCCAGCGGTGCGGCCGGCGTCTCCCACCAGCGCTTGCGGGAGAAGCTCAGCTTCGCCCCGTTTGGCACCGAGATCATCGCATGGTTCGCCACCGGCAAGGCCCCCGTGCCACCGACGAAGAGATGGCGTTGGTAGACGAAGGGGTGGTTGTCGGTGACCGAAAGCTCCTTGATCACGGTTGCGCCGAAGACGGCGGCCTCCAGCGCCGCGCGGAGGGTGCCTTTGGGGCTGGCCAGCACCTGCCAATCACCGTTCGCCGGCAGGCCGTGCAGCCCCTCCGGGCTGTGCCCCATCGGCGCGGCGAGGAAGTCACCCCCCAGCCAGCGCTGATGCGGCGGGGCGTCGGCGGGCACCTCGTAGGCAGCCCAGGGCGCGCGATGGAGCGGGGAGATTTCGGTGCCGCCATCGGTGACGGTGAAGCCGTCCAGCACGCCGCCCCGTGGCGAGAAGCCGAAAGTGATGCCGGTGGCGGAGATCGTGGTCATGGCGGGGCCCCCCGTGGTTTCGGTCAGGCTACCGTCATGCCGCCGGAGCGCGCAAGGCAACTGGGCGCAAACAACTGGTCCAAACGACTGGCCCCAATCAACCGGCCCCAATCAACTAGCCCCATTCAACTGGCATGTCAGTTTGCTTGCCGCTACTCTGTCCCCAAATCACCGGAGGAATGGGCATGGCACGGCTAAGCGGCAAGACGGTCTTCGTAACGGCGGCGGGGCAAGGGATCGGGCGGGCTTCGGCGCTTGCCATGGCGCGGGAAGGCGCTCAGGTCATCGCGACCGATGTGAACGAGGCCGCACTGGCGGAGCTTGCCGCGGCGGGCTGCAAGACGCGGGTCCTGAACGTTCGCGACGCCGATGCGATCACCGCGACTTTCGCCGACGTCGGCACGCCGGACGTGCTGTTCAACTGCGCGGGCTTTGTCGCCAACGGCTCGATTCTGGAGTGTGATCAGGACAGCTGGGACTTCAGCCTCGATCTGAACCTCACCGCCATGTACCGGATGTGCAAGGCCGTGCTGCCGGGGATGGTGGAACGCCGGCATGGCAACATCGTCAACATGGCTTCGGCCGTGGGGTCGATCATCGCGGCGCCGAACCGCTTCGTCTACGCCGTGACCAAGGCTGGCGTCATCGGCCTGACCAAGGCCATAGCCGCCGATTTCGTGACCAAGGGCATCCGCTGCAACTGCGTCTGCCCCGGCACCGTGGAAAGCCCCTCGCTGAACCAGCGGATGCGGGATACCGGCGACTACGAGGCGGCCCGCAAGTCCTTTATCGCCCGCCAGCCGATGGGCCGGATCGCCACGGCGGAAGAGATCGCGGCGCTGGTGGTCTACCTCGCCTCGGACGAGTCGTCCTTCACCACGGGCGTGCCGCATGTGATTGACGGGGGCTGGTCGAACACCTGAGGGGTCAGGAAAAGCGCTTCAACCGCAGGGCGTTGGTCAGGACGAAGACCGAGGACAGGGCCATGGCCCCGGCCGCAAGGACCGGGGAAAGCTGGATGCCGAAGTTGGGATAAAGCGCCCCCGCCGCCACCGGGATCAGGGCGGCGTTGTAGGCAAAGGCCCAGAACAGGTTCTGCCGGATGTTCGCCATCGTCGCATGTGACAGCCCGATGGCCTGCGCCAGCGCGGGCAGGCGGCCAGCCACCAGCACCACATCCGCCGCCTCGATGGCCACATCGGTGCCGGTGCCCATCGCCACGCCGACATCCGCCTCCGCGAGCGCCGGGGCGTCGTTGATCCCGTCGCCGACGAAGGCCAGTTTCCCCAGCGCCTTCAGTCGCCGCACGGCCTCTACCTTGCCTTCGGGGGTCACCTCCGCCACGACCTCGTCAATCCCGAGGCTGGCCGCAATCGCCCGCGCCGTCCGCGCGTCATCGCCCGAGATCATCGCCAGCCGCAGCCCTTGCGCCTTAAGCGCGGCGATGGCGGCGGGGGTGGTCGGCTTCACCGCGTCGGCCACCGACAGAAGCGCGACCAGCCGCCCGCCGACCGCCGCAAAGACCGGGCTTTCGCCGCGCCCTGCCAGTTCTGCCGCCAGACCCGCCATGGCCGCCGTGTCGATCCCCCGCGCCGCCATCTCGCGCAGGGCGCCGATCACCACCTCCACCCCCGCGACACGGGCAGAGACGCCCATCCCCGGCGAGGCGCGAAACCCCTCGACCTGCGGCAGGGCAAGGCCCTCGGCCGCCGCGACGATCGCCCGCGCCACCGGATGCTCCGACTGCGCCTCGACCGCGGCGAGGAGCGGCAGCAGCGCCGCGCGCGTCTCGCCTTCCACCGCGTGAAACCCGGTCAGGACCGGCTTGCCTTCGGTCAGCGTGCCGGTCTTGTCGAAGGCCACCACCGTGACCCCCTGCAGCGCCTGCAGCGCCTCACCCTTGCGAAAGAGGACGCCCAGTTCCGCCCCCCGGCCCGTGCCGACAAGGATCGACACCGGCGTCGCCAGACCCATCGCGCAGGGGCAGGCGATGATCAGCACCGCCACCGCGTTGACCAGGGCCATCGGCAAGGCAGGGGCCGGGCCGAAGGTCAGCCACACCGCGAAGGTCAGGACGGCGAGGCCCATCACGACCGGCACGAACCACAGCGTCACCCGGTCGACCAGCGCCTGGATCGGCAGCTTGCCGCCCTGCGCCGCCTCGACCAGCCGGATGATCCGGGCCAGCATCGTGTCGGCCCCGACGGCCACCGCCTCGATCACCAGGGCGCCGGTCTGGTTGACCGTGCCGCCGATCACCGCAGCCCCTGCGGCCTTCTCCACCGGCACAGGCTCTCCCGTCACCATCGCCTCGTCGACCCAGCTTTCCCCCGAAACCACGCGCCCATCCACCGGCACACGTTCCCCCGGGCGCAGTTCCAGCACGTCGCCGGGGCGCACTTCGGCCACCGGCACATCCGCCACCGCCCCGTCGCGGCGCAGGTGGGCGACCGAAGGCTGCAGCCCCACCAGCCGCTCGATCGCCTGGGACGACCGGCCCCGCGCCCGCGCCTCCAGGAGGCGGCCCAGAAGGATCAGCGTCACGATCATCGCCGCCGCTTCGAAGTAGACCGCCCGCGTGCCTGCCGGCAGCAACCCCGGCACGAAGGTCGCCAGGGTCGAGTAGACCCAGGCCGCCCCCGCGCCCACCGCCACAAGCGAGGACATGTCCGGCGTCCCCCGCAGCAGGTTCGGCACGCCGACGGCAAAGAAGCGTCGGCCCGGCCCTGCCAGCACCAGCGTTGTCAGGACGAACTGGATGGCCCAGCTCGTGCCCTGCCCGATCAGCCCGAACAGCCAGTGGTGGAAGGACGGCACCAGATGTCCGCCCATTTCCAGCACGAAGACCGGTGCGGTC
>JANPJZ010000128.1:0-4176 GCA_031425795.1 Rhodobacter sp. | reverse complement strand
CATCCGCAAGATCGCCGGGCTGCCTGAAGGCGAGACATTCAGCGAGACAGAATTGCGTCAAGCAGAAGAGCGCCTGCGCCGCACCGGTATTTTCAGCTCGGTCACGCTGGCCGAGGATGACCGCATCACCGCACCAGACCTTTTGGGCATCACCGCGACAGTCGTTGAACAGAAGCCACGCCGCTACTCGTTCGGCGCAGAGATCGCCAGTCTGGACGGAGTGGCGCTTACCGCCTCGTGGCTGCACCGAAATCTTTTGGGTGGCGGGGAGAGGCTGAAGATCGACGGGTCGGTAACCAACCTTGGGTCGGGGGAAAGCGGGATCGACTATTCATTTGGCGTGACGCTGGACCGGCCGGCCACGCTGACGCCCGATACGACTGCGGGCTTTCTCTTCGAATACGCTCACCTGGACGAAATCGACTATTCCGCTGACACTTTGGATTTCGGGCTCGTCTTTTCGCACATCTTTTCGCCGACGCTGACGGCGCGGGCCGGCGTCACCTACTCCTATCAGGAAGGCGATGATCCGGGCGGAGATTTCCGGTTCCGCAACCTTTCGCTTCCCCTTGGGCTGACCTGGGACCGGCGCAATGATGATCGCAACCCCACGGGCGGTACCTATCTTGACGCAACCGTTACACCGTTCCTTGGCTTCGGAACCACGGGTTCGGGCGTGCGGGGCACTTTTGACGGGCGGGTCTACCGCAGTCTGGGCGAGCGCATCGTCATTGCAGCCCGCGCCCAAGGGGGAGCGGTGCTTGGCCCGACCCTGCTGGAAACTCCCCGGGACCAACTGTTTTTCTCTGGCGGTGGCGGCACTGTGCGGGGGCAACCCTACCGATCTCTGGGTATTCCGGTGACCAGGATGTTTGGGCCGCAGTTTCAGATCGGAGGCCAGTACTTCCTGGCCGGGTCTCTGGAACTGCGGGCCCGCGTGACCGAGAAGATCGGCGTCGTCGGCTTTGTGGATGCCGGGACCATCGGGCTGGAAGGTTTTTTCGACGACTTCGCCGAGCCCCATGCCGGGGCCGGGCTGGGTCTGCGCTATGACACGGGCTTTGGCCCGATCCGGCTTGACGTAGCGGCGCCCGTCAGCGGCAACACGGGTGATGGCGTGCAGATCTACATCGGCTTGGGGCAGGCCTTCTGATGCGCAATGCTCTGATCCTTATGGCGGCCCTCACTGCGGCCCCGGCAGTGGCGCAGGAAGAAGACCGGCGCTTTCTGGCGGATTTCATCGAAGACAGCCTGTCGGGCGCAGGACGGCAGGTCACCATCACGGGCTTTACCGGTGCGCTCTCGTCGCGGGCGCAGGTTGAACGGCTGACCATTGCGGATGACCTGGGTGTCTGGATCACCCTGACCGGCGTGACCCTCGACTGGAGCCGGTCATCCTTGCTGTCCGGCGCGCTTGAGGTCAGCGAGCTTACCGCCGACACCATCGTCATTGACCGCATCCCCGATACTGAAGACGCCGCCGTGCCCTCGCCCGAGGCGTCCGGGTTCAGCCTGCCCGAATTGCCGGTGTCCGTCGACATCGGTCGGATCGCGGCAGACCAGATCCTGCTGGGCGAGGCTGTGCTGGGGCAGGCCGTGGAGGGCAGCATCGAGGCCACCCTGCAGCTTGTTGATGGTGCGGGCGACGCCAAACTGGAAATTCTCCGCTATGGCACCGGGGCGAATGGCGAGATTGTGCTGGACGCCAGCTATGACAACGCAACCCGGCAGTTGGAGATTACCCTTTCAGCTTCGGAAGCCGAGGGCGGGATCGTAACCGAGCTTCTCGGCATTCCGGGTGCGCCCCAAGCCACGCTGGACCTGCAAGGCGCGGGTCCCATTGACGCCTTTGCTGCGGAGGTGAGGCTTGCAACCGATGGCGAGGAGCGGCTTGCCGGTGACATCACGCTGACCGGTGCGGCCGAGGGGAGCTATCGGCTGCAGGCCGAAGTCAGCGGTAACCTGGCGCCCCTGGTGGTGCCGGATCTTGTCGATTTCTTCGGCAATGAGGTAGCCCTGTCGCTGGACGCCGAACGGGCTGCCAGTGGGGCCGTGACGGTGGACCGGCTTTCCGTGCAGGCTCGAGCCCTGCAATTCGAAGGCCAGCTGAGCCTTGCCGCCGATGGCTTGCCAGAGCGTGTCGCGCTTGTCGGCACCATTGCCTCGCCGGACGGGGAGGCGGTGCTTCTGCCCTTCGGTGGCGCCGAAACGCGAATCGACCGGGGCACCTTTGATGTCTCCCTTACACAGGCGGAAGATACGGGGTGGACCGGCAATCTTTCCGTTGAAGGCCTTAGGCGCCCGGGCATCGCGGTCAGCTTGATGGAGCTGGCGGGATCGGGCCGCATCGGACGGACCGCGGCGGGAAACAGCTTTGGCGGCACGCTGACCTTGGCGGCAAAGGGGCTGTCGCCCGAGAACGAGGATCTGGCCCGCGCCTTGGGGCCCGAGCTTGGTGGGGGCTTCAAGCTGTTCTTTCTGGAAGGCAGCGACGCGGTCACCTTGTCGAACCTGCGTGTGGCGGGGGCCGGGTTCACCGGAACCGGAAACCTGCAGATCGAGGGGATCGGTACGGGATTGTTGACCTCTGGCTGGGCCGAGGTGCAGGCGGATGATCTTTCGCGCTACGCCGGGCTGGTCGGTCGGCCCATCGGCGGGAGCGGCACAGTGCGCATCGAAGGCTCGGCCAGCCCGCTGTCCGGCTTCCTTGATGCTGCCGCAAGGATAGACGGCGAGGGTCTGGAAACCGGAATCGCCGCAGTTGACCGTCTGCTGGCGGGCACGTCGAACGTCAACATCTCGGTGCTGCGGAACGAGGAAGGCACGCGGCTTCGGTCGCTGGACCTGTCCGCCGGGCCGCTGACGGCCACCGCTGCCGGCACAATCGCGTCGGATGGATCCGATCTGTCTGGAAACGTGGCGCTGGCGGATCTTTCCGTGCTTGGCCCGGGCTTTGACGGATCGGCCAATCTTGACGCAACCTTCACGGGGGCGCTGGAAAGTGGCCGCATCGTGTTGGGCGGTACGGCGACCAATCTTCGGGTGGGAAACGCCGAGGCTGACCGAATCCTCGCCGGGACCAGCACACTTTCAGCCGACCTGGCCCTGGCCGATGGTCGCGTGCAAATAACCGATGCGCAGCTGGCGAACCCACAGCTGTCCGTCTCTGCCACCGGCGAGGTGGCGGGGGCCGTGAGAAGCGTGCAGATGGACGCCCGGCTTGCCAACCTGGGCCTTCTGGTGCCTCGCCTGCAAGGTCCGCTGACGGTGACCGGGCGTGCCACGGATGACGGCAACGGGTATGTGCTGGACCTGAGAGGCCGCGGACCCGGCCAGGTGGACGCAACCGTCGCCGGACGAGTCGCGGCTGACTTTGCCTCGGCAGAGGTGGCGGTTGCGGGCACGGGGCAAGCGGCCCTTGCCAACATCTTCCTTTCACCCCGGTCCATCGACGGCCCGGTTCGATTCGACCTGCGCTTGGCTGGTCCACTGCGGCTGGCGTCGCTCTCCGGGCGGGTTACCCTGGCAAACGGGCGGCTCAGCGACCCGAACCTTGGCTTTGCGCTGGACGGGATCGAGGCGCTTGCCGATCTGCAAGGCGGGCAGGCCCGGATCTCGGCCACTTCGCGGGTTTCCTCTGGGGGGCGGCTGCGGATTGATGGACCGATCGGACTGACACCTCCGTTCGAGGCTGACCTGACCCTCAGTCTGGACCAGATGCGCCTCTACGACCCCGAACTTTATGAAGCCACCGTGGCCGGAAACCTGACCATCCGTGGCCCGCTGCGCGGGGGTGCGATGATTGCGGGTGCGATTTCGGTGGGTCAAGCGGAAGTGCGGGTGCCAGACTCCGGCTTCGATACGGCCGAGACCATCGGTGCCATCGCCCACGTCAACGAACCGACCGAGGTACGCGCAACCCGGGCCAAGGCGGGACTTCTGGACCTCGTCAACGGCAGGGCTGGCACTTCTGCACCGGCAAATAGCGGCTTCGGGCTTGACCTGACCGTGTCTGCCCCAAGTCGCATTTTCGTACGCGGTCGCGGTATCGACGCCGAACTTGGTGGCGAACTGCGACTCTTGGGCACTACACGGGCAATCGTGCCGTCAGGCAGGTTCTCCCTGATCCGGGGGCGACTGGACATTCTGGGCCGCCGGTTGGTCCTGAGTGAAGCA
>JANPJZ010000127.1:0-37064 GCA_031425795.1 Rhodobacter sp. | reverse complement strand
GTGATCCGGCGCGGGGAGGGAAGCACCGTGTTCAGTTCACAACCTTGAAGACCGGCACGAATGAGGCTGGTGCCAGGGATTCTGCGGTGCCGATCCTGTCTATGTTCTCAAGTGTCAGCGTGACGATCCTTGGCCCGGCATGCGGGATTGTCAGTTTGCCTTCGATGGCCCGCACGGCAAGTTCGATTGCCAGTCTGCCCTGGAGCACCGCGAAGTCGGTTGGGGCTGCCAGGATGCGCCCCCGCTTTATGCCACGATAGACCCCATGACTGACATAGGTCGACACGATCCCGATCCTGTCCGTCAGCCCGCGGGCCCTGAGGACGGAAACGGCTGCTTCAGCCATCGGCCCGCTGCCGACCAGATAGTCAATGCCTGCAACCGTATCGAGCACGTCCTCGACGAGAAGGACCTGCTGCTCGAGCCCGGTGTCGCCGAAGCGGGTCGCGACGATCTCGGCCGAACTGTCCGCAAGGGCGTCCAGAAATCCGCGCTCCACGAACCGAACCCAGCCGGCCCCTTCCGGCCCTGGAAACCAAGCAAGCCGCACGGGCGGGCTGCCCCTGGGGTGGCGCAAGGCAATGGCGCGACCAGCGGCGGCCCCCATCTCGCGCCACGAGACGCTGGATTTGGCGGTGACGCCCGCATCATCCATGTCGTTCACGGCGGCAATGACCGGCATCTGCCGGGATATCTCGATCACGCTGTCGGTCAGGCCTTCGTAGGAGACCGGTCCGAGGATGAGCGCGTCCATCTGGCGTTTTCCGCAGGCTTCGACCTGTTCGATCTGGCGGGTCAGGTTCGGATAGCCGCCCGCTTCGTAAAGGTCAAAAGAGATGCCAAGCCGATTTGCCTCTTCCACCATGCCGAAATTGACGCTGAGCCAATAGGCATCCTTGAGATGTGGATAGATGACGCAGACGCGCCATGGCCGGGCTGCGTGATCAAGAGGTTGGTAGGCCACGGTACGGGTCGGACTGTCGTCGTCGAAGGGCACTGTCGGCACCTGCAGGTCCCAGGTTTCGGCAACGGAACCGGCTGCGCAAAGCGCCACGAGCCCGGCCAGGAGGAGAGGCCGCATAAAATGCATGTCTTTCTGCGCGTCCTCTGTATTCTGCCCGCAGTTCCAAGGGTAAGGTGTAGGAAAGATGCCGCGCAAGCCCAGCCTTTCGCGAGCGAGCCTTGGCCGGATGCTTTTGATGGCGTTTCTGGTCATTGCAGGGTTGCCGACGCTGACCGGCATCCTTGGCTGGTTCGAGTTGCAGAAGGTTGCGCGCAACCAGGCAACGGTTGTCACCGAGGCGATCCCTGCGATTTCGGAAGTGCGCGGCTTTACACAGGAAAACAGTCGCATCGTGGCCGTCGCCCCTGAGTTGGCAGCCGTCACGACCGAAGCCGCGCGGCGCGAGCGGGCGGCCTATCTGTTTGCGCAGGTAGATGCCTTGACAAGGCGGGTGGCGCGCTATGAAGCCAGGAGCAATCTTGCGCCTGCCGGAGTTGAGCAGGCCGAGGCCGAGGTGCGCAGCAGCATCGAACGGCTGGACCGGCTTGTGCAGAACCGGATCATCGCGACAGTCGCGCAGGCGGCCAGGCTGCAGGACGGTCTTGCGGCCACGACCGAACTTCTGGAAATCGCCGATACACTGGTCGCGAATGCTCAGATGGGCACAGCGGCAGCCATATCAAACCTGTATGATCTGGAAAGCACGGGCCCGGATCCGGAAACGCGGCTGCAGTCACTGGACAAGCTGATCGAGGTCGACCTGTTCCAGCAGGGCATGATGTCCGAGATGCGCTCGCATATCGGTGAAACAGGGCTGTTGTTGAACCGGATCGCGACGGTGCAGGGCCAGGCAGAGCTTTCGCGGTTGCAGACCGAGCTGGAGGTCCGCATCGACATTGTCACGCGGCGCATCCTGGCCGTAAACGATCCGATCCGCGCGGAGCGTGCGCTATCGCTCTTGCAGATGATCCGGCCCAGTTCGGCCCCGCCGCCGGATGCGGAAGATCTGTTCAACCTGACGCGGGGTATCCTCGATCTGAACCACTTGATTGCGCAGGCCCAGGGCAAGGTCAGTGTGGCGGTGGCACGGCTGGACAGCGAAGCGCAGGCCCTTGCCGACCTGATCACGACGCGTGCCATTCAGGCAGGGGACGGTGCCACGGCGGCCATACGTGCGACCCAGCAGCTTTATGCCTGGGGCTCGGTCGCCGCTTTGCTGATCTCGCTGGCGGTGGTCTGGTTTTATGTGCGCGGCAACATCACGCGGCGGCTGGACGCCTTGTCGGCAACGCTGACGCGGCTGGCCCATGGCGAAGCGGTCGGGCAGATCACGCCGCATGGGGTGGACGAGATTGCCGAGATGGAGGCGGCGGCAGAAGTATTCCGACTGCAAGGCATCGAAAACCATGCGCTTGCCGCCGAGCGTGACCAGAACCTTGCCGAATTGCAGCGTCACCGACTGGAATTGCAACTTCTGGTGGCCGAGCAGACCAAGCAACTGCGCGGCGAAGTCAGCGCCCATGCCGAAGCGCGCAACCGGGCAGAGGCCGCCGACCGCGCCAAGTCCGAGTTTCTAGCGATGATGAGCCACGAGATACGCACGCCGATGAATGGCGTTCTCGGCATGCTGCGCAGCCTGTCCCGCGACGGACTGACACCGCGCCAGGAGCGCCAGTTGCAGGCGGCACATGCATCGGGCGAAGGCTTGATGACGATCCTGAACGACATCCTCGACTATTCCAAGATCGAGGCCGGAACCGCGACGCTGACCGAGGTGGCCTTTTCGCCGGGCACTCTGATGCGCGACATTGCCGTGCTGATGACCCCCAGCGCCCAGGAAAAGGGCCTGGCATTGCGCCTGGATCTGCCTGCCGATCTGCCCGCGGTCCTGAGGGGTGACATGGGCAAGCTGCGCCAGATCCTGTTCAACCTTGTCTCCAATGCGGTGAAGTTCACCGACAAGGGCGAGGTGCAACTGAAGGCATCGGTCACCGGGGACGGGCCGCAGTTGACAATATCCGTTTCGGACAGCGGAAAGGGGATATCCGAAGGCGCGCAGGACCGGGTCTTCGGGGTGTTCGAGCAGGAAGACATGCAGACCGCCCGGCAATATGGCGGCACGGGGTTGGGGCTTGCGATCTGCAAGCGCTTTGCCGATGCCATGGGGGCCAGCCTGTTGGTGAAAAGTGCTGTCGGTCAGGGGACGACCTTTACGCTTGTGGCCAGGTTTGCGCCGGCTCATGCGGCGGATTTGCCGCCCGAAACATCCCGACCGGTGGTTCAGTCGTCGGCCCGCAGGTTGCATGCGCTGGTTGTCGAGGACAATGACATCAACCAGATGGTCATCCAAACCTATTTGGAAGACATGGGGCATTCCGCATTGGTGGTGGCCACGGCCGAAGCTGCGATTGCGGCGCTGCAGCATCCGGTGTTCGACGTCATCCTGATGGACGTCAATCTGCCGGGCCAGTCGGGAACTGCCGCGACCCGGTTGATCCGGGCTGCGGCGGATCGGCGGGTTGCAGACCTGCCGATCATCGGCATTTCGGCGCATGTGCAAGAGGCGGATATCCGGGAGAACCTTGCGGCGGGGATGTCGGTGGTGCTGGCCAAGCCCCTGTCGCCCGAAGCCCTTCAGACGGCCCTGGAAGACTATGTCGCGCAAAGTCATGTCTTGTTCACGCTTGCCAAGGACGTCGGACCTGACCGCGCAAGCGCATTGGCGCGGCTGTTCCTTGACAGCCTGCCCGGCAGCCTGAGCGCATTGGAGACCGCAGCGAGGACGGCAGATCATGCGGCCCTGGCGCGCATTGCCCATCAGATGAAGGGTGCCGCGGGCAACTTTGACCTCGGTCCGCTGGCAACACGCCTTGACCGGATCGAGGCGCTTGGCGCGCTTGGCGCATCACCGGCTCTGGACCGCTGCCTGAAAGACCTGCCGGATGCCCTGGATGATGCCCGCCTTGCGGTGGAAGCGGCCTTGGGCACGCTGGACGCAAGCCTCAGTCAAGCAGCGCAGTGAAGACGTAGCCTTCGCCGTGAGAAGTGGTGAAGATACGCGGAGCCTTGGGGTCGTCGCCCAGTTTCGCGCGCAGGCGCTGCACCAAAACGTCGATCATGCGGGTATTGGTGCCGTCCCGTCGATGCGTGATCGCCGCGATCAGCCGGTCGCGGTCCATCACCGTCCCGGGATTGTAGACGAAGACGCGCAGCAGTTCATATTCGGCCCGCGTCAGCACGATCGGCTCACAGGCGGCATTGGTGACCTGCCTTGACCCGACATCAAAGGTGAATCCGTTGAAATGCAGCACTCGCCGCGTCAGCGCCCGCATCGCTGTGGTCCTTCGGAGCAGGTTCTTGACCCTTGCCAGCAACTCACGCCGGTTGAACGGCTTGCAGACATAGTCGTCGGCCCCAAGCTCTAGACCCACGATCCGGTCGACATCATCGGTGCGGCCCGACAGCAGGATGATGCCGATTTCGGACCGCGCGCGTTGCTCGCGAGTGATCTCCAGCCCGTCCTTGCCCTGCAGGTTGATGTCCACGATCAGCAGGTCCACCGTGCCCTGCGCCAGGATCTTTTCCGCTTTTTCAGCCGTATCGCAGTCCGAGACGCGATAGCCGAACGCCTCGAGATAACTGGCGAGCGTGCTTCGCGTCACCGGCTCGTCCTCGACGATCACGATATGAGCGGGACGTGGCGACATCGGCCCCCCGGCGCTGGTCTTGGTTCTGTTAACAACTTTATACAAAAAAAGCGAGTCCGTTCATGACGCGCGTCTGACGCATTCACAACCCATGCCTAGCGTTGAGTCGCAGGGAAGACCCAAACTTTCCGCAGAACACTGCGCTTGGGCGCAGGTCAACAACAGGGAATCCGCCATGAAACACGCCAGAATCTTGCTTGCCGGCACTGCAGCGCTCGTTTTTCTAGCGCCGGGAGTCCGGGCCGAAGACTCTACCGATCCGATCATGATCCCGCTGCACAACTGGTCCAGCCAGATCGTGATGAGCCATGTCGTGGGCAATGTCCTCGAGTCGGCAGGGAACACGGTTGAATATGTCACGACCGACAGTCAGGCCGTTTACGAATCGGTGCGTCTGGGAGACGTGACGATGGAGCTTGAGGTCTGGGAGGGAGCGTTCGGCGCGTCGTTCGACGCAGCCGTCGCCAAGGGTGGCATCCATGCCGCCGGCGCCCATAACGCGGTCACGCGTGAGGACTGGTGGTATCCGACCTGGACCAAGGAGGCGTGCCCCGGTCTGCCGGACTGGAAGGCGCTGAACGACTGTGCCGCCCTCTTTGCCACGCCCGAATCCGGTGGCAAGGGCCGGTTCCTGGGCGGTCCGGTGGACTGGTTGAAGCATGACCAGGAAAAGGTTGACGCCTTGGGGATGAATTTCGTCGTGGTCAATGCCGGGTCTGCGGCGGCAATCTGGGCCGAATTGGGCGCTGCTGAAAAGACCAAGACCCCGATCGTAGTTTTCAACTGGACCCCGAACTTTGCCGAAGCCGTCTGGCCCGGTGAATTCGTCGAATTCCCGGCCTGGGAAGCGGGCTGCAACGAGGACCCTGCGGTCGGGATGTTCCCGGACAAGACCTATGATTGCGGCAACCCTGCCACCGGCTACCTCAAGATCGCCGCCTGGGATGGCATGAAGGACAAGTGGCCCGCCGCCTATGCGACGGTGTCCAAGGTCAGCCTGACCAACGCCCAGATCGCCGAGATGGCGAAACTGGTCGACATCGATGGCATGGAGCCGGAAGATGCGGCGACCGCCTGGATGGACGCCAACCCCGATGTCTGGAACGCCTGGCTGAACTGAGCCAGCAAAACCCGCCGCAGATGTCCCATCCGGCAAAATGCCGGGTGGGTCAGCATGTTGAAGTAATCGGGGACAAGCGTGAACGATACCGTCATCTCCTGCCGCAACGTCAGCAAGATATTCGGGCCGGACCCGGCAAGGCATCTGGCAGAACTGACCGATAACCCGCAGGCACCACTGGCCGGTCACGTCCATGCCGTCCGCGCGGTCGATCTGGACATCCAGCGTGGCGAAATGCTTGTCGTCATGGGGCTGTCCGGGTCGGGCAAGTCGACCCTTGTGCGCTGCCTGTCGCGGCTGATCGAGATCACCGGGGGACGTGTATCCATCGAAGGTCAGGACATCGCGGCCCTGTCTGAACCCGCACTTATCGACCTGCGCCGCCGCAAGATGGGAATGGTCTTTCAGAGCTTTGGCCTCTTGCCCCACCGCACCGTGCTTGACAACGTGGCGTTTCCGCTGGAAATGCGCGGACAGGATCGAAGCACCCGCTACGCCCGCGCCCGGGAAATGCTGGACCTCGTCGGTCTGACGGGCCGTGAAGGCTATTTCCCGAGAGAGCTGTCCGGTGGCCAGCAACAACGGATCGGCATCGCCCGCTCGCTTGCGGTGGAACCCGACATCTGGTTTCTGGACGAGCCGTTTTCGGCGCTGGATCCGTTGATCCGGCGCGAGATGCAGGATGAGTTCCTGCGGTTGAAGGGCCTGTTGAACAAGACGATCATCTTCATCACGCATGATTTTGACGAAGCCCTGCGTCTGGCCGACCGCATCGCCATCATGAAGGATGGTCGGATAGAGCAATGCGACAGCCCTGACCGGATCGTGCTGCACCCCGCCACCGACTATGTCGCCCGTTTCACCGCCGAGATCGACCGCGCGCGCGTGGTGCGGGTCGGAAGCCTGGCGCGGCCCCTTGACCAACCGCCACAGGGCAAGGCCTGGTCGTCAAGCCGCACGATCCGCGAGCTGGCGCGCGATCTCATCGCAGACGGCCGCACGGTCATTCCCTTGGCCGATGTCAGCGGCACAGTCATCGGCGGGGTAAATCGGCAAGAGGCGATCGATGTCCTTTTGGGGGATGGGGGCTGATGCGGCCTTTGGTCAGTGGAAGGGGCGTCGCCTGGTTGCTTCTGGCCGTGGCGATCGGACTTGCCTTCACCAAGGCACTGTTGCCGCCGGGCCTGGTCCGGCCACCGGACTGGATGGTTCTGCCGTTTGCCGACTGGATCAATGCGGTCTTCAGCTTTGCACAGAACGACCTGGGCCTGATGGCCCTGACACGCGCCTTTTCCGACGTGGTGGAATGGCTCCTCGATGTCACGGCAAACCTGCTTTACGGCAAGAGCCGCTGGCCGAACCTTGGCCCCATTCCCTGGAGCGTGATTGCCCTGAGCGCCTTCATGGCGGGATATGCGCTGAAGGGCTGGCGGCTGGCGGCACTTTCGGGCGGGACCTTTGTCTGGATCGCGCTGATGGGCCAGTGGAAATGGGCGATGGAGACGCTGTCGGTCATCGTGGTCGCGGCCCCGTTCTCGGTGCTGCTTGGGCTGGGCCTGGGGGTGCTGGCATGGCGATCTCCCCGGTTCGAGCGCGTGCTGACCCCGGTTCTGAACATTGCGCAGTCGCTGCCACATTTTGCCTACATGATCCCAGTCGTCGTCTTCATCGGGGTCGGCCCCAAGGCCGGAGCGATCGTGACCATCATCTTTTCGGTGCCCCCGATGATCCGCATGACGATCCTCGGTCTGAAGAAGGTGCCTGAAGAGGTGATCGAGGCCGGCAAGATCTCCGGCTCGACGCGCTGGCAGCTCTTGGCCCGTGTGCGGATCCCCACGGCGAGGTCCGAGATCCTGATCGGGGTCAATCAGGTGATCATGCAATGCCTGGCAATGGTGGTTCTGGCCAGTTTCATCGGCATGCCAGGACTGGGGCAGAAGCTGTTGCAACTGCTGCAGTCGCTCAAGATCGGATTGTCGGTCGAAATCGGCGTGACCATCGTTCTTCTGGCGGTGACGCTGGATCGGTTGTCCAAGGCCTGGGCGCTGCGCTTGCCCGAGCATGCTGAACCAAGTCCACTCTGGATCAAGCGCAACCGGCTTTTGGTAATCTGGCTGGCCCTGTGTGCCGCGGGCTTCGGTCTGGCGCATTTTGTGCCCTATTTCCTTGAGGTTGAACGCAAGCAGGCGCTGTCCGTCGCCGGGCCGGTTGATGTGCTGATGGATCAGTTCATTCGCCTGATCGCACCAGTCACGTCATGGCTGCGCTGGTTTCTCATCACCTGGGTTCTGATCCCGATGCGAGACGCCTTTCTGTGGATGCCATTCGCAGCGGTTCTGGCCCTGCTGGCGGCGCTTGGCTGGGCCATCGGTGGTGCGCGGTCTGCGGCGATCTGTGTGGCCTATTTCGGGCTGATCGCCCTGTCCGGCTGGTGGGACCGGGCGATGATCACCGTCTATACGGTAACCATTTCGGTCCTGATCGCGGCGCTGATCGGTCTGCCCCTGGGCATCTGGGCAGCCCGCAAACCGACGCGCGCCGAACGGGTCCTGCTGGTCTGTGACACAGCGCAGACTTTTCCCAGCTTCATCTACCTGATCCCGGTGATCATGCTGTTTGGCGTCAATGATGTGGCGGTGGTGGCGGCCGTGGTGGTCTTTGCGGCGGTGCCCATCGTGCGCTATACCATCGAGGGTCTGGTCAATGTGCCCGCCGAACTGATCGAGGCGGCTGACATGAGCGGTGCGACCCGCAGGCAAACCCTCTGGCATGTGCGCCTGCCAATGGCATTGCCCACCATGCTGATCGGGGCCAACCAGTCGGTGTTGTTTTCGCTGTTCATGGTGATCATCGCCGCTTTCATCGGAACGCAGGACCTTGGCCAGGAAATGCAGCGCGCCCTGTCGACAACGGATGTCGGCAAGGGGTTGGTTCTGGGATTTGCGGTGGCCTTCATGGGGTTGATGACGGACCACCTGATCACGCGCTGGTCCGAAAAACGCAAACGCGCCTTGGGAGTGTAAAGCACGATCTCTTGGTCGGTCATTTCCGGCGACAAAGGCCGTGAGGAAGACGAGTCCCTGTGGGGGCGGCCATGTTGCGTTTGACCTTGCCCGGCCACACGGGCAGAGAGACGGTCGGCGTCTAGTGCGCTTTTTCTCTCAGGATCGGAGACCGCATGACCCCCGCAGCACGACTTGCCGCCGCAATCGAGGTGCTGGACCGAGTTCTGGCCGGTGCCGCCGCAGAGCACGCGCTGACAAACTGGGGCCGCGCAAGCCGCTTTGCCGGGTCGGGTGACCGGGCCGCGGTGCGGGACATCGTCTTTGACGCGCTGCGACGCAAACGGTCGGCAGCGGCGCGAGGGGGCTCGATGACCGGGCGGGGGCTGGTCCTTGGCCTTGCACGCGAGGCCGGGCAGGAGGCGCTGTTCAACGGCGAAGGCCACGCGCCACGACCGCCTGGCGCAGACGAGGCGGGGCGCGCACCCACGGCGGAAGAGGCGCTGGATGTGCCGGACTGGCTCTTGCCCCGACTGCGGGCCAGCCTTGGCGGGGATTGTGACGCGGTGCTTCTGGCGCTGCGGCAGCGGGCGCCGGTATTCGTGCGCGTCAACCTGGGCAAAACAGCCGTGGCGCCGGTGATCGAGGCGCTTGCTGCCGAGGGAATCGACGCGCGCCCACACCCGCTTGCGGCTGCGTGCCTTGAACTGACGGGGCAGGTGCGGCGGTTGCAGACGCTGCCGGTCTACCTTGACGGGCTGGTGGAGTTGCAGGATGCCTCCTCGCAGGCGGTCGTCGAGGCGCTGCCGTTGCGGGATGGGATGCGGGTGCTGGACCATTGCGCGGGCGGAGGGGGCAAGACGCTGGCGATGGCGGCGCGGGCGAAACTGACACTCCTGGCACATGACGCCTCGCCCCAGCGGATGGCAGACCTGCCGCGCCGGGGTGCGCGGGCGGGGGTGACGGTGACGCTAACGGCGGATCCCGAGGCAGGGGCGCCCTATGACCTCGTGCTGGTCGACGCTCCCTGTTCCGGCACCGGCAGCTGGCGGCGCGATCCGGAAGGCAAGTGGGCCCTGACCGAGGCGCGGCTTGCGGACTTGGGTGCGTTGCAGGCGGGCATCCTTGATCGGGCGGCCGGGATGGTGGCGCCGGACGGATGGCTCGCCTATGCCACATGCTCCATGCTGGACGAAGAGAACATGGTCCAGGTGGCGCGGCTGCTGGCCTTGGGGTGGAGACTGGAGCGTGAATTGAGCCTGACGCCCCTGACAGGAGGGGATGGTTTCTATCTGGCACTAATGCAGCGGCCGGTCGTCTGACACGCAATCCTTGCAACAAATCATGCGGCAGATATGCATGAATTAAGCAAGGGTTAACCATCCGCGAGCATGGTTGGGCAAGATGTCGGACAAAGGGCAAGCGGTGGATCTGACAGAGAAGCGTCCTGTGCTGCGATCCTGGGCCTGGGCAGCCGGGCTGCCAGTGCTGGGACTGGCCGGAGCCGGGTTGTACCTGCTTGGCTCAGGCGGGCAGGGCGGGCCCTGGCCGATGGCGGGCATCATCGGCTTGACGCTGATGGCCCTGGGAGCCGTGCTGGGGGCGCTTGCACTCTGGCGCCATCTTCGCAATCGGACCGAGGCGGAGCGGACCTTCCGTCTTGTGGCCGATGATGCTGCCCCCTGTTTCTCGACCGATCCCGATGGCGGAGTGACCCTGCGGAACGCGGCCGCCGAGGCGCGGTTCGGCCTGGACTGCCGCTCCATGACAGAGGCGCTGGGTCGCAATGTCCTCAACCCCGGTGCTGTCCTTCTGAAGCTGCAGGCCCGTGCGGCAGAATTGGGTGCCGCGCGGGAAGATGTGGCCATCCATGCCGGGATCATGCGTCTGACGGTGCACCGGGCAGGGGCTGACAGGTTCCTCTGGCGGGTAGAGGATTTCCAGCTGCCCGACGGCCAGACCCCGGCCGAGCCGCGGCCCGACCGGCAGAAGACCGAGGCGGGGGCCGAAGCGGGCGGCGCGGATCTGGAGGAGGTGCCAGTGGCGCTGATGACCTTTGGGCCGGACGGGGTGCTGCGCAGCGCCAACCGGGCGGCCCGGGAGCTGCTTTTGCAGGGCGAACTGCGGTCGTTGATGTTTCACGACCTGTTCGAAGGCCTTGGCCGCCCGGTCACCGACTGGCTGGGCGATGTTGTGGCAGGCCGCCTGCCCGGCGGGACCGAGGTCCTGCGCGCGCGGGGTGCGGGAGAGGAAAGCTTCATCGAAGTCACCCTCCGGCGTTTTGTCGAGGGGGGTCGGACCAGCGCGCTGGCGGTGCTGAACGACGCGACGCGGCTGAAGACGTTGGAGGCGCAGTTCATCCAAAGTCAGAAGATGCAGGCCATCGGCCAGCTTGCCGGGGGTATTGCGCATGATTTTAACAACCTGCTGACCGCCATTTCCGGGCACTGTGACCTCCTGCTTTTGCGTCGGGGCCATGGCGACCCCGACTTTGCCGACCTGGAGCAGATCCGGCAGAATGCAAACCGGGCGGCCTCGCTGGTGGGGCAGTTGCTGGCGTTTTCGCGAAAACAGACGCTGAAGCCCGAAAGGCTTGACCTTGAAGAAGTGCTTTCGGACCTCACGCACCTCTTGAACCGGCTGGTGGTCGAGCGGGTGGGATTGAAGCTTGCGCCGCTTGGCCGGCAGACCGACCGCGTGCTGAAGCCGGTGCGAGCCGACCGGCGGCAGCTGGAGCAGGTGTTGATCAATCTGGTTGTGAACGCGCGCGACGCCATGCCCGAGGGCGGCAGCATCGTGATCGAGACCGAGCCGGTCACCCTTGTCGACGGCCTGCGCCGCGACCGCGCCGTGGTGCCCGCGGGGGATTATTCGGTGATCAGGGTGATCGACACCGGGACTGGCATTCCATCCGAGAACCTGCAGAAGATCTTCGAGCCGTTCTTCACGACAAAGCGCGTGGGAGAGGGCACCGGGCTTGGCCTGTCGATGGCCTACGGGATCGTCAAGCAGTCCGGCGGCTTCATCTTCGCGGATTCGACGCCAGGGACCGGGACGACCTTCTCGATCTTCTTCCCGGTCTTTGACGGACCGGACCTGCCTGCGGCAGAGCCAGAGCCCCGACGCGGCCCGTCGAAACCCGGCGAAGGCGTGGTCCTCTTGGTCGAGGACGAGGCTCCGGTGCGCGCCTTTGCCGGTCGTGCGCTGCGCCTGCGGGGCTACACGGTGCTGGAGGCTGCGACAGCAGAAGAGGCGCTGAAGACACTGGAAGACCCAAGCCTGGAGGTGGATGTCTTCGTTACCGACGTGGTGATGCCGGGCATGGATGGCCCGTCCTGGGTAAAGATTGCGCTCCAGACACGGCCGAACGTGCGGGTGATCTTCGTGTCAGGCTACGCCGAGGATTCGCTGTCGGAAGATCAGGCGCGCATCCCGAATTCGGTCTTCCTGCCGAAGCCTTTTTCGCTCAACGATCTGACGGCAACGGTGCAGGCACAGTTTCAATAGGAGCGCAGGAGCCGGGCGACCTCGGGCGCGAAGTAGGTCAGGATGCCATCGCAGCCGGCGCGCTTGAAGCCGAGCAGGCTTTCCAGCATCGCCTTCTCGCCGTCGATCCAGCCATTCAGTGCGGCCCCCTTGATCATCGCGTATTCGCCCGAGACCTGGTAGGCGAAGGTTGGCGCGCCAAAGGCGTCTTTCACCCGGCGGCAGATGTCGAGATAGGGCATACCCGGCTTGACCATGACCATATCCGCGCCCTCGGACAGGTCGCGCGCGACAAGGCGCAGGGCCTCGTCACTGTTGCCCGGATTCATCTGATAGGTCTTCTTGTCACCCTTCAGCGCCCCGGAGGCCCCGACGGCATCGCGGAACGGTCCGTAGAAGGCAGAGGCATATTTCGCGGCATAGCTGAGGATCGAAACGTCTTTGTGACCCGCAGTTTCAAGCGCCGAGCGCATCGCGCCGATCCGGCCATCCATCATGTCGGATGGCCCCAGGATGTCGGCCCCCGCTTCCGCCTGGGCAAGGGTCATCTTGACCAGCGCCTCGATGGTTTCGTCGTTCAGGATCACGCCATCGACAACGAGCCCGTCATGGCCGTGTGCATTGTAGGGGTCGAGCGCCACATCGGTCATCACCGCAATGTCCGGGACCTGGGACTTGATCGCGCGGATCGCCCGATTGGCGAGGTTTTCGGGATTCCAGGCCTCGCGGCAGTCGGCGGTCTTGAGGGCGGGATCGGTATAGGGGAAAAGGCAGATTGCCGGAATGCCAAGGTCATTGGCCGTGGCTGCCGCCTCGACGACAAGGTCGATGGAAAGGCGGTCAACGCCAGGCATTGAGGCGATGGGCTCTTGCAGGCCCGAACCGTCGCGCACGAAAACCGGCCAGATCAGGTCACCGGCGTTTAGCGTGTTTTCCTGGGTAAGCGCACGCAGGGCGGCCGAGCGGCGGGTGCGGCGGAAGCGGGTTTGGGGGTAGGGGGCGAATACGGGCTGCACGCAAGGCTCCTTCAAGGGTGCAAGCGGGGGCTTGCGGCTTTCTTCCTTGCCTGCCATGGAAAGCGACGCATCTCAAGGGACCAGAGGCCTAAGCAAGGCGCAGGAAAGGAAGACCAGCCAGGTGGAGTTGTTTGAGACCGTCTTCGAAGTGATCGACATGCGGTCCTTCTCGAATCTGTGGTACTGGATCGCGCTGGCGGTGCTGTGGTCCTCGACAAGCCACTGGGTTCTGGGTGTTCCATTCGACATGATCCAGCGCGCGCGTCGCGAGGATGGACAGGCGCAGGCCGATGTCGAGGATCTGGTGCGGATCAACGCCGGACGGCTTATCCATCTGGTCGATCAGGGCGCGGTCATCCTGGTTGCCCTCGGCTTCTTCTGGCTGACGGTGCTGGGCGTGCTGGCCTTTGTCTATGACGTGGAGTTTGCTGCGGCGGTGTTCCTGATGATGGCCCCGATGAGCCTGGTGGTCTGGCTGAGCGTTCGGGTTTGCCGGCGCCTTCTGGCGGGCGAGAACACCGGGGCCGAGTTGCACCGACGGCTGATCGTGCACCGGCGGTGGACACAAGTTATCGGCATGTTGGCGATCTTCGTCACGGCAATGTACGGCACCTGGCAGAACATCAGCCTGTCGATCCTGAACTGAGTTTGAGACATGGCAGTCGATCGTATCATTCTGGGCGGCGCGCCCGAGGGGTTTGACGCCCTTTTGGTATCGCGTGAGGTCAAGCGCGGCGCGCAGGTCGTGCATGTCGCGCGCGACGACAAGCGGGCTGAGGCGATGCGGGCGGCCTTGGCGGTACTGGCCCCGGATGTGGCGGTGCTGGACTTTCCGGCCTGGGATTGCCTGCCCTACGATCGCGTCAGCCCCAACCCCGAGATCTGCGCGCGGCGGATGGCAACGCTGGCCGCACTGGCCGACGGAATGACGGGGCCATTCGTTCTTCTGACCACGCTCAATGCAGCTACCCAGCGGATCCCTTCGCGTGACGTGGTGCGGGCTGCGTCCTTTCGGGCCGTGGTGGGCGAGCGGGTCGACGAGGGACGGCTGAAGGGGTTTCTGGCGCGGATGGGGTTTTCACCGGTTTCGACCGTGGCCGAGCCCGGGGATTATGCCCTGCGCGGCGGAATCGTGGACATTTTCCCGCCAGGGCCGGGGGGGCCGATTCGCCTTGATTTCTTTGGCGACGTGCTGGATGGCGCGCGGCGCTTTGACCCTGAGACGCAGCGAACGATCGAAAAGCTGAAGAAGGTGGAATTTTCCGCCGTGTCGGAAGTGATCCTTGACGAAGGATCGATTGCACGGTTCCGGCAGAACTATCGCATCAGCTTTGGCGCAGCGGGCACGGATGACCCCTTGTACGAGGCTGTGAGTGCCGGCCGCAAGCATCAGGGGATGGAGCATTGGCTGCCGTTCTTCCACGCCGGGCTGGAGACGCTGTTCGACTACCTTCCGGGCGCTTCGGTGATGCTGGACGACCAGGTCACCCCGGCGCGGCTGGCACGGTGGGAGAGCATCGACGACAGCTATGACAGTCGCCACGAAGCGATGGGCGCGAAGGGCCGGATCGATACGGTCTACAAGCCCGTACCGCCGGGGGAGTTGTATCTCGATGATGCCGGGTGGGACGCGGCGGTGGCCACGCACCGGGTGGTTCAGCTTTCCCCATTGGCCCAAAGCCCTGGGCCAGGCGTGCTGGACGCCGGCGCACGGCCGGGCCGAAGCTTCGCACCGGAGCGCCAGCAGGAGAAGGTGAACCTTTTCGAGGCCTTGTCGGACCATGTGAAGGCACTTGCGCGGTCGGGGCAGGTGGTCATCGCCAGCTGGTCCGAGGGCGCGCGAGACCGGTTGCGCGGGCTTTTGGAAGACAGCGGCGTGACGGGGATCACCGAGATTGCCGATTTCCGCGCTGTGCCGGAGGGGAAAGGTGGGCTTTTCCTGCTCCTCTGGCCGCTGGAGGCAGGGTTTGTGGCCCCCGGACTGGCGGTAATTTCCGAGCAGGATGTGCTGGGCGACCGCCTTGTCGGCAAACCACGCCGCAAACGCAAGGCCGACAACTTCCTGCGCGAGGTGGATACGCTGACGGTCGGTGATCTGGTGGTGCATGTCGAACATGGCGTGGGCCGCTATCTGGGGATCGAGACGATCACGGCGCTGGGTGCTCCGCATGCTTGCGTGATGCTGGAATATGCCGAAAACGCAAAGCTTTACCTGCCGGTGGAGAACATCGAGCTTCTGTCCCGCTATGGCCATGAGGAAGGGTTGCTGGACCGTCTTGGCGGCGGGGCCTGGCAGGCGAAGAAGGCCAAGCTGAAGGAACGGATAAAGGAGATCGCCGACCGGCTGATGCGGATCGCGGCAGAGCGGGCCTTGCGCCATGCGCCGATCCTGGAGGCGCCGCATTCGATCTGGGAGGCCTTTGCTGCGCGATTCCCGTATCAGGAGACGGATGACCAGCTTTCGGCGATTGCCGATGTGGTGGCGGACCTGGAGAAGGGCAGCCCGATGGACCGCCTTGTTGTAGGCGACGTGGGCTTTGGCAAGACCGAAGTCGCGATGCGGGCGGCCTTTGTGGCGGCCTTGTCAGGGATGCAGGTGGCGGTGATCTGCCCGACAACGCTGCTGGCCCGCCAACACTACCGCAGCTTTGCCGAGCGGTTTCGTGGTTTTCCCATCTCTATCAGGCCCTTGTCGCGATTTGTTACCGTGAAGGATGCCAATGCCACGCGGGCGGCGATCAGCGATGGGTCGGTAGATATCGTCGTCGGTACCCATGCGCTTCTGGCGAAGGGAATCAGCTTCAAGAACCTTGGGCTTCTGGTGATCGACGAAGAGCAGCACTTCGGCGTCACGCACAAGGAGCGGCTGAAGGAGATGCGGTCGGAAGTTCACGTCCTGACGCTGACGGCGACGCCGATCCCGCGGACGCTGCAGCTTTCCCTGACCGGGGTGCGCGACCTGTCGATCATCGCCACACCTCCGGTCGACCGTCTGGCGATCCGCACATATGTCAGCGAGTTCGATACCATCACCATCCGCGAAGCGCTGCTGCGGGAGCGGTTCCGGGGCGGACAGTCCTTCTATGTGGTGCCCCGCATCAGTGATCTGCCGGAGGTCGAGGATTTCCTGAGGAACCATGTGCCCGAGGTCTCCTATGTCATCGCGCATGGGCAGTTGGCTGCCGGCGATCTGGATGACCGGATGAACCAGTTCTATGACGGCAAGCATGACGTACTGGTCGCCACCAGCATTGTTGAAAGCGGGCTCGATATTCCGACCGCAAACACCATGATTGTCCACAGGGCGGATATGTTTGGCCTGAGCCAGCTATATCAGATCCGGGGCCGGGTGGGGCGGTCGAAGACGCGGGCCTATGCGTACCTCACCACGAAGCCGCGCGCTCCGCTGACGCCGCAGGCAATGAAACGGCTGCGGCTTCTGGGCGGCCTTGACAGCCTGGGGGCCGGGTTCAACCTTGCCAGCCACGACCTCGACCTGCGCGGCGCGGGGAACCTTCTGGGTGAGGAACAGTCCGGCCACATCCGCGAAGTCGGCTATGAACTGTACCAGCAGATGCTGGAAGACACGATTGCCAAGATCAAATCGGGGGAATTGCAGGGACTGACCACGGTCGATGACGGCTGGAGCCCGCAGCTTAACCTGGGCGTGCCGGTGATGATCCCGGAAAGCTATATCCCTGACCTCGACATCCGGCTTGGGCTTTACCGGCGACTGTCGTCGCTGGGCACGAAGGTTGAACTGGAGGGGTTCGCAGCAGAGTTGATCGACCGCTTCGGCGCGCTGCCGAAAGAAGTGAACACGCTGATGCTGATCGTGCGGATCAAGGCGATGTGCAAGCGGGCGGGGATTTCCAAGCTGGATGCCGGGCCGAAGGGTGCGACGGTCCAGTTCCACAATGACAAGTTTGCCAATCCCGGCGGGCTGGTCGACTTCCTGAAGGCCCAAGGCCCGGCGGCGCGGGTCAATGGCAACAAGATCGTGCTCACCGGCGAGATGAAGACCGAGGGTGACCGGATCAAGGGCGCCTTCAACATCGCGCGCGACCTGGCCGAAGTCGTGAAGGCTGGCAAGAAGGCTTAACGCGTTGGCAGCCCAAGGCGCATCAGCGTCAGCGCGGCGGCTATCAGCACCGTCACGCCGCCAAGAAGCGGGACAAGGGTGCCGTTGAACGCCAGACCAACCGGAATGGCGAGGAGGACCGATCCCACCGTCGCCAGCGCGGAGATGACCGATGCGGCCAGTCCGGCGATGTGGCCGACCGGCTCCATCGCAAGGGCGTTCAGGTTGCCGAGGGTCAGACCCAACATGCTGAAGAGCCCGATCGACCACAGAAGGTGAGCCGGGAAGGCCAATCCTTCCGGCATGAGGCCCGTGCTGACGGCGACAAGGCACAGGATCGTCAGGCCAAGTTGCGCGGTGAAGGTCAGGACGATCACGCGACGCATCCCGAAGCTCATCACGATGCGGCTGTTCAGGATGCTGCCCGACATGGAGGCGAGAGCGATGAAGGCGAACCAGAGGGGGAAGCTTTCGGCCCGGTCGAAGCGCAGCTCGAAGATGCCATGCATCGAGGAGAGGGTGGCGAAGAGGGCTCCCAGCGTCAGTGTCTGCACCAGGGTGGAAATGACAACGACCCGGTGCTGCGCAAGCTCTTTCGTGGCGGACCACAGGGTGGCGACGTGGAGCGGACGGCGCTTCGTCACGGCCAGTGTTTCCGGCTGGCGCAGGCCCATCCACAGCATGATGACCGCGGAAAACGCGATGTAGGCCAGGAAGATCGCGTGCCAGTCGGCGATGGCGATGATTCCCTGCCCCATGAGAGGGGCCACAGCGGGAATGACGGTAAAGATCATCATTACGAAGGACATGATCCTGGCCATCTCGCGCCCGCTGAAAAGGTCACGGATCATGGCGATGGACACCGTGCGCGGAGCGGCGGCGCCAATGCCTTGCACGATGCGCGCGGCCAGCAGGATTTCGAGCGACGGTGCGAAATAGCAGGCGAGCGCGGCGAGGGCATAGAGACCGGAGCCCAGCATGATGATGCGCTTGCGGCCGAAGGCATCTGACAGTGGTCCGGCGAAGAGCGTGCCCAGCCCCATGCCGAAGACGAAGCTGGTGATGACCAGTTGGGCGGCGTTCGGGGCATCCGGCGTGAGGCTGGCGGCAATGTCCGGCAGGGCAGGCAGCATCGCGTCGATGGAGATCGCGATGGTGGCAAAGAGCATCGCCATGATCGCGATGAATTCGGTCTGCGAAATCTTCGGGCCGGCGGCCACCGGGCTGGTCAATGCACCTGGCCTTGTGGGGGGGCGGTCAATTCGGCGATGACGTTCGACCAGGTCTCGGGGGGTTGTGCCCCGGAGACGACGTATTGCTGCGCGACCAGAAACGTCGGCACGGCTGTCACGCCCTTGGAGCGGGCATCGGCGTCACGGGCGGCAATGTCGTCGGCGTCGGCGTCAGAGTGGAGGAGGCGCAGGGTGGCAGCGCGATCCATCCCGGCTTCGGCTGCGATGTCGGCGAGGGTTTCGAGGGCGCCGATGTCGCGGCCTTCGACCCAATAGGCGCGCATCAGACGGTCTACCACGTCGGGCTGCACCGCTTCGATCCCCGCCCAGTGGATCAGGCGGTGGGCGTTCAGCGTGTTCGGCATCCGCTGAGGTTTGTCCGGATCCATATCCACTCCTGCGGCCTTGGCCACCTCACGCAGGCGGTCGTGAATGGCATCAACCTTGGCGGGGCCGCCGAACTTCGCTTCAAGATAGGCGCGCTTGGCCACTCCTTCGGAGGGAAGGTCGGGGTTCAGCTGGAACGGGTGCCACAGGATCGCGAACGGGTTCAGCGCATGGTCCCGCAGGGCGCGGTCAAGGTTGGCCTTGCCGATGTAGCACCAGGGGCAGACGGGATCGGAGAAGATGTCGAGGCGGATCATGGGTCGGGTCTCTGGAACAGGGCGGGCAGGGCGCGGCGGATCAGCTTGCCGTTGGCGGTGCGGGGCAGGGTGGCAACGCGCTGGTAGTGCCTTGGCTGCTTCCAGCGGGCAAGGGCAAGTTCCGCGCGCTGGTGAAGAAGTGAAGGGTCGATGCTGCCCGAAGCCTCATAAAACAGAGCCAACAGGGTGGTTTCGGGCGTAAGTCGCACTTCCGAGGCGGCACAAGCGACAAGGTCGGGGAGGTCTTGGAACGCAGCCTCGATCTCGATCGGCGCGACCCTGAAGCCGCCCGCGTTCAAAAGGTCATCAGCGCGGCCAAGGTGGGTGACAGCCCCACTGGGCTCCATTCGGGCGAGGTCACCGGTGCGGAACCAAGGCTCTTGCAGAGGAGCGGCGCCCAGGATGCCGCGCATCAGTCCCGGGTCCCCGCGGCCGACGGCAAGCTGACCCATGGTGCCCCGGGCTACGGGGTGGCCGTCCTCGCCAAGGATGGCAACATGGCGGCCGGGTTGCACGAAGCCGGTGGTGCCGGGTGGTGCGGGGCGGCTGGGGGACCCGGAGATGTAGGTCGATATCTCTGTCATGCCGAGCGCCTCATGCACCGCCGTGCCGGTGGCGCGGGTCCAGGCGCTGCGGGTGGTCTCGGGTAGCGCTTCGCCGGCCGAAAGGGCGTGGCGGAGGGTGGGGAGCGCTGGGAAAGGGCTGCGCAGCATCTGGCGGAAAATGCCGGGAGCCGCCGCGAAGATCGTGGCATTGGCGCGGGCGAGGAGAGCTGGAAGCGCCGCAGGAGGGGTTCCTGCCGAGGGGACAAGGGCGGTGGCACCCAAGGTCCAGGGGTCGAGGAGCCCGGTGCCAAGGGTGTAGGTCCAGTTCATCGCGCCGGCGTGGAGCAGGCGGTCTTGCCCAGTCAGCCCCTCCCATGCCTGATGCATCGCGGCACGGGCAAGAATGGCGCGGTGGGCGTGCGACACGGCGGCGGGCTGGCCGGAGGTGCCAGAGGTGCAAATCACATAGGCCTCCCGCTCAGGGTCGCCGGGTTGAGGGGTCAGGGGTGGCTGACACTCCCAGGTGTGAAGGTCGGGAGCGATGACCGGGGCAGGGTGATCGGGCAGGGCCAGGCCGGGTTCCGCGATGATCAGTTGCGGCTGGACGAGAGCGGCCAGGCGCGTGACCTCGGGTCCTGTCAGGGCGGCGGAAGTGGGCACGGGGACAAGGTCGGCAGCGATGGCGGCAAGGAAGAGGATGGGGAAGGCGGGGCCGTTCCCGAGGCGCAGCAGGATGCGTGCACCGGGGGCGAGACCAAGGTTGGTCACGGCAGTGGCGCTGCCAAGGATCATCGTCTGCAGGCGGGCGTGGCTGATGACCTCGTCATGCGCCGAATGCAGGATAACTAGCGCCGGCTTGTCGCCAAGCCCTGCCGGACGGGCCAGCACATGGCCTGCAAGGTTGAAGGCGGAAGGCAGGGCCGGATAGGGGCGCGTGTCGATCACCGAAAGCATGGACGAAGGGCTTACACCCACGCCCGACAGTTGCAAGCGGGGCTTGCGTCGACTATCGCGGAACCATGCAGCCCGGCGACCCGAAAACCTTGATCCGTGTGGCCCGCGAGGCGGGAAACGACGCCAGCGTCGAGCCTCTCAACCTTGGCCTGCGCGTTCGCGAGTTGCGCCGGTCCCTCGGCTGGACGCTGGAGGAAGCGGCGCAGCGGGCAGGACTGGCGCGGTCCACCCTGTCAAAGATCGAGAACGGGCAGATGAGCCCGACCTACGACGCCCTGAAGAAACTGGCGCTGGGGTTGGCAATTTCGGTGCCGCAACTGTTCACGCCGCCATCCAAGGCGCAAGTCAACGGGCGCATGGCGGTAACCAAGGCGGGCGAGGGCCTCAGCCAGCCGACGGTGACTTATGAGCATGAACTGCTGGCCGGAAGCCTGACGAAAAAGCAGATGCTGCCCTACCGGGCCACGATTCGTGCCCGCGATGTGACCGAGTTCGATGGCTGGGTGCGCCACGACGGCGAGGAGTTCCTGTTTGTCCTTACCGGCGTCGTGCGGCTTTACACCGAATTTTATGAACCGGTCGACCTGCGCCGCGGCGACAGCGCGTATTACGACGCATCGATGGGGCACAATGTGATCAGCCTGTCGGATGACGATGCGACCATCCTGTGGGTCACCTCTCTGGTTTGATCTGCCTCATGGTTGGGGCGCTGATGGGCGGCTAGGGTTGAATGGCAGCGTGGGGGGACAAGGGTGAAGCTGGCGATCCTTACTGACATTCACGCCAATCGCGAGGCCTTCGAGGCCGTGCTTGGGGATGCACAGGCGCGCGGGGCGGAGCGGCTGGTCTTTCTGGGCGACATCGTGGGTTATGGGCCTGAGCCCGGGTGGTGCTGCGACAAAGTGGCGGCGCTGGTCGCAGAGGGCGCGCTCTGTGTGCAGGGCAACCACGATGCGGCGGCGGCCGGCGCGGACGAAGGAATGTCGACCAACGCGCGACTGGCTATGGACTGGACAAAGGCACAGCTGACACGGGATCAGAAAGCATTCCTGAAGGCGTTGCCGCTCATGGAAGCTCTTGACGGTCTGCTTTTCGTTCACGCTTCGGCCAGCGATCCTGGCGCGTTCAGCTATGTCACCTCGGACAACAGGGCAGCACCGTCGTTCCGTGCCAGCACGGCGCGGGTGATCTGTTGCGGACACACGCACATCCCGCTTCTTGCCAGTTGCGATCTTGGCGGCGTGGTCCGCCAGCAGGAGTTCAAGCCGAACCTGCCGATCCCGCTCTTGCGCAGTCGGCGCTGGCTGGCAGTGGTGGGCGCGGTGGGCCAGCCGCGCGACGGCGTGGCACAGGCGGGATGGGCGTTGCTGGATACGGAATCAAACGAGTTGACGTTCCGCCACACGCCCTACGATGCGGCAGCGGTGGCCGCAAAAGTCCGCGCGGCGGGTCTGCCCGAAGCGCTGGCCCTGCGCCTGTTGAAAGGAGAGTAAGCTGATGAGGCCCTCTCCCGGACTACAGATCGACGGCTTCACCCTGGGTGAAAAGCTTCATACCGGCGGCTTCGCCACAATCTGGGCGGTGACCCACCCGGACCATAGCCTGCCGATGGTCATGAAGGTGCCGACGATCCTCGACGGCTATGATGGCCCGACAATCGTCGGCTTCGAGGTCGAGCAGATGATCATGCCCAGGCTGGCTGGCCCGCATGTGCCCAAGGTCATCGGGATCGGCGGGTTCGACGTGATGCCCTATATCGTGGTCGAGAAGATCGAGGGCGGCAGTTTCCTGCCCGTGTTCCTGCGCGCGCCGCTGCCCCTGTCAGACGTGATCGAGATCGCTGCAAGGATGGTGGATGCGGTCGCCGATCTGCACCGTCAGCATGTCATTCATCTGGACCTCAAGCCCGAGAACTTCTTGCAGCGCCAAAGTGGTGAGATGGTGCTTGTCGACTTCGGCCTGTCGCGCCACGACCAGCTGCCGGACCTGCTGGCAGAGGAGTTCACCATTCCGATGGGGACCTTTCCCTTCATCGCGCCGGAACAATACCTGCGCTGTCGGGATGACCCGAGGTCGGACATCTTTGCCCTGGGTGCGATGCTTTATGCGCTGGCGACGGGGCGCAACCCGTGGGGCACGCCCGAGACGCTGCGGGCTGTGCGCAAGCGGCTGTGGCGCGACCCCGAACCGCCGCGTGCGATCCGTCCCGAGATTCCGGAGTGGCTGCAGGAGATCATCCTTCGCGCTCTGGTGGTGGACCCGATGCGACGGTATCAATCCGCAGCGCAACTGGCCTTCGACCTTGCCCATCCGGCGCAGGTGAAGCTGACAGCGCGCGCAATGAAGACCCGGCGTGACGGCTGGCTGCAGGTCTGGGACCGCTGGCGGATCATGCGGAAGATCCGGCGTTTCAAGGCACCACTGTCGGTCGCGGCGCAGCTTGCCATTGTCCCGGTGATCGTGGTGGCGGTGGACCTTTCCCCTGAAGGCGAGAAGCTGGCCGAGGTGCTGCGCCGGGCAGTCCAGCGGATGCTGACGATCGAGCCGGAGGCCCGGATTGCCTGCGTGAACGTGATCAAGACCACAAGGATCGGGGTCGACCAAGGCACCGACGACCAAGGCAACAACCTGCATGTGAAACGATTGGTCGCATTGAAAGCCTGGGCCGACAGCATCGATCTGCCCGACCACAAGCTGACCTACAGCGTGCTGGAAGGGCCTGATCCCGGACAGGCGATCCTGGATTATGCGACAGCGAACCACGTCGACCACATCTTGATGGGCGCGCGCGGCCATTCGACCACGCGGCGCTATCTGGGGTCAGTCTCGGCTCAGGTCGTGGCTGAGGCGCATTGCTCGGTCACCGTGATCCGGTTGCCGGAGAGGCGCGACGAGGTCTGAGGTCAGAACGTATCCTGCACAGTGCGCGCACCGGCGCTGACGTCTTCCCCGACACCCGCAATCGTGTTGCAGGCCGACAGCGCCGCGAGGGCCAGGGTCAGAAGGATCAGCTTTTTCATACTCTTACCTCATTGTCCGGTCTTGGGGGTCATTCTTCGTACCACCACAGGGCTGGAAGATACGAGTTTCCCCAGTCGCCGTAAAGCTGGACGGTTTCGGGATGTTTCAGCGCCTTGGAATGGACGATCAGGTTGCGGTCGGCGAACCAGAAGGGGACGACGTAGCGCCCAGCCGTCAAGAGCCGGTCCAGCGCCTGAGCAGCAGTGGCCGAGCCTTCCAGCGTGTGGGCCGACAGCATCGCCGCGATTGCCGTGTCGATGGCGGGAGATTTCACCCCCATCCAGTTGCGAGATCCGGGGGTGTCGGCGGCTTCCGCGCTCCAATACAACGTCTGTTCGTTGCCGGGCGACAGCGACATGGTGCGGATCATGTAGGTCATGTCGAAATCGAAGGCATCAGTCCGGGTCTTCATCTGGGCCGAATCGAGCATTGTGACCTTTGCGTCGATGCCAACGGCCTTCAGCGCCTCGGAGTAGATCGCGGCGATGGAAGCGGCTTCGTCCTGGCCGATGGTCAAAAGGATTTCGAAGGCAAACGGATCCCCGGCGGCATTTCGCAGGGCGCCATCGTCACCGACGACCCAGCCTGCCTCCTCCAGCAGCGACAGGGCCTTGCGAAGGCCGGTGCGGTTGGCAGGTGTTCCGTCGGTTTCAGGCAGGGCGTAACCGTCCAGCGTGCCGGGCAGGAGATCGGCCTTGAACGGCTCCAGCAGCGCGAGGACCTCGCCTTCTGCCGGGGCGCCGGGTGTCATCGCAAAGGGGCTGTTGGAGAAATACGAGGTGATACGTGGTGCGGCCCCACCCGTCATCGTCTGGTTGACGAAGTCGAAATTGAACAGCTGGATCATCGCCTCACGCACCCGCCAGTCGGCGAAGAACGGTTTGCGGGTATTCATCACGAAACCGATGATGCCCGAGGGGCGGTCGTGCGGAACCTCAAGCTTGACCATGCTGCCGTCTGCGATTGCGGGGAAGTCATAGCGGCTGGACCATTTGGCAAGGTTATCTTCGCGATAGGCGCTGATGGCGCCGGTCTTGACCGATTCGAACACCGCGACCGGATTGGCAAAGTATTCGTAGCGCAGCGTGTCGAAGTTCCACTGGCCGCGGTTCACGGGCAGTTCGGCGCCCCACCACTCAGGATTGCGGCGATAGGTGATGCTGACGCCGGGATCAACCTGATCGACGACATAGGGACCGGACCCGGTGAGGGTGTCGAGCGTGGTGGCGTCGAAGGTCTTGCCGTCGAAATCCGCCTTCTTCAGGATCGGGCGAAGGCCGAGGATCAGCGGCAATTCACGGTCTTCAGTGTTGAAGGTGAAGCGCACGCTGCGCGGGCCGGTTGCTTCGGCTGTGGCGACCTTCTTCCAAGCGGTGTGGTAGCGAGGGTGCCCTAGGGTGCCGAGGGTCTCGTAGCTCCACAACACGTCTTCCACCGTCACCGGGGTGCCGTCCGAGAATCGGGCCCCCTCGCGCAGGGTGAAGGCGACAAAGCTGCGGGCGTCGTCCGTCTCAATCGATTCGGCCAGAAGACCGTAGAGAGTGAAGGGTTCATCGAAGCTGCGGGCCATCAGCGTCTCGAAGGTCAGGGCAGTGACGCCTTCGGCCGGAGAGCCGTTGGTGATGAAGGGGTTGAGCGTATCGAAGCTGCCGTTCACGGAAAGCGTGATGCTGCCTCCCTTGGGTGCATCGGGGTTGGCCTGGGGCAGGGACACAAAATCCGGGGGGAGGGCCGGCTCTCCATACATAGCTATGCCATGCTGAGGGTCGGCAGCCGCAGCACTTGCCGTCAAGGCAAGGACAGCAAGCAGGGCGAGGCGGCGGAGGTTGGTCGTCAGATCGCGCGACATTACGGAAGCTTCCCTGTCTAAGCTGTTGTTCTTTGCCCCGAACATTATGCGGGTCGACGTGGCAATTCAAACTTTTAGCTTGGCCATCGGCGGAGAGGAGACTATACAGAACTTACTGCTCGATAGGTTTCTTGCCTGTATGAAACCTGCCTCAAAGACTTAACGCCGGCCTTGCGCCGGCGTTTTTTTTGCGCCGGTCTTATGTGTGGTCCAAAGCTTTCCCTTTGCTGCGCTGCATGGCATTGTTTCGCACATGCAGCATGAGGGGCGGATATGGGACTGACCATGACATTGGCAGGCAAGCGCGCGGTCATCACCGGGTCAAACTCAGGAATCGGGCTGGGGGTGGCCGAAGCGCTGGCGGCAGCCGGGGCCGAGATCGTGCTCAACAGCTTCACCGACCGGCCCGAGGATCATGAGTTGGCACGCGACCTTGGCGCGCGCCACGGCATTGCGGCGCGCTACATTGCGGCTGACATGTCGAAGGGGGCTGAATGCCGGGCGCTGATCGACAAGGCCGGGGGCTGCGACATTCTGGTGAACAATGCCGGCATCCAGTTCGTTGCCGGGATCGAGGAGTTCCCGGTCGAGAAGTGGGATGCGATCATCGCGATCAACCTGACATCGGCGTTCCACACGACCGCGGCGGCCCTGCCGGGGATGCGAGCAAAGGGCTGGGGGCGGATCGTCAATGTCGCCTCCGCTCACGGGTTGACTGCCAGCCCCTACAAATCGGCTTATGTGGCGGCCAAGCACGGGACCGTCGGGCTGTCGAAGACGGTGGCGCTGGAATGTGCCGGGCAGGGCATCACGGTAAACGCGATCTGCCCGGGCTACGTTTTGACCCCCTTGGTCGAAGCGCAGATCCCGGACCAGATGAAGGCGCACAACATGGACCGCGAGACGGTGATCCGCGAAGTGATGCTTCTGCGCCAGCCCTCGCGGCAGTTCGCTACGGTCGAGCAGGTTGGCGGCACGGCCGTCTATCTGTGCAGCGCGGCTGCGGATCAGGTGACGGGGACGACGATCTCGGTCGATGGCGGCTGGACGGCGCTGTGAGGCGGGTCAACCTGGCTCTGCAGGGTGGCGGGGCACATGGCGCCTTCACCTGGGGCGTGCTTGACCGGCTGCTCGAGGAGGATGACCTTGAGATAGCGGCGATCTCCGGCACGTCGGCCGGGGCGTTGAACGGGGCGGCCCTGAAGGCGGGACTGATTGCAGGCGGACGGGTTGCGGCGCAGAAGCGACTGGACCGGCTGTGGCACCAGGTGGGAGCCGTGGGCGATCTTCGGATGATCCCGTGGTTGCAGCCTTTCATGCCGGTCGTGCGCTACTGGCAAGAGGCGGCCGAGGCGGTCATGCCGGTCTCTGCGGCAGGGCTGACAGCGCAGCTCTATTCGCCTTATGCCTGGGGCAAAAGCTGGCAGAACCCGCTGGAGCCGGTCGTCCGCGATCTCGATTTTGGCCATGTCTGCGCGACGGATGCGCCGCGCCTGTTCGTCAGTGCAACGAATGTCCGCACAGGGAAGATCAAGGTGTTTTCCGGCGCCGAGATCACGGCTGGAGCGTTGATGGCCTCGGCCTGCCTGCCCACGGTGTTTCAGGCAGTGGAGATTGACGGAGACGCCTACTGGGATGGCGGCTTCGCTGGTAACCCGGCCCTTTTCCCGTTGTATGAACCCGACCTGCCCGAAGATGTGCTGGTCGTGTCGATCAACCCGATGCGTCGGGAATCTGTGCCCCAGACGCCGGAAGAGATTCAGAACCGGATGAACGAGATCAGCTTCAACGCAAGCCTTCTGGGCGAATTGCGGGCCATCAATTTTGTCCGCCGACTTCTGGCCGAGGGGCGGATGGAGCGGGGCCAGATGAAGGAGGTCCGGCTGCACATGATCGCCGACGACGCGCTGATGGCCGAGTTGACTGCAAGCAGCAAGCTGTCACCGACACCGGAGCTGCTGGACCGCCTCAAGCAGGCCGGCCGTGCGGCGGCTGCGCGGTTCCTGGAGGGGGATGGCAAGCGCATCGGGCAAGAGCCGAGCGTGCAGCTCTCCGAGCTTTTGCAGCACGGCTAGGACGGGTCTTTCGGCAAGGGGTAGACCAGGCCGCCAGACACGATCAGCTTGGCCGCATCGTCGATCTTCATGTCGAGGATCGTAAGATCCTGGGTCGGCACGAACAGGAGCATCCCCGAGGTGAATGGCGTAAGCCCGACGAAAACCGCCGAATAATCCGGCCCCAGAGTGGCAAGGCGTTGCGCCACCTCGCCCTTGGGACGGGTGGAGATGAAGCCAAGCGCATAAGACCCGGCGCGCGGGAATTCGAGAAGGCAAACCTGATCAAAGCTTTGTTCCTTCTTGTTGAAGAAGGTTTCCGCCACCTGCTTGATCGCGCCATAGACTGACCGGATGATCGGCATCCGGTCCACCATGTCCTCGCCATACCGGATGACCGATCGGCCGAAGAGGCCCTTTGCCATCCAGCCGATCATGATCGTGAAGATCAGGAAGACGAGGACGCCGACACCCCGAACGGGGAAGTTGGCGGCGGGGCCGATATATCGCTCGACCAGCGCTTCGGGTTGGTAGGCGGCGGGGATGAGGGGCAAGATCCAGCCGTCGATCCAGCCGATCAGCGTCCAGACGAAATAGATCGTCAGGCCGATGGGCAGAACCACGACCAGCCCGGTCAGAAAGCTGGCGCGCAGGCTGGCAAGGATGCTGCGGCGGCGGGACTGGTCGGGTTCGGACATAAGCGCTCCGGTGGGGTTGGTCGGAGCCAACCTATGGTCCGCACCCGGCCTTGCCAATGGCCCAGGGCTGCTTTCCCGCTGCTTTCTCGTCAGAAATCCCTGCGCTGACGCGCGATTTCCATCGCGATGCCTGATGCCAGCCGCGCATTGTTCAGCACAAGTGCGATGTTGGACTGAAGGGACCGGCCTGCCGTCAGTTCGAAGAGGCGCTGAAGAAGGAAGGGCGTTACGGCCTTGGCGCTGATCCCTTGAGCTGTGGCCTCGGACAAGGCGGCTTCGATATGGGGGATGATCTCGCTGCGCGGAATTTCCTCCCCTACCGGGATCGGGTTGGCAATCAGCTGCCCACCGGGCAAACCAAGCCGGCCCCGCATCAGATGGGCGGCGGCGATGCCGGCCGCATTGTCCATCCGCAGCGGTGCCTTCAAGCCCGAGGTCCGGGACCAGAAGGCAGGAAACTCATCCTGCCCGAAGGCGATGACGGGCACACCCAGGGTTTCGAGGTACTCGAGCGTCTTCGGCAGATCGAGGATCGCCTTTGCCCCCGCCGCGACCACGGTGACTGCGGTCTCCGAGAGTTCGCGAAGGTCGGCGGATATGTCGAAGGTCGTCTCAGCCCCGCGATGCACGCCGCCGATGCCGCCGGTGGCGAAGACGTCGATCTTTGCCAGCCGCGCACAGATCATCGTTGCCGCGACGGTCGTCGCCCCGGTGCCGCCCAATGCCATGCAGGCGGAAAGGTCGGCGCGAGAGAGTTTCGCCACGTTCTTGGCTTGGCCGAGGGTCTGCAGTTGGTCATCGGTCAGCCCGATGTGGATAGTCTGGTCCATGATCGCGATGGTGGCGGGCACGGCCCCGTGGGCGCGCACTTCCGCCTCCACCCGCCGAGCCGTTTCCACATTCTGCGGAAATGGCATGCCATGGGTAATGATTGTGCTTTCCAGCGCCACAATGGGGATGCCGCCGGCCTTGGCCTCGGCCACCTCGGGGGAAAGCAGCATGGGGATGGTCATGATCCAATCTCTCCTGAAACATAGGCGGCGGCGGCGCGCAGGGCGGCGTCAAGGGCGACCTGGCGGGCGGCGCCTTGCGCTTCGGCAACGATATGGGCGGCCATGAATGTGTCACCGGCACCGGTGACGCGGGTCACCAGGACCGGTGGCGGCGCGCCTTCGATCACACCCCCGTCGCGGCTGCCGTCAGCCGAGACCGCACCGCCGTTTGTGACCAGCACCCGGCTGGCGCCACGGGCGAGAAGGGCGGCGGCTGCCTCTGGCGCCGTGGAGACTTGCGATTTGGCGAGGATGTTCGCCTCTTCAAGATTCACATAAAGCGTCGCGGTCGGGTGGGTCAGCAAGGGCAGCAGCCGTTCGGCCTTGCCGGGCGAAGCAGGGGCCACCCGCAGGTCGGCGGCGCCAAACAGAGGCGAGGTGGCGATGGCTGAGAGCAGCGCCTCGGTCAGGTTGCCATCAAGCGCGATCAGGGCGGGCCAGGGGGCGGTGAGAGACCCAAGGCGGCCATCCTCCAGCGGGCGCAGGATCTTGTCGCCCGCAGCCTCAAGCGAGTGCGCGTCGGCGATGGCGGCGATCAGCCCATTCGCGCCTTCGATCGCCATGTAACGATCGGTCGGAAGGTCGTCAGAGCGATAGATATGGGCGGTCAGAAGGCCCATGCGGTCACAGGCCGCGACAAGCTCTTCGCCTTCCACATCACGACCGATGGCAGTGAGGAGGGCAGGGGACAGCCCAAAGCGGCGCAGCGTCATGGCGATGTTCATCGCCACCCCGCCGGGAAGCCGGGTGATGCGGCCCGGCACATCCGACCCCAGCCGCATCGACGTGGGCGAGCGGCCGATGATGTCCCACAGGACCGATCCGATGCAGAGGATGTCTGGCGTCATGGGGGCGGTTGTGGCCGAAGGTTTGCGGGCGTGCAAGGGGCGTGGGTTCAACCTTGCGGGTGCAGCGCAGTCCGGGCAGCCGCCCCGCAACGGGAGATCGGAGGCGCTTTCTCTGCGGTCTAGCGTTTGCGAAAGAGACTGCCGTAACCACCGCTGCGGCCGTCGGGGAACGGACCCTCTTCCAGATAGCGGTCGTGGCAACGTCTCAACGCAGCCTCATCCAGGGTGACGCCAAGCCCGGGTCCTTCGGGAACCCGCGTCACACCGTTTTCAAGCTTGAATGGGCCGCCTTCGATCACATCGTCACCGTACCAGTGAAAGAGGGTCTGGCTGGCTCCGCGCACATGCTCCAAGGCTGCAGAAAGATGAAGGTAGGCCGCTGAGGCAATACCGGTCTCGCCGGAGTGGAACCGGAAGCCGACGCCGAAGGCCTCGCAGGAGCGGATGAAATCACGGGTGCGGGCGATGCCGCCATGTTCATTGACGTTCGTCACGATGCAATCGGGGCAGCGCAGGGCCACGGCTTTGGGCAGGTCGATCATGTGGGCGGAAAAGGGAATGTCGGAGTGCCGGCGAAGGTCGGCCATTTCCTCATAGGTCTCTACGGGTTCCTCGAACCAGCTGATGTTGAAGGGGGCAAGACGGCGCAGGGCGTCGCGGGCGTTGGGAACGGTCCAGCCGCCGTTGGCATCAAGCTGGAGCGGGCGGTCATCGATTGCCGCACGAACCTCGCGGACCATCTGCACCTCTTCGTCGAGCGCCACCGCTCCGACCTTGCCCTCGAAGATCCTCGACCCATGAGTTTCGATCATCCTGGCGCAGTAGCGGGCAACCTGAACCGGAGTGCTTTCGCCAGGGTGTGCCGCCCCCGGCCAGCGATAGCTGAAATACTCGGTCAGCGGGATGTCCATGCGCACGGCACCGCCAAGCAACTGGTGGAGTGGCACGCCCTCGGTCTTGCCGCGCGCGTCCCACATCGCCATCTCGATGCCGCCAAAGACCCTTCGCGACGCGGTGACGTTGCCCCAGGGGGTGTAGCTCATCCCCGGCACCACCTTTGCCTCGGCACCGTGAATGTCGCGCACATCCAGCCCGACCAGCCGCGCGCCAGCGGCGATCACATCCGCGGCGCGGTCGCCGTCGGCACATTCGCCAAGGCCCTCGACGCCATCCTCGGTCTGAAGCCGGATCACTGTCTTCGTCAACGAAGCAATCGCCCCATAGCTGAAACGGTATGGGGCGTGGAACGGAATGTTGACCGGCACGGCGGTGATGGCACGGATCTTCATGGCCTTTTGTGGCAAAGGCCTGAAGGTTCCGCAAGGACGCAGACTAGGACAGCGCCTTTTCCAGTTCCTGCCTGGAGGCCTTGACCAGGGTCTTTGCCATCTCGCGCACGATCTTTTCGGAGAGCTTGCCATGGTACTGCGGCCGCATCTGGCCCAGCGAGGTCGGGTCTGCGATGATCACCACATCGCCGCTGATCTGGTTGTTCAGCGCCATGGCGTTGAGCCGGTTGACGAGATGCTTTATGAAGGTCGCCTCGTCATTGTCCTGGATCGACTGCTCGCGCGGGGTGCTGCCGGAGGGGCCGTCCAACACGACATCGTTCACCCCGAAGGACTGGAGATGGTCCAGGTTGACGTCGTGCCCGTGGCTTCGCCAGAGGACGGCCGAGGTTCCATCGGCGACGACGACGAGTGTATTGGGGCTGAGCATGGACGCACCTTCCGTTTGGGTTCGGTAGGAAACGCCGGGCGCGGGGCAGGGGTTCCCCGTGACGGGCCCGCGAACGGGCCTTGCAAAGCTGCGGGAAACCGACTATCGGGCACGCACTTCACAGGTGTGGCTGGGGCTGATGCGGGGAGAAATCCCGTACGGTCCACCGGTTGCCCCCATTCGGGGGTGAAGACGGCTGCACCGAGGATCAAACCGGAAAAAGGATAAGGCATGGCTCTTCCCGAGTTCTCCATGCGTCAGCTCTTGGAAGCTGGCGTTCACTACGGTCACCAGACCGCCCGCTGGAATCCCAAGATGGGCGATTACATCTACGGCGACCGCAACGGCATTCACATCCTTGACCTGACGCAGACTGTTCCCTTGCTGGACCAGGCGCTCAAGGTCGTGCGTGACACGGTTGCCAAGGGCGGCCGCATCCTCTTCGTCGGCACCAAGCGTCAGGCGCAAAAGCCCGTCGCCGAAGCGGCCGAGCGTTGCGCGCAGTTCTACATGAACCACCGCTGGCTGGGCGGCACTCTGACCAACTGGAAGACGATCTCGGCCTCGATCCAGCGGCTGAAGCACCTGGACGAGGTTCTGGGCGCAGGCGCGGAAGGCCTGACCAAGAAAGAGCGTCTGGGCATGGAGCGTGACCAGGCCAAGCTGCAGGCCAGCCTTGGCGGCATCCGCGAAATGGGCGGCACCCCGGACCTGATCTTCATCATCGACGTGGGCAAGGAAGACCTCGCGATCCTCGAAGCGCAGAAGCTGGGCATTCCGGTCGTCGGCATCGTCGACACCAACTGCTCGCCCAAGGGCGTGACCCATGTGATCCCCGGCAACGACGACGCTGCCCGCGCGATCCAGCTTTATTGCGACCTGATCAGCCGTGCGGCGCTTGACGGCATGTCGGCCCAGATGGGTGCGGCTGGCGTCGATCTTGGTGCGCTTGAGGCGGCTCCGGAAGAAGAGGCGGTTGCTGAAGCCGAAGCCTGAGGCTTTGCGCGTCACACCCCTGTAACCCGGCGGGACTATCCCGCCGGGCAATCAATTCAGGTGGGTAACCCCCGCCCGGCCACGATTTTTCGAGGAGTGGGAACGATGACTATCACCGCCCAGATGGTGAAAGACCTGCGCGAAGCGACCGGCGCAGGCATGATGGACGTGAAGAAAGCGCTGACCGAGACCGATGGCGACATGGATGCCGCCGTCGACTGGTTGCGCACCAAGGGCCTGGCGAAAGCCGCCAAGAAAGCCGACCGCGTGGCCGCCGAAGGCCTGATCGGCGTGGCAGTTTCCAACGGTCGCGGCGTCGCGGTCGAGATCAACTCGGAGACCGACTTCGTCGCCAAGAACGCCGATTTCCAGGCGCTGGTCCGCGATGTGGCTAACATTGCCCTGACCGCAGGCGATGAGATCGAAGTGGTGAAAGCCGCCCATCTGAACGGAAAGACCGTGGACACCGTGGTGCAGGAAGCGATTTCCCGCATCGGCGAAAACATGACCTTCCGCCGTATGCACGTGCTCGAAGGCGATACGGTCGTGTCCTATGTTCACAACGCAGCGTCAGCGGGAATGGGCAAGATCGGCGTGCTCGTCGCACTGAAGGGTGACAAGGCCAAGGCGGAAGAGATCGGCAAGCAGTTCGCGATGCACATCGCCGCCACCGCGCCGCTTTCCTTGTCGGAAGCCTCGCTTGACCCGGTCGTGCTGGAGCGTGAGCTTGCCGTGCAGACCGCCAAGGCGCTTGAAGAAAACGCGGCCTCAGCAAAGCCGAAGCCGGATACAGTGATCCACAACAATATCATCCCGGGCCGGATGAAGCGTTTCCTCGCGGAAAACACGCTTCTTGGCCAGGCCTTCGTGATCAACCCCGACCTGACCGTGGAAGCTGCGGCCAAGGAAGCGGGCGTCGAAATCACCGGTTACGCCCGCGTCGCCGTGGGCGAGGGGATCGAGAAGAAGTCGGAAGATTTTGCCGCAGAAGTCGCCAAGGCGCTGCAGGGCTGATCTGACGGGAGACAGGGCAGGGGGCCGGTGCGGTGATGCGCCGGCCTTTCGCTTTCGCGCCGACGCGCAAAAAAGGCAGACGGCGCAGCCTTGGGGAAGGGCCGCGCCGCCACACCTGTCCGGTGCCGATGGGGACGAGGACTGCCCGAACAGGATCCTCAGCCGCGATACCTGCGGCAACTCAAAAAACAAACACAACCGCAGCTATGATCCGGTGGCGGCGAAATACATGCCGCTCCGGTGGCACATGTGTGGTGAATGACGCTACGTAAGGCGAGTGTGGAATACCTTACCCGCACCCGTCAGCGGGCGGCTTGCGCAACCTCTGGCAGGCGCTGGAAGATCATGTTCAAGAGGGCACCCTTCGCTACCGCTTGCGCCGTGGTTTCCACTGCAAGGGCCTCGCGCGCAAGGCGCAGGTGTTTTTCAACCATCGCCGGGCTCACACCCATCAGCAGCGCCACATCCTGCGTGGTCTTGCCATCAGCAACCCATTCAAGCGCCTCGCGCTGACGGGGCGACAGGGCGCGATGGCGCGACAGTTGGGGAAGATGCACGATGGTCAGATGCATCATGTTCGCGACGACAAGGATCTCTTCCCGCCGCGCGGCAAAGATCCGGTCGACGTCGACATAGGTCAGCCCGGCATCAGCGATCAGCCCCAGGGCGCCCTTGGAGCGGGATGACACCTCGGGAAAGCTGACTGACATGCCCGCCGTCACCCCCATGGCGGCATTCTGGCGCACGGCATCGGCCTCGTCAGGGGCCAGGCGTCCGGCTTCCATCGCTTCCCTCACCCAGGTCCAGGTGCAGATGCCGGATGACCGTTCCGCCCAGCGGAAAACCGGTGTCTTGGCGTAGAACCCACCCCCGAAATAGCGCTTCACATACTCCGCGTCGCAAGTCGACAGGAACAACGCATCATCCGGGTCGCCGATGGTCTTCAGATGGCGAAACCGGGTGAAGCCATAGTTGACGCGGGAAAAGCCAAGCGAGGCAAAATGGGCTGTTGCAATCGCCCAGGCGTCATCGATGCTTGAGGCTGCGGCGATCCGGTTTAATGTCGCAAGAAGCGTCGCGTCGGTCATCGGTCTGGGTCCCCAAAGCGCGGTTCAGCCTGGTGACAGGCCTTCCGCAGCGTCACCTTGTCGGTGAGGGGGTGATAAGACCGAAATTCAACTCTGTCGAGCCAGTTTGGCCGCGAAATACCCGCATGACGGCAGTTGTCATCACCTAAGAGGCGAGGCGCACCAGTTTCGGCGCAAGATGGGTGACAAGCTGGGGCAGGGCATGGAAATCACCAAAAACCAGCTTGGCCCCGAGACCCTCGACTGGGGCCTTGCGGTAGCCTTCGGTGTAAAGCGCCAGTGGAACACCCGCGGCAGCCGCAGTCGCTGCGTCAACTTCGCTGTCGCCGACAAAAAGGCCGTACTCCTCGCCAAGGGCGGCAAAGGCGGCCCAGAGGGGTGCAGGGTCAGGTTTGCGCCTGGGCAGGCTGTCGCCACCGATGACCGCCCTCATGAAACCGTCAAGTCGGAAATGCTGCAACGCCGCGCGGGCCGGGCCTTCCGGCTTGTTGGTGCAGATGCCCATCGGGTGGCCAAGCGCGGCCAGTGCTTCCAGCGCGTCAGGGACTCCGGGATAAACTGTCGTCAGATCAAAGGCTTCTTCGTAGAAGTTGACGAAGTTTTCTACCAGTTCACCTTGCAGCGCTTCGGTCTGCTCCAGCCCTTGCGACTGCAGCAGGCGGCTGACCAGAACACCCACGCCGTTCCCGATGAAGCCCCGCACGACATCAAACGAAAAGGGCTGCAACCCCTTGGCTTCAAAGACCTTGTTCGCCACCGCATGGATATCCGGTGCCGAGTCGATCAAAGTGCCGTCCAGATCGAAGACGAGCGCAAGCGGCCTAGCCAAGGGCGGCCTCTGCCGCCGAACGGATTGCGCGGATGTTGACGCCATAAGCTGCCGGATCACTGGCCGAGCCACCTTTGAAAACCGCCGAACCCGCCACCAGCGCATCAGCGCCAGCCCTGGCCACCAAGGGTGCCGTCGCCACAGTCACTCCGCCGTCAACCTCGATATGCACCGGCCGGTCGCCGATCATGGCGCGCAGTTGGGCGATCTTAGACAACTGGCTGTCCAGAAAACCCTGGCCGCCGAACCCGGGGTTGACCGTCATCACGCAGACAAGATCGACCATGTCCAGCACGCTTGCCAATGCGTCAGCCGGAGTGCCGGGATTCAAGGCGACGCCGGCCTTTTTTCCAATACTACGAATGGCTTGCAGTGTGCGGTGAATGTGCGGCCCAGCCTCGACATGTGCCGTTATGATGTCGGCTCCGGCCGCTGCGAAGGCGTCAAGATGCGCGTCCACTGGCGCGATCATCAGGTGAACGTCCATCACGCCCTTGATATGGGGCCGCAAGGCCGCACACATCGCCGGGCCAAAGGTCAGGTTTGGCACGAAATGGCCGTCCATCACATCGACATGCACCCAATCCGCGCCCTCGACTTCGACTGCGCGACACTCAGCGCCAAAGTTCGCGAAATCGGCGGCCAGGATGGATGGCGCAATCTTGATGGTGCGGGAGAAGGGCAAAACGGCATCCTTTCACAATCACCGCGTCATATCGTGGCGATGCGCACCTTTCCAGCATCACTTACATGACATAATACTGATTACGCGATATTTGGACTGACCCCTTTCCGGATGAAAACGGCCCGGTCGCATCGACCGGGCCGCCTGAAACGATCAGCTGTAATCAGCCAACCAGCTCAAGGCCCGAGAAGAAGAACGCGATCTCACGCGCGGCAGCCGCCTCCGAGTCCGACCCGTGCACCGAGTTCTCACCCTTGGACAGCGCGAATTCCTTGCGGACCGTGCCGTCAGCCGCTGCAGCTGGATCCGTCGCACCCATCACTTCGCGGTTCTTCAGGATCGCGCCTTCGCCTTCCAGGACCTGCACGACGACCGGCTCTGAAGCCATGTACGCCACCAGTTCACCGTAGAAACCACGCTC
>JANPJZ010000126.1:0-6709 GCA_031425795.1 Rhodobacter sp. | reverse complement strand
GGCCAGCGCGCTCCGAGGAGGCGGGACTTAGCGACCCGTGCGACTGTGACTGCATCGGACTGGTTGCCGCCGAGCACGTAGAAATGCGTGTCGTCCTGGCCCACCGCGAAGCCGACATGGCCGCCGGACCCGCGCGCAAAGACAAGTACTGCGCCAACGACCGGTTCGGCCTCCTGGCCGAAGAGGAGCCAGTTGCGCGCCCAGTAGGGGTTCAGACTCAGCGCCCCGAGCAAAGGCTCGTCGGGAAGTCCAATGCGAATGCAGGTTTCGACAAAATCGCCGCACCAGGGGTTCTTTGACGGATCGCCCAAAGTGCGACCGTCCCGCTTCAGCCAGTCCATCAACCAGCTGCGATCGCGGGCTTCATGGCGTCCGAGCGCAGTCCTGGCCTCAGTCATCCAGGGCAGACGGCCTAGCGGGGGGACGGCTGCCGGCCGACCATGTGCAGCCAGGAGATCCTTGACGGCGCGCGCAGTACTCCGACCCCAAATGCCATCGATGGTCCCGGGCGAGTGTCCAAGTTCTGCGAGACCGCGCTGGATCAGGCGGATGGGATCTTTGGTATCCGTCGACATGGCTCGTCTCCTTCTGCCCAAGGCTGGGCAACAAAAAACCCGCCTTGGGAGCGGGTGGGCTGGAACAGATGGTGGTCGGTGGTGAGGGTGCGGAACGCTTAGTCGCAACGGCCGCGCTGGAAAGCTTCGAAGAGCATGTCGCGCATGTCGCGGATGTCGGTCTCGATCCGTTCGAGTCGATTGCCGTCGGCTTTACGGTCCTCGATGCGTTGCCGGTCGATACGGTCGCGCTCGAAGGTGAGCTCGCGGTCCAGCCGCTCGAGCATCGCCTCGTTGGTGAAGGCCTTGCGGGTGACTGTGGCGACAAAGGCCAGGCAACCGCCGATCAAGGTGGTGATTGCGGCTGTCAGGCCATGATCGCGGAATGCCTGCGCTACGGCGTCAAGGAGTGCAGGTTGGTCTGTCATGGGACGTCTTTCTGGGTTTGGGGAAGGGGAGGGGCATCAAACGGCGGCGAAGGATGTCCAGATTGCATCGATCTCGCTGTCCGGCAGGCCGGCCGAGGCGGCGATCATCGCGGTCATTGGGTCGAGCCGATACGCCATCTGGAACGCCGCGAAGGTGACGCGGGCGTCTGTCTGGTCGGGCTCGGGCAGGGCCGCGAACAGCGGCTCGAGGGCAGCAGGCACCTCACCCGTCGCGGCGGCGGCGACCGCCTCGGGCGCGGTGATCAACCCAAGCCGATGCAGGGCGATAAAGACCTGGCGGCGGGTTAGCGGCGGGATCGCGGCGCGCAGGTCCTCCGGGCTTGGGTCGGGAACCGGGTTCGCTCGAAAGGGCGCGATGTCTCGCCGGGTGGAAGCCGCGGGCCAGAGTGCGTGGTCCGGCTCGACAATCACCACATGGCCGTTGCTGTCCGTGAGGGCGAGGATGGTGCGTGCGGCGTTGCGCCATTCGGCTTGCATGGTCAGATTCCAATCAGTGAACGCCGATCCGCAAGGTAGCGGACATTCCGGATGCGGCTTTCGCCGGTTTGATAGGTGGTTCCGTTGGAAGAGCTGCTGGTGGTCCCGCCGGTTGCACCGAGGCGAAGACAGAGGGTCTGCCCGGCGGCAAGCGTGACGTCGATGCTGCGGGAAATCCACGTGGCGCTGGTGGTGGTCCATTCCTGCAAGACCACCCCGTCGCGCAGCACAGCGGCATACTGGACGTAGCTGCCTGCACTGGAATGGTCGAACGCGATGCGGAGAGCGCAATTGCGCGTTGCGGTCAGAGCAGTCTCGCCAAACAGGGTCTCATAGATTGTGCCACTGCCGGTTTTTGACAGGATCAAGGGTGCGCTGCCGCCACCAGAGCAATGTTTCAAGACGACGGTGTCAGCAGCAATAGTGGCTGCCATTGCCTCGGCCGCGATATCTGTCACCTCCGCAACCAGCGCGCCAATAGCTTCGGCCACCCGCAAGGGCGTCATCAGCGAGGCATTGTCGGTGCCCGCCTGCGCCTGTGCGAGACTGGCCAGCCCGAGGGTGGCTCCGGCACCCAGCCCAAGGGCAGTGCGTTGTGCAGGAACCGTGGCTGCTGCAATCAGCGCCCGCCCCGCCTCGGTGGTGCCCGCGAGGTCGAAACCGCCGGAGGCCAACGTGCCGACAACAATCCAGCCGGTGTTGAGGGCGTTGCGGATCTTCAGGATCGGACTGGCCCCGGAGGCGTCGACCCAGATCTGTCCGGCAGTGGTGGTGGTCGGTGCCGTCGCGCCAAAGGCACAGGACTGCAAGGCCGCCAGGATCAGGTTCAGCTCAGCACGGAACTGCGCGCCGGACTGGTTGGCCAGATTGTAATCGACCATCAGATGACCTCTTCCGCATGAACGCGGAGCTTGGAAACGAGAACGTTGTAATCTGGATTTGCCGACATCAGCCGGGCGCGGAGTTCCACAGCGCGAACCTCGTCCTCGGAACTGTCGAGCCGGGACCAGGGGGACCACACCGGCGCGGCCGCTGGGTCATCATCGGTGCTGCGCGCCTCAACTATGACGTCGATCTCGGCGCCGTCGGTGTCGTCCACATCGAGCCAGCTGTCGATCAGCGCGCTGCGATCATCGAAGAGCCCACCCAGGCTCAGGGCAGCAACATCGATCTCGGAGCGGAGGCGCACTCGGCGCAGGGCACCGAAGTCCATGCCGGCCGGGAAGATAAAACTCCCTTCGGTGCTGATGTCGACAAGCTTCAGCGCACCACCTTCGACGACAACGTTGCCATGGTCGCCGATCCAGCCCGGATCAGCGGCCAAGCTCATCACCGGGGCAAAGGGCAAGGCCTGCGCGCCTTTGGTCAGCACAGAGACCACCGGGCCGAGGTTGCCCGAATTGTCTCGCGCCCGCACGAGGTATGTTCCGGGCTTCAGGGGAACCAGTGCCACCGCATCCGAGCCTGCCACCTCGTCCATGCTGGTCGAGGTGGCCCAGGTTGCGGTCAGGGCTGCGGAGTGGCGGATGACGATACGCCCACCGATCCGCACGTCGAGATCGGCCGAGGGCAACCACTTCAAGATGGCGAGACCGCCAGCGGTCTGGATCGTCAGGCTCTCCAAGGCAGCGGGCGGCAAGGTCAGCCCAAGGATTTCGATCTCGGCACTGACGTAGGGTGAAGAGACGCCGATCACCGAGAGAGACTTGACCGCCACCTCCCAGCGGCCGGGCTTTACATCGCGGATCTCCCAGGCGGGCTGGTCGGTGCGGCCGAGCGTGATCCAGTCATCACCCGTGACCGTGCCCTCCGCATCAGCCAGCCGCCGCGCTCGGATCTGATACTCGCGCACAAACTCCGACGGTGCTTCCGTCCAGCTCACCTTGATCAGCGTGCGCACCCCGGTGCCGCCGCGGGTCTCGTACATTTCCTCAGCCAGATGCGGCGTGCCGGGGCTTGGCACATCACCTGGGCCCGGCAGGCTGGTGCGCGGTGCCGCGGCGTAGATCGCCTCCTCGGAGGCCGCCCAGTCATAGACCAAAGGCGAGGTCTCGCGCAGGACCAGTTCGGGCAAGAGAAGCGCTCCGTCGCCGGAGGCGGTCAGATCCAGGCTCACCCCCTGCACTTCAAAGGGTTTGGCGGCAAAGCCCCAACGCGCATAGGAAAGCATCACCGTCTCGCCCACCCCGGCCCGCCAGGCGGCGAGCTTGCCGGCGAGCTTGACGGTCATCTGACGCCGGGCGCGCTCAAGCTCGATCTTGGCCAGCCGCTGCGCCATCGCGGCAGAGATGGTGAACGGCAGCGAGATATCGCGCCATTTTCGCTCGCCGCCATCCTCCGCGAGGTACACATCGCTCGCATAGGCTGGAAAGTCGTCGGGCTGCCAGTCGTTCTCGGGACTGACAAACTGGCCGCGGACAGCGTTGAAGTTGGCCGACTGGCTGACGCGGGTGGCCAGAACCAAGCCACCCGCGCGCACATCATCCGCCGTCAGCGTGACTTCCGGCAAGCGGTAGGCGCCGGCATGCAGGCGCCAACTGCCACCTTGCACCGCGCAGCGTCCGGCCATTGCAGACAGGAGGCCCTCGATGATGGTCTTCGGGCTCTCGGCCAGCGAGACCACGCCGTTGCAGCTGTAGCGACGCTCGCTGCCGCCCGCCGTCAGAGGCACGAGCTCATCACAGACGTTGGCCGCCTCGATCACGCTCTGGGCGTCAGCGCCGTCCGCTGCCCCGATGCCGGCCCCGACGCCGTACGTCCGGTGGGCGAGGTAGTCGGCGAGACAGAGGGCGGGATTTTCGGAATAGCTGCGGGCGCCGGTGCGTGGATCGAGGATGTCGTCCTTGCCCTCGATGTCCATGGTGATGTTCGGGATGCCGCCGGGAAAGGCGTCCGGGTCATAGGTCAGTCGCAGATAGAGCGCGGCGCAGCCTGCCAGCCGGTGTGCGGCCGTCCATTTGCCGGGGACATTAGCGATCAGGTTGGCAAAGGCGGGCTGGTCATCAGCCCCGAGGCGCTTCTCCACCGCGATCTTGCCGGCCCAGCGCCCTTGGGCGAGGCCACCGCCAGTGACGGCCATCTCGCCTTCAAACCAGATCGCCCCAATCGACTTCACCCGGTGCGCTGCGATCACGACCACCAGATGCAGGAACTGGTCCTTGGACCCCGAGGCGTGCAGAAACACGATCACGCCACCCTTGCGCGCCCGGCCATAGACCATATCGCGCGGCACCACCGGCTCGCGCACCGTCACGGTCCGTGCCTGCAGGGCGACCTTCGGCTTCGGCATCAAGGCCTGGGAGGCATAGCTCAAGAGGAGCGTACCTCCGAGGCGCACGAGCGCGGCACCAATGCCGCCCGCGGCCAGCACGCCGGAGATCGCGCCGGCGATCGCTGTGACGGCAGAGACGATGAAGGGCATGGGAAGCTTTCGACGGGTTCAGGTCAGATGGGCCAGGCCAGCGCGCAGGTGGCAAGTGGGACAAGGACAAGGCCCTCTGGCGCGATGCCGGCCGCCCGCGCGCCAACGCAGACGCCAAAGCCGAGGCCGGTGTTGGCCAGCACCAGATCGCCTCGTTGGGCGAGATTGAGCGAGGGCAGAGGTTCACCCAGGAGATCTCGGCCGGCGGCTCCGAGAGACGGCCAGCCGAGCCGGCGCATGACGCGCACCGCACCGCGGCCTGTAGTGTAGCGTCCGCGCCAGAGGGCAGCGACGTCGTAGCTTCCGGTTATGTCGCGGCGCAGATCAAAGGCCCAGATCGCACAGTCGTGGCGTCCCCAGCGGAAGGGGCGGTCACGGGCGGCCTCGATGGCTTCGGCGAGGCGAAGCTCCCAGCCGGGCAGACGGGTCGAACCTGCGTTTATACCGTCCGCACTCATCCCCGCCCCCAGGTGATCTCGCGATCCTGGATCGCGGTCACGTACTCAAAGCCGAGATCGCCTGGATGGAGGCTTTGCTGGCTTTCATGGGTGTAGCGCCAGCTGCGCGGCGTGTTGAGATCAATCAACCGGCTCTCATAACTGATCGTGATCCGACAGCTATCCGCATCGTCGGTAATCTCGGGCACATCGAGACGTCCCGCGAAGGCCAGAACCGGATCGGCGATGATTTCGCCGTCCGGTCCGAGAAGTCCCAGCCAGACCCGGCCAGGCAGACCCTGCCGCGCCTCGGCGATCGCCATCTGCACCAGATCGAGCGGAATGCCGGAAAGCGAGACCGAGGTTCCTCCTGCGACCACCTCCGAGGTTTCCTCGATCGACCCCAGCCCCAAGAGCGCGCCGGCGCCCGACCAGGATTGCCCGGCCCAGCCAATCTCGCCGAGCCCGGACCAGAGCCGCACGGTGCCGGACGCAAAGACGCCCTCGACGAAGATCACCGGGCGGAGATCCCTGTCGGCCAGGGCAGCGGCAAAGTCGGGTGTCAGATCGCGGCTCATAGCGCCTCCCGGGCGGCAAGGGTAAAGAGGAAGGTGTCGGCCCGGCTTATCCGGGTTGGCACCGGGGCGGTCAGACGCAGCACGACGGCCGGCGCTGCGATCTCCAATGGTGCACCATCAGCGGGCGCGCTCCGAAGCCTCGGGACGAAGCTGAGCGGCGCAAGGCCCGCTTCGTCGCTTGCCACATCTTCCGTCAGCTGGTGCAGCCGGGTTTGCGCATCCGACCCAACTGAGAAGAAGTCGCCGGCCAAGAGGGGGCTCGAGAAGGGCGGCCATCCTGCCGTGATCAGAGTGCCACCGGTCTGGAACCCGCCCGCTACGGACGGCGCAAGCGTGGTACCGGGCTGCCGGATCGTCGGATCACGGAACAGAAAGCGACCGCGCGGGCCACCGAGGGCAGCGAGGAAGGCCGACAGCCGCCGCCCATCGCGCCCGGTCGTGCGCGCCATCTCGATCGCGTAGTCCCACCACTCCCCGCCCCAATCCTGCACCTCTTCGGCCCCGGTGAACGGGGAGGCGGAGACAGCCGTGGCGCTGACCAAGCGGCGCTCGAGCGATTGCACCAGCGTCAGGGGCAGTTCCGGGATCATAGGTCAGGTCTCTTCTGTCTCAAAGGGCATGGCCGCGCCGACGACCGTCGGCGACGCTGGCTTTCGACAGCCGCGCAATTTCCGGGATCGCGGCGCGCAGCTTGGCGTCGATCATCTCGGCGACGCCTGCCTGCGCGCCGCGCGCGTCGATGCCGATCGACACACCGGCCCCGCCAGCCCCGCCCATTCCCGACGCAACCTCG
>JANPJZ010000125.1:0-45464 GCA_031425795.1 Rhodobacter sp. | reverse complement strand
CGAGTGTCGTCATGGACCTGTCCGATGTGGTCTTTGACGGGCTGAAGGACCGGTGTCCGACAATCGACCTCGGCGCGGTCGAGTTCTGCACCTTCGACGACATGCATGCGTTCCGGCAGCTTTTCACCATTCCAGAGGTTTAGTGAAACGGGTCCCGTGACGCTCGGGCAGGGGTTGCTTCGCCGCTTCAAGGTCAGTCCGCCTCGACGAAAACCTCCGCGCGTTTCTTGCGAATTGTGGGAAGAAGCATGACCAGCAGGACTGCCACGGTCAGCAGGAGAAGGGTCAGACTGATCGGGCGGGCCACGAAGATCGTCGGGTCCCCCCGGCCCAGGATCATCGCGCGGCGCAGGTTTTCTTCCAGCATCGGGCCAAGAACGAAGCCCAGCAGCAGAGGTGCCGGTTCGCAGCGCAGCTTCAAGAGAACATAGCCCATCAGGCCGAAGCCTGCGACGGCGTAAAGGTCGTAGACGTTGGAGTTGACCGAATAGACCCCGATCGAGCAGAAGGCCATGATGATGGGGAAAAGAACATGGTAGGGCACTTTTAGAAGCTTCACCCACAGCCCGATCAGCGGCAGGTTCAGAACCACCAGCATCAGGTTGCCGATCCACATGCTGGCGATGATGCCCCAGAACAGTTCGGGCTGTTCCGAGGCGACGTTCGGCCCGGGCACGATGCCCTGAATGATCATCGCGCCGACCATCAGTGCCATGACCGGGTTTGCCGGTATGCCAAGGGTCAGCAGCGGGATGAAGCTGGTCTGCGCCCCCGCGTTGTTGGCCGATTCCGGCCCCGCGACCCCGGCGATGGCACCCTTTCCGAATTCCTCTGGGGTGGCAGAGAGACGCTTTTCGATGGTGTAGGACGCAAAGGATGCAAGTACCGCCCCACCTCCCGGCAGAATGCCAAGGATGGACCCGACGGCCGTGCCGCGCACCATTGGCGCCACCATCAGCTTCAGGTCTTCCTTCGAGGGAAACAACCCGCCCAGTTTGGTCGTCAGCACGGTCCGGTCCTGCTCGACTTCCAGGTTCCGCAGGATTTCCGCGATCCCGAAGACGCCCACCGCCAAAGCCACAAAGCTTAGACCGTCGGCGTATTCGGTAATGCCAAAGGTAAAGCGTGGCGCGCCCGTGTATATGTCGGTGCCGACCAGGCCAAGGATCAGGCCAAGGACCACCATCGCCAATGCCTTCAGGATTGACCCGTGCGCAAGCGCAATGGCCGAGACAAGGCCAAGCAACATCAGGCTGAAATACTCGGCTGCACCGAACTTCAGCGCGATCACGGTCAGGGGCGGGGCGAAAAGCGCCACCAGCACCGTCGCCACCGTGCCCGCGAAGAATGATCCGAGCGCCGCAACCGCAAGCGCGGTGCCGGCCTTGCCCCTCCGCGCCATCTGGTAGCCATCGATGGCGGTGACGGCGGACGAGCTTTCGCCCGGCATGTTGATCAGGATCGCCGTCGTGGACCCGCCATACTGCGCGCCATAGTAGATGCCCGACAGCATGATCAGCGACGACACGGGTTCCAGCTGGAAGGTGATCGGCAGCAGCATCGCGATGGTCGCGGTGGCACCGATCCCCGGCAGAACGCCGATCAGCGTGCCAAGGATTACCCCGATCAGGCAAAAAAGCAGGTTCTCGGGCGAGGCGGCGGTGGCAAAGCCAAGCGAGAGGTTGGCAAAAAGGTCCATGCGCGCGGCCTTACAACGGTAGCCAGGGGCCGAAGCGCCGGAACGGCAGCCCGAGGCCGTAGGAAAAGACCAGCGTGGCGAAGATCGTCACGCCGAACGCAAGCGCCAGCGCCCAGTGCAGCCGCATCTGGAACGAGGCGAGCGCGGCGATCAGCGTGGTCAGGAAGATCGCCGGAACAAAGCCAAGGCCACGGACGGTCAGGCCAAAGAAGATCGGCGCGAGCAGGATGAAGAACACCCCGCGCCAGGCCAGGGTGCCGACGCCTTCGCTGCCCCGGTCATGCACCGAGCTGGCAATGATCAGGCCACCCAGCAGAAGAAGCAGCCCGGACAGGACCAGCGGGAAATACCCGGGCCCCATGCGAAAGGCGGTGCCGATCTCCAGTCCCAACGACTGCACGCCGAACAACAGCCCGAACAGGATGAAGACCAGACCCGCCGCAGCGTCTGTCCAGTCGATGGAAATGTTTTTCATTGCAGACCCTCCCCCTCGCTAGATGAAAAGGGGGCGCAGCACCTGCGCCCCCTTCCCGTTTCAGTCCGCGTAGACGCCGGCGGTCTCGATCACAGGCTTCCACCGGGTGATCTCGCCTTCCAGCTTTGCCTTCAGGGCGGCGGGGGTGGCGTCGGTGGCGGGCGACGGCGCAGTGCCCAGCTGAGCCAGCTGTTCGGCAATACCGGGGTCCGCCAGCGCGGCCTGCAGTGACACGGAAAGACGGTCGATCACCTCGGGCGGGGTTCCTTTCGGCGCATAAAGCCCGTGCCAGACCGAAACCTCCATGCCTGCAAAGCCGCCTTCCGCAACCGTCGGCAGGTCAGGGAAGATATCCAGCCGTGCGGGCGTGGTCACGGCATAGGCCTTGATCGTCCCGCCCTTGATCTGCTCTGCCGTGTTGGTGGTCTGGTCGCACATCAGGTCGATCTGACCACCCAGAAGTTCGGTCATCGCGGGGCCGGTGCCTTTGTAGGGGACAGTCACGATCGGGGCCTCGACCGCCTGCATGAACAGCATCCCGCACAGGTGCGAGGCCGCCCCGATCCCGGCGTTGGCCATGGTGATCGTGTCGGCGTTCTCCTTGACGTAGGTGATGAGCGAAGCAAAGTCGGCGGGCTCGAAATCCTTGCGGGCAACGATGGTCATCGGAACTTCGGTGACAAGGCCGACATATTCGAAGGCTTCGGTCGGGCTGTAGGCAAGGTTGCGGTACAGCGTGGCGCTGGTCGCCATGCCGATGTGGTGCAGAAGGATGGTATAGCCATCAGCCTCGGCAGAGGCGACGTTGCCGGCCCCAAGCGTGCCGCCCGCGCCGCCCACGTTTTCGACGATGATCTGCTGGCCAAGGTCAGCCGACATCCGCTCGGCAATCAGGCGGCCCACTGTGTCGGTCGGGCCCCCGGCGGCAAAGGGGACCACCATGGTGATCTGCCGTTCGGGGTAGGTTTGGGCACTGGCGGTGGATGCGGCCAGCGCCGCGCCGACGGCAAGGCCGGTGAGTTTCGTTGCAAAAGCCATGGTGTCCTCCCAGACGTGGCACATGAGGTCCCGCACGGCTTCCTCCTCCGTGCGGGCTGGAAAGAGAGGGGACCGTTGCCACCGGTCTGGCAAAGGAAAGCGGCAGGGTTGAACAAGGAATTTGCCGCCGTCAGGGGGTGCTTGGGTGGAAATGGCCCCATGCGGCCTTCCGGGATGGGTGGACTTCCACCCATTCGCGTCCGTCAGCTTTCGCCGTCCTCGCCCTCGACGATCAGGTGGCGGTCAAGCCCATGCTTCTGCATCTTCTCATAAAGCGTCTTGCGGCTGATCCCGAGCGATTCGTACACCATCCGCAGGTGCCCGCCATGGGCGGCGATTGCCCCCGCGATCACGCTGCGCTCGAACCCTGCGACACGGTCGGCAAGGCGGGGGGTGACGGGGCCGGTGCCCTCCATCCAGTCAAGACCAAGGACATAGCGGTCAGCCGCATTACGAAGTTCGCGGACATTGCCGGGCCAGTCGCGGGCGGACAGTTCGGCCAGCAGTTCCGGGTCCGGGATACGATCCTCGGCGCGGTGCCGGGCAGCGGCCTCGCGGACCAGTTGCAGGAAGAGCAACGGAATATCCTCACGCCGGGCCGCTAGGGGCGGCACACGGACAGTGGCAACGGCAAGGCGGTAGAGAAGGTCCTGCCGGAACGTGCCTTGGGCTGCGGACTGCGCCAGATCGGCCTTCGAGGTGGCCAGAAACCGCACATCCAGCGTGATGGGGTCGTTCGAGCCGAGGCGGGTGATGACCCGGTCCTGCAGCACCCTGAGCAGCCGCGCCTGCAACTCCAGCGGCATCGAACCGATCTCGTCCAGGAGGATCGTGCCGCCGCGCGCATGTTCGAACCGACCATAGCGCGGGCGCATCGCCCCGGGAAAGGCGCCGGCCTCGTGTCCGAAAAGCTCGCTTTCGATCATCTGGGCCGGAAGGGCCGCGCAGTTGATTGCAATGAAGGGGCGGCCCGCACGGGGGGAGAGGTCGTGCATCGCCTGGGCAACAACCTCTTTGCCCGCGCCGGTTGGCCCAGTGATCAGGGCGTCTGCCTCGGACGGGCCAAGGGTGCGGACCAGACGGCGGAGGTCAATCACGGCGGCACTCCGGCCCGGAAGCCGGACCTCCAGGTCGTCGCGTTGCCCGGCAGCGGCGCGCAGACGGCGGTTCTCGATCACCAGTGCGCGGCGGTCCAATGCACGGCGCAAGACTACGGAAAGGCCTTGGGTGCTGAACGGCTTTTCGATGAAATCATACGCCCCACGCCGCATCGCTTCGACCGCAAGGCTGACTTCGGCATGGCCAGTGATCAAGATCACTGGCAAGTCGCGGTCTGCTTCCGCCAGGCGGTCCAGCAGGCTCATCCCGTCCATGCCCGGCATCCGGATGTCCGAAATGACCGCGCCGTTGAAGCCCGGGCTGAGGACGGACAATGCCTGATCCGCTGATCTGAAGGACTGCACCGTAAATCCCGCAAGCTCCAGCGCCTGTTCGGTCGAGCGGCGCATCGCCTCGTCATCGTCGATCAGAAGGACGGTCTGTTTCATTCAGCGGCCAGCTCGCTGCGCCCGGCAGGGCGCAGGACAAGGGTGAAGACGGCGCCTCCTTCGGGGTGGTTTGACACGCGAAGGTCGCCCTCGAAATCCTTCATGATGTTGTAGCTGATCGAGAGACCAAGGCCGAGGCCGGAGCCGACCTGCTTGGTCGTGAAGAAGGGGTCGAAGATGCGGTCGGCAATGGCCGGAGCCACGCCCGGCCCATGGTCGCGGACTGAAAGGGTCACTTCATTCTCAATGGCTTCGGCGGTGACGACAATGCGGCGGTCGGTGGTGCCCTCGACCGCGTCGGCGGCGTTGGACAGGACATTGACGATCACCTGCTGCAAGCGTACCGGCCCGCCCTGCACCGGTGGCAGATCTACGGGCAGGGCAAGCGAAACCTCGGCCCCCGCAGCCGCCAGTCGGCCTTGGGCAATCACCAGCGCCTCATCCACGACGGTGGCGAGGTCCACCACCTTCAGCGGCTCGTTCGGCTTGCGCGCGACGTTGCGCAGGTGGCGGGCGATGGCGGCCATCCGGTCGATCAGCGTCAGGATCTGCCCGATGTTTTCCTTGGCACGCGGCAGATCGGCCCGGTCGATCAACAGCCCCGCGCTGTCGGCATAGTTCCTTGCGGCGGCGAGGGGCTGGTTGATCTCATGGCTGAGCGCCGCCGACATCCGCCCCAGGGCAGCAAGCTTCCCCGCCTGCACCAGATCGGCCTGCATCCGGTGCAGGTCGGCGTTGGCGCGGGTGAGGTCCGCGGTCCGCTCTTCGACCTGACGTTCAAGCGTGTTCTGTGCGGCCACCTGCAGCGCCAATCGCTCTGCCAGCCGCGCCCGGCGCTGCATGACCGTCCATGTCAGAAGGAGTGCCACAAGCAACAGCAGCCCCCCGGCCAGCACAACCAGCCGTGCCTGCGCCCGCAGCGGTGCGGTCGCCAGCAGCACCCGCACCGTCCATCCAGCCATCGGCATCTCGTGATCCGCAGCAAGGTATTCCTGCGCCGTCCCCTCTCCATCTTCGAGCTGGAAAAGGCTGATTTCTCTCGATGTTGACCGAGTGACCGGCAAAGCGCTCAACTTCGCGTCCGCATAGCGCCGCGAGGCCGCAATGCGGGCAATCTCATCGGCGCCAAGCGGCAGAAGCCCCCGATAAAGCCAGCCGGGATCACTTGACATGAAGACGATGCCGTCCAGATCGGTGACGAGGATGCGATAGTCTCGCGCCCGCCACGCCGCCTCGATCTCGTCGACGCCGATCTTCAACGCCAGCACGCCCACGATCTTCCCGGCCGGGTCGCGCACCGGCGACGCGAAATAGTATCCCCGCACGCCCGAAGTGGTGCCAAGGGCAAAGAACCGCCCCAAGGCTCCATCGCGCGCCTCGATGAAGTAGCTCCGGTACGAGAAATTCTGCCCGATGAAACTGTCCTCGCGGGCGTGGTTTGAGGCGGCGATCGTCGTGCCCGAAAGGTCGATCAGGTACAGGTCCGAGGCTTCGATCAGCGCATTCGTTTCTTCCAGCCATCGGTTCAAGGCCGTGATGCGGGCAGTGTCGGGTGTAGCCAGCGCCTCGTGGATGTTTTCGTTCCGGGCCAGCAGTTCCGGCAGCGCCTCATAGCGCCGCAGGTGGCCCTCCAGCCCGTTCACCGTCTGACGCAGGGTCGTCTCTGCCCGCTCCATCCCTTCGGTCAGCGCATTTCTGCTGGAGATCCGGTCAACTCCCAAGAGTAAAAGGGCCGCGCCAAATGCCAGCCCACCCCACCACAAGGTCTTGTATCTGCGTCTCATGTCGAAGGTCTGACCCTTTCCCGGACGCACCAGATAGCACGTCGCAGGCCCGATCTGCAGCAGGAAAGCGGCCAGGGCGCAATGCTGATGTCCGTGCGTCGAAAGCGTCCCTGCGCGAGTGCAGGTTGATCTACGGGCGGCGCACTCGCTTCAGCCGGCCTGCGACCGGGTCCAGGTCACCGCTTCCTGCAGGACTGACTGCAATGCGCGGTCGAAGCCCTGCACAAGCGCTGCCGTGCCGTCAGACCCAACCGTCGCTGTCGCCGAAAACCTGCGAGAGGCAATGATCCGTCGGTCGGATTCGTGGATGATCGTCATCATCATGCCCACCGTTATCTGAAACGTGGCCGGATCCCCACCAAGCGGTTCGGCCTGAAAATCCTGCAGCTCCGACATCAGCGTGTAATCCGGCATCAGACCGGCACCAGTGCGTCCGACCAGCCGGAACCCGCCAAGGTTCTGGAACGAGGCGACCAGAAGGGTCTGCACCAAGGCTGGGGCCGGCTCGGTCCAGCGGCCATCGGGCAGGTACTGTGCCTGCACCGGCGTCGGCTTTATCAGAATGCGATCCGTGGCCAGCGCCCCCGCCGAAGTGGGAAGTTCGACCACCAGGTGCCGGCTGCCGCCAGCGATGTCCCCGCTTGTCTGAACGGGCGCAAGGCTGAAGGCGTCCAGCTCCGCGCTGGCTTCCGAAAGCGAGGACAGGGCGCCGCATCCGGACAGCAGCGGGGCAGACAGCGAAAGCATTACAATGGGGATCCAGCGCATGAGGGTCAGTTCCTGTATGCAGGGGTTTGGGTACCAAGCAGAAAGCGTCCGGGGTCGCTGCCGATTCGGTCGGCCAAGATACCGATCCGGGATACCAAAGCACGCGCATCGCTGGCGAGGACACCGTATTGCGGCAGGCCGGTCTGCGCGAAGTCCCGAAGTTCTGCTGCCGCTGCTCCGACGTCGGCCAGCGTCGCCTTCAATTCGGTGACCAGCGCGGGAATGTCGTTCCGCACGACGTCGTTCGCTCCGGCAAAGGTTCCCTCGGCCTCGGTCAGTGTCGAGTCCAGCCTTGCAAGTGTCGCTTCGGCCGAGGTCAATACCGTCTCGGCCCGGCTTGCCAAGGTGTCGACGCGCGCCGTGATGCTTTCCACGTTCGTCAGGATTTCCGCGATCGCTTCCCGGTTTTCCGGAGTGGTGAAGCCCCGCACATCCTCCATCAGCGCTATGGCCTCTTTCAGAAGGTCCGGGGCCGCGGTCGTCAGCTCCTGGACGACCGAGGGCTTCGACGCAATGACCGGGACCCGGGCCGGCGGGACTGCCACCAGGCGGTCCGAATTCTGGCTGCCACCTTCAAGCGCCACAAAGGAAACCCCGGTCACGCCCTGAGAGGACAATGTCGCCATCGTGTCCTGCCGGACCGGGGTGGCGGCGTTGACCTCGACGCGCACCCGCACCAATGCCGGATTGGCCCCGTCCAGGTCGATGGACAGGACCTGGCCCACGTCAACCCCGTTGTAGCGGACCAGACTCGCCTCACTCAATCCCGACACGGTATCGAAGACGATGTCATACTGCGCAAAGGTCCGGTCCAGCTGCACACGCGCCAGCCAAAGCAGAAAGCCAAGTGCCGCTCCCAGGCTGAACAGCGTGAACAGTCCCACGACAATGTATCGCGCGCGTGTTTCCATCAGACGGTTCCTTGGGTGGGTTGTGCGGCATGGGCGCGCGGCCCGTGAAAGTAGGTGTGAACCCAAGGGTCATCAACGTGCAGCATTTCGGCCATGGTTCCGGTGACCAGCACCTTCTTGCCCGATAACACGGCGATGCGGTCGCAGGTCGCGTGCAACGTATCCAGATCATGCGTCACCAGAAACACGGTAAGCCCAAGGGCCTTCTGCAGGGCCCGGATCAGGCTGTCGAAGTCCGACGCGCTGATCGGGTCCAGCCCGGCTGTCGGCTCGTCCAGAAACAGGATCTGGGGATCCAGCGCGAGGGCGCGGGCCAGTCCGGCCCGTTTGCGCATCCCGCCCGAAAGCTCGGAGGGTGACAGGTCCCCGGCCGAAGCCGGCAGCCCCACCATCGCAATTCGCAGATCGGCCAGCGCTGCACGGGTCTCAGGATCGAGTCCCAGCTTTTCGCGCATCGGCGCCTCGACGTTTTCGCGCACCGTGAGCGATGAGAAGAGTGCGCCGTCCTGGAACATCACCCCCCAGCGGTTCTGTACCGCATCGGGGCCGTCGCCCTGCGCGCCAGTGTCGCTTGGCGGATCGGTCAGAACCTCGGTCCCCAGCACGGTGATCGTGCCCGCCGACGGCTTCTGCAGCCCGACGATGCTGCGAAGCAGGACAGATTTCCCGCTGCCCGAGGCACCGACCACGCCAAGCACCTCCCCGCGCCGGACATCAAGGTCCAGGTGCTCGTGGATGACCTTAGTGCCAAACTTGTTGGTCAGGTTGCGCACGATGATGACGGGATCGTCCGACATCAGATTCCCCAAAGCGAAAAGAAAACGGAAAACAGCGCGTCCATCACGATGACCAGGAAGATCGCCACGACCACAGAGCGTGAAGTCCGGTTGCCAAGCGAGTCGGTGTTCCCCTCGACCTGCATCCCCTGATAGCAGCCGACCACCCCGATGATCACCGCAAAGAAGGGGGCCTTCGACAGCCCGATGATCGCATGGCTCACCGATGTGTTTGTGAGAAGCTGGGTCGTGAACATTCCCGGCGAAATGCCAAGGTCGATCCAGGCCATGATGCCCCCACCCAGAAGCCCGGCCATGTTGGCCACGAACCCCAGGATCGGCAGCATGATGACCAGCGCCAGAACGCGCGGCAGCACCAAAAGCTCCACCGGGTCCAGCCCAAGCACCCGCATCGCGTCAACCTCTTCGCGCATCTTCATCGATCCGATGGCCGCCGTGAAAGCCGAAGCCGAGCGTCCCGCCACGATGATGGCCGTCAACAGGATGCCCAACTCCCGCAGCATCGAGATCGAGATGAGATCGACCACGTAGATTTCGGCCCCGAACTGCTCCAGTTGCGATGCACCCTGAAAGGCCAGCACAATGCCGATCAGAAAGCCCATCAGCGCCACGATAGGCACGGCGTTCAGCCCGGCTTGCTGCATGTGATGGGTCAAGGCCGTGATCCGAAGGCGCGACGGGTGCAACACGGCCGCCGCAAACCGTGCGATGACCAGCCCAAGAAAGCCGATGGTCACCCCCATCTGTGCCGCGAAATCCCACACCGTCTGCCCAAGCACGTAAAGGGAATCGCCGGCCTCCTGGTGTGGCAGCCTGCGGCGGCGCTTGCGCACCGGGGGCATCGCCTCGGTCACGGTCTGCAGCAGCAAGGCATGCGCTTCGCTTGCGCCCACGGTGGCGATCTTTCGCCCCTTCGCAGCTTGCACCGCCTGGAAAGACGCGATGGCCCAGGCACCCGCCGTGTCAAGCTCGGTCACGCCAGACAGGTCCAGCACCTTCGCCCCCGCCAGCCGCTCCAGCGCGGTCCGGCTTCGGGCAAGGGTCGCCAGAGTGACCGGGCCGGACAGGCCCTGCGGGACGGTGGAGGATGCAGCCTCAAGGACCAAGGTTGACGACATTCACGCCTCTTGTGGCCCGCAGTCCGCACCGGCAGCACTGTTCACGATCGAAACTGCGAATTCCATGCACCGCCCAGTCCTGTTGAGGTTCGCCTGAGTGTGCCGCAGGACTGCAAGATAGGCCGCCAGTGAGAGATTAAAAGGTGGCCCGCGCCGATCCGGCAGGGGCAGAGCGTAACGCGCCGGACCCGGCCCAGTTCCCACAGCCGGTGAAAGATCGCTGGCGCGCATGGCCGCTGGCCGTCAACCGATGCTGCGATCCAGCAGGCGCAACCAGTTGCCATGCGCCAGTTTCTCCAGCAGCGGTCGGTCATAGCCATGGCTTTGCAACGCCTCCACCAGACGGGGCAGGCCGGTCACGTCGCCAATCACATCGGGTGTGGTGCAGCCGTCAAAGTCCGAGCCAAACCCCAGGTGATCCTCGCCCAGGTGCTGCAGCAGATGGTCCATGTGGCGCAACACCGGATCCCAGCCGCCCGTATCGTCCCGGCGCCCGTCCGGTCGCAGGAAGGTGACCGAAAAGTTCAGCCCCACCATTCCCCCGCTGTCCCGGATCATCCCAAGCTGCTGGTCCGTCAGGTTGCGGCTGGACGGGCTGACCGCATGGGCGTTGGAATGCGTCGCGACCAGCGGCGCGTCGGACAGGCGGGCCACGTCGTTGAACCCGGCCTCGTTCAGGTGCGAAAGGTCCAGCATGATCCGCAGCCGGTTGCACTCTGCCACCAGCCGCTTGCCCGCGTCGGTCAGTCCCGGCCCGGTATCCGGGCTGGAGGGAAAGGCGAAGGGCACGCCATGGCCAAACGCGGTCGGTCGGCTCCAGACCGGACCAAGGCTGCGCAGGCCGATGGCGTGGAAGACATGCAGCATGTCCAGCCCCTCGTCGATCGCCTCGGCACCCTCGAGGTGCAGGATCGCGGCAATGGTCCCATCCGCAACGCAGGCCCGAACCTCGGCCGACGTCCGGCAGACCTTCAGCGCCCCGGCACTCGCCCGCTCCATCCACAACAGATGTCCCGCCAACGCCATGGCCGGACCGATCGCCTGCCCGAATGGGATCGGCGCGGGCAGGGGCAGTGCATAGGGCGGGTTCTCCATCGCCGCCTGATAGTCCACATCGTCATGCGCGACGGGCGACGGCAGGTAGATCGCAAAGAACCCCCCCGCAAAGCCCGAGGCCTGCATGCGCGGCAGGTCCAGATGACCTTTCCCTTCGCCGGTCAGGAAGATCGCCTCGCGGTTCCCGGGGTCATGCAACATGCGGTACAAAAGGTCGTTGTGGCCGTCAAAGACGGGGATCATGCGGTGTCTCCAGTCAGCATTCGGTCGGCCGAGGCGTCGAACAGGCTTCGGGCATAGGGCGTCTTCATCTTCGCGCCGGACAGATCCTCGCGCGACAGTTCCTCCACCGCCCGGCCATGCTGCATCACCATCAGCCGGTCGCACATGTGGTCGATCACGGCAAGGTCATGGCTCACCATCAGGAAGGTCAGGCCCCGCTCGGTCCGCAGCCGGTCCAGCAGGTTCAGCACCTCGGCCTGCACACTGGCATCCAGGGCGCTCGTCGGCTCGTCCAGCAGCAGGATTGCAGGCTCCAGCATCAGCGCGCGGGCAATGGCAACGCGCTGGCGCTGGCCGCCCGAAAGCTGGTGCGGATAGCGGAAGCGAAAGCTTGTCGGCAGGCCCACGTCGGTCAACGCCTGCACCACCTTGGCATCCGACCCGCCGACGCCGTGGATGGCCAGCGGCTCGGACAGGGTGCGGTCAATGGTGTGGCGCGGGTGCAGGCTGGCATAGGGGTCCTGGAACACCATCTGCACCTGTGCTGAAAACGCCCGCCCGCGCGGGTCCGGCAAGACCTGCCCGCCGATGCGGATCGTCCCCCCGGTGACCGGAGCCATGCCGCAGATTGCCCGCAGGATCGTGGACTTGCCCGACCCGCTCTCGCCCACCAGCCCATAGCTTTCCTGCGCCCCGACCGACAGGCTCACGCCCTCCACCGCCCGCACATCACGACCCTTGGAGCGGAAGGTCACGCTCAGGTTCTCGACTTCGATCAAGCTCATTCCGCCCAGGCCCCCGTCCGGTCCAACCCCGGCAATGGCTGGCGCGGACCGCCGATGCGGGGCAGGCAGTTCAGCAATCCTTGCGTGTAGGGATGCTGCGCCGCCAGCAGGTTCGCTGCCGCGATCTCTTCGACGATCCGGCCCTTGTACATCACCAGAACCCGGTCACAGAACCGCGCGACCAGCCGCAGGTCGTGGCTGATGAAGATCAGCCCCATGCCACGGTCACGGACCAGCCGGTCCAGGATCGACAGCACCTCCGCCTGCACCGTCACGTCGAGCGCACTCGTCGGCTCGTCCGCGATCAGAAGGTCCGGTTCCGGGATCAGCATCATCGCGATCATCACCCGCTGGCCCATCCCGCCAGACAGTTCGTGCGGATAGGCCTCCATCACCCGCGCGGGGTCACGGATCTGCACCGCCTCAAGTGCTGCGACGGCCTTCGCGGCCGCATCCTTGCGGCCCAACCCATCTCGCAGCCGCAAGCCTTCGGTCAACTGCCGGCCCACCGTCATCACCGGGTTCAGGCTGTATTTCGGGTCCTGCATCACCATGCCGATCCGCTTGCCCCGCAAGGCCCGCATCTCGCGCTCGGAGGCGTTCAGAATGTCCTGCCCGTCAAAACTCATCGCCTCCGCCTCGATCCGGCCCGGCGGACGGATCAGCCGCAGCACGGCCCGCCCGGTCATGGTCTTGCCCGAGCCGCTTTCGCCCACGATCCCCAGCCGCTCGCGCCCGAGGCTGAACGACACACCCCGCACCGCCTCGACCGGCCCGGTTTCGGTGTCGAATGTGACCCGCAGGCCCTTCACGTCCAGAAGGCTCATCGCGACGCGCTCCTTGGGTCCAGCACATCGCGCAACCCATCCCCCAGAAGGTTGAATCCCAGCGAGACGATGAAGATCGCTAGCCCCGGCATGGTAGCGACCCACCACTGCTCGAACAGGAACTTGCGGCCCGAACTGATCATCAAGCCCCATTCCGGCGTCGGCGGCAGCACTCCAAGGCCCAGAAACCCAAGGCCAGCCGCAATCAGGATCACCCCGGCCATGTCCAGCGTCACCCGGATGATGACCGAGGGCAGGCACATCGGCACCACATGCCCCGCGATGATCCGGGGGGCGGATGCCCCCTGCAGCCGGATTGCGGCGATGTAATCGGAATTGCGCACCGTCAGCGTCTCGGCCCGCGCCACCCGCGCATAGGGCGGCCATGCGGTCAGCGCTATGGCGAGGACGGCGTTCTCGATGCCCGGGCCCAGCACGGCAACCAACGCCAGCGCCAGGATCAGGCGGGGGAAGGCCAGGAAGATGTCCGTCACCCGCATCAGCACCGCATCGACCCAGCCGCCGAAATATCCCGCCACCGTGCCGATGAGCAGCCCCAGCGCCGGGGCCGTCACCGCCACCAGTGCGATGATGTAAAGCGTGATCCGCGCGCCAAAGATGATGCGGCTCAGGATATCCCTGCCAAAGTCGTCGGTGCCAAGCAGATTGCCCGGCGTGCCCGGCGGCAGCAGCCTGCGCGACAGATCCTGCACCAGCGTGTCATGCGGGGCAATCCACGGCGCGAAGGCCGCCACCACCAGCAAGACCCCGACAATCACCAGCCCCGCCATCGCCAGCCGGTTCCGCCGGATGCGCTGCCAGGCCAGCCACAGCTGCCCCAGCCGCGCCTGCCTGCGGGACGCGGGGTTGGGATCGCTCAGCCAGACACGCAGCGCGGTCATACCCGAGCCCTCGGATCGACCAGTCGGTACAGGATGTCGGACGCCATGTTCAGCGTGACGAACACCACACCCACGACCACCGTGCCCCCCAGCACCGCGGGCATGTCATTGGCGAAGAGCGCGTCGGTGATGTAACTCCCCAGCCCCGGCCAGGCAAAGATCGTCTCGGTCAGGACGGACCCCTCCAAGAGGTAGGCATAGCTCAGCGCGATGACCGTGATCAGCGGCACCATCACGTTCTTCATCGCATGCACCCAGATCACCCGCCATTCCGGCATGCCCTTCACCCGGGCAGTGGTGATGTATTCCTGGCCGAGCTCGTTCATCATGAAGCTGCGGGTCATTCGGCTGATGTAGGCCATCGAGACATAGCCCAAGAGGCCCGCCGGCAGGATGATGTGGCTGACCGCATTGCCGAAGACGTCCCAGGCCCCGTTCAGCGCCGCGTCGATCAGGATCATGCCCGTGTAACTCGTCAGCGTGAACTCCATCATCATGTCATAGGTCGGGTCCAGCCGCCCCGGACCGGACACCCAGTCCAATTGGCCGTAAAACACCAGAAGACCGATCAGCCCCAGCCAGAACACCGGCATCGAATAGCCCATCAGCCCGACCACCCGCACGATCTGGTCGGCGATGCTGCCGGGCTTCGTCGCGGCCAGCACCCCGGCGGGAATGCCGATCAGCGTGCCGAAGATCGTGCCCAGAGTGGCAAGCTCCAGCGTGGCCGGGAAGTAGCGCGCGATCTCGACCGTCACGCTTTGCCCGGTGCGGATCGAGGTGCCAAGGTCGCCCTGCACCGCATCGCGGACGTAGATGAAGAACTGCTGCCACATCGGCAGGTCCAGCCCCAGCTTGACGCGGATCGCCTGCATCTGCGCCTCGGTCGCGCGCTCTCCCACGATGGACAGGACCGGGTCGGTCGGGACAACCCGGCCAATGATGAAGGTGATCAGCAGCAGGCCCAGAAGCGTGATGGCAAGCGTCATCAGGCCAAGCCAGATCTGGCCAAGCAGTTTCGGCAGGCGGCTGTCGGACGGGGGGGCGGGGATTGCGCTCATCGGTGATCAGGACCGCCGCCACAGCGCGGCGGCGGTCCGAACGCTTACTTCGTCACGATCCAGAAGGACGCCGAATCCGTCGCCCCTCCGGCAAAGAAGCCCTCGACATTCGCGCGCATCGCATCCTGCCGCGCCTGTTGGAACATCATCACGAAGGCCGACCCGTCCCGGTGCCTGCGCTGGATTTCCTCATACATCTCCGTGCGCTTGGCCGTGTCGGTTTCCGCAACCGCGGCTTCGGTCATCGCGTGCAACTCTCCCGGCTCCCACGCCGTGCGCCAGGCGAGATAGCCGGTGGCCCCCGCCTCATCGCTGTTGTCGGGGTTCATCGCGAAGGTCGAGGCGTTGGTATGCGGGTCCGGGTAATCCGGTCCCCAGGTCTGGATCGTGATGTCGTGCTGGCGGGCACGGTACTTCTCCAGCACCTGCGCGCCGTCGCCCACGTCCAGCGTCAGGTTGATCCCGATCTGCGCGAAGGTGTTCTGCAGCGAGGTGGCGATGTCCAGCCGCTCGGGGTTGTTGCGGACGGTCAGGCTCACTTCCAGCGGCAGGGTCACGCCCGATTCCGCCATCAACGCCTTGGCCTTCTCGACATCGAGGCTGTATGGATTTTCCGTCAGTGCACCCAGAAAGCCCTCCGGCAGGAAGGCCTGGTGCACCACCCATTGGCCCTTGAGGATGCTGTCGGTCATGCCGGCATAATCCACTGCCCAGCGCATCGCTTCCTGCACCTTCGGATTGGCAAGCTCTGCCTTTTTCTGGTTCAGCGCCAGATAGTAAAGCTGCCCGCCAACGTCGTTCTGCACCTTGATCTCGGCATTGCCTTCAACACCTGCGAGGTCCGTCGGGGTCATCTCGCGGGCGATGTCGATATCGCCCTTCTCCAGCAACAGCCGCTGGGTCGCGCCCTCGGGGACATGCTGCATGAAGACGTTCTTGATCTTGGCGTCGCCGCGCCAGTGGCCGGTGCGCGCCTCAAGCACATACCCTTCGTTCGGCTTGAACGACCGCAGCACATAGGCCCCGGTCCCGGCGCTGTTCGCTTTCAGCCAAGCGTTGCCCATGTCGCCCTCGACCTCGTTCGCCATCACCGTCTTCATGTCGACGATGTTGGCCACGCCCGCCGTCAGGCAGTTGTAGACAAAGGACGGAGCATAGACCTTGTCAGTCTTGAGGGTGACCGTGTCGCCCTCAAAGGTAATCATCTGGTCCACGTTTTCCGGCGTCAGGCCGAACTGGGTCAGGATGAAGGCTGGCGTCTTGTTCAGCTTGACCACCCGGCGCAACGACAGCGCCGCATCTTCTGCCGTCAGCGGGTTGCCGCTGCTGAAGGTGATCCCGGACTTCACCTTGAAGGTGTAGGTCACTCCGTCATCGGCCACCGCCCAGCTTTCCGCCAGCCCCGGCACCAGCTGGTCCGGAACGGTCGGGTCAAGCTCGATCAGGGTGTCATAGACGTTGTTGTTCAGGTCGACCCCGGAAAACTCGAAGGCTTCATGCGGGTCGATCGAAACAATGTCGTCGATTGCATCCGCCACAACCAGTGTATCCGCGGGCGTTTCCGCCATAAGCGCCATCGGTGAGGTGCCGGCCATCAGCAACGCCAAGGCCGCGGCACGGGCAAAGCCATGCTTAAGCTGCATTTTTCGTCTCCCTGTGGGTGGTGTGCAGAGTCGTCTTGCGACCAGCACTTCGCGAAGAGGATTCCCCGGGCACCAAAGTGTCAACCCCAATCCCGGCTTGACCAAGGGTCGTCGGCAAAGCTTATCCGACAAAAGCGGCCTTGGCCGCCACGCGAAGAACGGGCGCAAAGACCTCGTCCTGAAGGGTTGAGGGGCAAAGCAGATGCACCAAGCGCACCGCTCCGAAACGGCCAATGGACGAACCCTTGCCCCCGCCCAAGCGGCCCCTACATCCCTCCCATGCGCCTCATAGCTCTCCTTTGCGGTCTGGCCTTTCCCCTCCACGCGCAGGAGGTGGATCTTGAACTCGTGCTGCTCGCCGATGCCTCGGGCTCGATCACCGAAGCCGAGATCGATTTTCAACGTCAGGGCTATGCGGCCGCAATCACCGACCCCGCCGTGCTTGCCGCCATTCGCAACAACCTGACCGGGACCATCGCCGTGACCTACGTCGAATGGGCCGCCAATCAGGTCGTCGTGGTCGACTGGACGGTGATCGACGGCGAGGCTACCGCCCAGGCGTTTGCAACGGCCCTGCTCGGGCCACCCCGCCTTGCCACCGGCCGCAATGCCATCGGCGACGCGCTGCTCGAAGGCCGCCGCCTGATCGAGGATAACCGGATCACCGGACTCCGCCGCGTCATCGACTTCTCCAGCGACAGCCTCGGCAACTTCCGTGGTGCCAGCATCTCCGAAGCACGCGAGGCGGTTCTTGCCGCCGGCATCACGATCAACGGCCTGCCGATCCTGGACGAGGGCGAGGGCGATCCCCTGGCCGAGATGTATGTCACCGACCTGATCGGCGGCCCCGGGGCCTTTGTCCTTCCCGCCCTCGGCCGAGAGGGGTTCGTCGAGGCTGTCCGCCGCAAGCTGATCCTGGAAATCGCTGGTGACCTGCCCGACCCCGGCGAGGGGATGGTGGTGCAGCTGACCGCCGCCAATCCTTGACGATTGGTAAATGGTCGCGCGTAACTCATTGAAACTGTTTGTTTGAAAAAGTGTCCCTGCCCGGGACACCCTTGCTCAGAAGTCCGTGGGCGCCCCGCCTTCCTGCTTCCGCTTCGCCACGAACTGCCTCAGCTCCTCCTGATGGTCGCCATTCATCGCCGGGGCCTCGAACTCGGCCAGGATCTGCTTGTAGATCCGGTGCGCCCGTTCGTGCGTCCACATCGCCCCGTCGATCTGCCAGGCCTCATAGTTCCGCCAGTCCGAACAGATCGGAGCATAGAACGCCTGCTGGTACCGGTCCTGCGTATGCTGGACACCAAAGTAATGCCCGCCCGGCCCCACCTCCTTGATCGCGTCGAAGGCAAGGTCGTCCTCTGTCGTGGCGAAGGTCGCCTCCTCGAAATAGCGCTGGATCATCTGCAGGACCTCACAGTCCATGATGAACTTCTCAGGGCTGGCAATCAGCCCCCCCTCCAGCCAGCCCGCCGCATGGTAGACCATGTTTGTGCCGGACTGCACCGCCGACCAAAGGGAGTTCGACGTCTCCCACATTGCCTGCCCATCCGGCACATTCGCCGCACAAACCCCCGAGGCCCGCATCGGCACCCCGTAGAACCGCACCAGCTGGCCGGTCATCTGCGTCGCCCGCATGTATTCCGGCGTGCCAAAGGCGGGAGCACCGGACTTCATGTCGACGTTGGAGGTGAAGGTGCCGATCGCCACCGGACAGCCGGGGTTGATATACTGGAGCAAGGCCACCGCCGCCAAAGCCTCGGCGATCGACAGCGCCACCGCGCCCGACATGGTGACCGGGGCCATCGCCCCCGCAAGGGTGAAGGGCGTCACCACCACCGGCTGCCCCCGCCGCGCCAGCCGCATCGCCCCATCCAGCATTGGGAAATCGTGCTTCAACGGGCTGACCGAGTTGATGTTGGTGTACATCCGGGGCTTGGCGGCAAATTCATCATGGCTCAGGCCGCCCGCGATGCGGACCATCTCCATCACGTCCTCGACCCGCTCCGCGCCCAGCGAATAGGCGTGGCACACCTTGTCCGTCAGCGTCAGCTTTTCATAAAGGCAGTCCAGATGCCGGACCGAGGCATGAATGTCGATCGGCTCGACCGGGTAACCGCCTGCCACATGGATGCAGTTGAAGTACTGCGTCAGCTTCATGAATTCCTTGAACGTCTCGAAGTCGCCGGACCGCTTGCCCCGCTCCATGTCCCAGGCGTTCGGCGGCGAGGAGACGTTGACGAACACCATGTGCTTGCCGCCCATGATGATCTCGCGGTCGGGGTTGCGCGGGGTGATGGTGAAACTGCTGGGCGCGTGTCCCACCATCTCCATCACGAAGTCCTCGTCCATCCGCACGTTGGTGCCGTTCACGATGCAGCCGGCCTTGCGCAGGATCTCGACCGCCTCGGGGTTGAGAAACTCGATCCCGATGTCGCGCAGAATCCGCATGGCGGTCTTGTGGACGCGCTGCACGCCATCGGCATCCAGTGGCTCGGTCGGGCGGTCCGGGTTGACCGGAATCCGCCAGGGCATCTGGTCAATGACCGCCGTTCCGGCACGAACCTGCATCCCCGCCCGCCCACCGGCGCGCTTTCTTCGGGTTGGTTCTTCGGTCATCGTCACCCTCCGTTGTCGTTGGGGCGAAGATGACGGAAGCCGCCTGTCGATGGACACCGCAGCAGCGACGCAAAAGCGTCGTTTTCAGGCAAAGCCCAGGTAAGTCAGGGACAAAGGCCTGCCAGCCACGCCGGAAGGAAGCCTATGTCCGGCAAGACGACGTCAGCATGGGGCGCAAGCTCGGCTTCTGCAGCCACGCCGGTCAGCACTGCGATGCAGCGCATCCCCGCGGCTCGGCCGGCATGCAAATCGTGGCGGCTGTCGCCCACCATCGCCACCCGTGCCGGGTCGAGGCCCAACGTCTGGGCAAAGGCCAGGCACATCCCGGGACCTGGCTTTGCCCCATGCCCGGAATCGTAGCCCGCGATGAAATCGAAGCAATCGGTGATCCCATGTGCCGCGAGGTGCTGCCGCGCCGGCGCTTCCGAATCGTTGGTGGCGACACCCAGCTTCAGCCCCGCTGCCCGCAGCCGCTCCAGCAGCGGCCGCAGCGGCACCGCCTCGGACATCGGTGCCGCCCCTGCAGTCTGGTCAATCAGCTCGGTCAACCCGGCCACCGTATGCCCCGGCAGTTCCACGGCCAGCGCTGCCGCAATGTCGGCGGCTGTCGCGGCGATCACCGGGCTGTCCGCTGCGAAGGTCAGCGTGAGTGGATCAAAGCCGATGGCCCGGCCCAGTCGAGCCTGATGGGCCGGGTCTCGCGCCAGAGAGGCAAGAAACCCCGCCGCCCATTTGCCCCAGCTGATCCGGAAGTCGAACAGCGTTCCATCCTTGTCGAAGATCAGGCCGTCGACCATTCGGTTCAACTCCATCCTATGTCCAGTGAAAGGAAGCGCCGCCTGGCAAGGCAGAACGGGCTTCCTGCGGGGCGGTGTAGGGCAGGGCGTGCTGATCGCAGAACCCGATGACCCAGCGATCGTCCATCATCAGGAAATCGAGAATCGCCCCCAGGAACTCGACATCTCCAGCGCGAGCACGCAAATCGTCCAGGCCCGCCCCGGTTGCATTAAGGAATGCGGGGAAAAGCTCATCATCTGCGGCAAGCCAGGAAAGCGCCTGCAAAGCGAGCACATGAGCGGATTCCTGCTGCATTTCTTCAGATTCCCACGCCAGCGCCGCCCCTGTATCGCGGCAATATGACGATTGGCAGGAATTCGGAAAGGATTTCTTAACTAACTCAGCAACACATTGGCAACCATCCGAGGATGTGGTTCACGAAAGCGAAAGATGAGCGGGCGGATCCTTATTGTTGACGATGTCGCGACAAATCGGATCGTTTACCGGGCGCGTCTTGCTGCCGCCTTTTACGAACCGATCCTGGCCGTCGACGGGCAGGGTTGCCTGACCTCAGCGTTCGCCGCGCCGGACGTTCGGCCCGATCTTATCCTCCTGGATCTCAGCCTCCCCGACATGCCCGGAAACGAGGTGCTGCGTCGGCTACGCGCCGATCCGCGCAGCCGTGACATTCCGGTCATCGTGCTGACCGCCTCGCAGGATCCGGGCTCCCGGCTGGCGGCTTTCTCGGCTGGGGCGGATGACGTGATCATCAAGCCGGCCTCGGACCGGCTGCTGCTGGCGCGAGTGCGCAACCTGATGCGCTCACGGGCAGAGTTTTCGGAAGAGTCCGGCCTGTCGGCCAACGGCTTTGCCGAGCCCGCCATGACCTTTGACCCACCAGGCACCTTGGCCGTGGTTTCGGCGCGGCCTGAAACCGGGCGCGAGCTGCAGGGTGCACTTGCAGCCCTCCTGCGCGATCGGCTGGTGGTCTTGTCGCGCACCCAGGCCCTTGCCGAAGCCGCAAGCGGGGCGGGGGGCGCGGATGTGTTTCTGGTGGCCGAGGATGACATCGGGGCGGATGGTGCACTGCGCCTCTTGTCCGAACTGAAGAGTCACCAGGCCACCCGCCATGCCGCAGTTTGCCTGCTGGACCTGACAAGCACCCCCGAAGCGGCTGCCATGGCCTTCGACCTCGGCGCCGATGATGTGGCAGGACCCGACGTGCCGGCGGCCGAACTTGCGGTCCGGCTGCGCAGCCTGATCCGGCGCAAGCGGTGCGGCGACCGGCAGCGCGCCCGGATGCAGGACAGCCTGCGGCTTGCGCTGGTCGACCCGTTGACCGGTCTTTACAACCGCCGTTATGCGGCCCCCCAACTCGCGGCGATTGCCGCCCGCGCCGCCGAGACCGCCAGCCCCTATGCCGTGATGGTGGTTGACCTAGACCGGTTCAAGCGCGTGAACGACCAGCACGGCCACGCCGCAGGCGACGGTGTTCTGGTCGAGGTCGCCCGCCGCCTTACCGCCAACCTGCGCGAGGGTGACCTGCTGGCCCGGATCGGCGGGGAGGAGTTTCTGGTGGTATTGCCGGACAGCAACATGGCCATCGCCCGCCGTGTGGCAGAACGCCTGTGCGAGGCGGTGGAGGAACGGCCGATCCGCTTGCCATCGGGGCAGGCCCTGACCGTGACGGTTTCCATCGGCGTGGCTGTCTCCGACAGTCGGGCCGGACTGCCGGTGCCTGTGGATACAGTGGTCGAACAGGCCGACCTTGCGCTTCTCGACTCCAAGGGGTCGGGGCGCAATCAGGTGACCTTCCGCCTAAGCGCCGCCTGAGCCCGTCAGGGCCTGCCGCGCAGACCCTTTTCCAGGCGGTCGGCAAAGGCCAGACGATCGGTCTCCGACATCTCGCTGATCCGCGCCTCGATCAGGCTGCGGCCCAGCTCCAGCCGCCCGGCATTGCGCGCTTCGATGGCCGCAAGCGCGGTCTGCATGGCCGTGGGGTCGAAGGGTCTGGCACGCAGCGCGCTCACCAAGGCGCCGAACTCGGCTTGTGCCGCCTCGCGGCCCGCCCGAAAGCCTGGCGCGCGATCGATGAGCGCCTTGCGCATCACCCGGCGGTCCTCGGCGGTGAAGGCCTCGCTGAACGGCCCAAAGGAAAGGTCGCGCGGCATGCCACGGCCGGGCCCCTCCTTCATCCAGGCGCCGACGGCCATGCCTGCCACCGCCAGATTGAGCGCTACCGAAATGGCCAGGGCGATCTTCACGCCCTTGCCGGACGGCATTTGCTTCACAGGGTTGGTTACGGGTTCAGTCATCCTGTCAGCCCTCCGTCGCAAGAAAGTCGGTCGAGGGGAAAAGGTCCAGCGTCTCGGACCCCGTCAGCCCGCCCGCGATGCCGCCGGTCAGAAGGTCCATCGTCGTGGGGTCAAGATAGCCCAGCGCCACCCCCGCCAACGCTGCCGAGCATACCCCGGCCAGAACCGGCGGCCCGCCAAAAAGCCCGGCCAGCCGTGACAGCAACCCCGCCTTCCGCATCGGTGGCGGCGCAAGCGGCTGAGAGGCCGGTTGCAATTCCAGCGCATCAGCCAGCACCCGGTCCATCAGCGCGGACGAGGGCGTCGGCCTGTGCCGTGCCGCCAGGTCAAACAGCGCATCGAGTTCCTTATCCTGCATGGCCCCCATCCTCGTATCCCAATGCCTCTCGCCGTCCGGCCAGCGCCGCCCCCAGGCTGCGTTTGCCGCGTGCGGTCAGGCTTTCCACCGCCTCGACCCCGATCTCCATCACTGCGGCGATCTCCGGGTTGGTCAGCCCCTCGATGTGCCGCAACACCACCGCCTGCCGCTGCCGGTCCGGCAAATCGGCCAGTGCCGCCTCCAGCTCTGCCATCCGCCGGCCGTCCTGCAGCCGCTGGTCTGCGGTGGGTGCCCCGTCCTCAAGGTCCGGCGCGTCTTCCAGCGACAGCTGGCCTTTCCTGCGCCGCGACCGCTGCCGGTCGATGCACAGATTGGTGGCGACCCGGTAGGCCCAGGTCGACACCTTCGCTTCACCCTGCCGCCACTCGGGGGCCATCCGCCACAGCCGTAGCAGGGTCTCCTGCGCCACGTCTTCGGCTTCGGCCCGGTCGCCCCCGAGCATCCGCGCCGCATAGGCGAGAACGCGCGGCGTGACACGCTGTGTCAACGCCAACGCCGCATGACGATCTCCATTTGCATAGAGCACCATCAGCGCCTCATCCGAGGGTCCGCCATCTGCATCGTAGGCCATGGTCATCCTGTGACGGGTCTACCGTTTCTGCCAATCGGGGCAAGGGTTCAGTTGTCGGAGTGCATCATGCCTTCGCCCATCATGCCCTTGCGATGCTTGCGCTTGCCCATGCGTTCGCCTGCGGCTTCCGCCTCGGCGAGCGAGATCGCGCCGTCATTGTCGGTGTCCAGCCGCGCAAAGTTGCGCATCCCCGGGCCTTCGTCCGCTTCGTCCAGCGACAGGCTGCCGTCACCGTTGTTATCGCGGTTCTCGATCATCCTGGCGCTGCGATCCGGCAGGGTCTCGGTGAAACGTGCCAACTGGCGGGCAGACAGTTCCTCGGCGCTGAGGGCACCGTCGCTGTTGGTGTCGGCGGCGGTGAACATCGCCGCGCGGTGGGCCTCAAGCTCGGCCTCGGTCAGTTTGCCGTCGCCGTCGGTGTCGATCGAGGCGAACATTTCCGCGAGCATCGGACCGCGCCCATCCCCATCGCCCGGACCCATCTGGGCCTGTGCGCTCGACGCAAGACCCGAGGCAAGAACCGTGCCCAGCAATGCAAAGGCAGTGACCGTCGTTTTCATCGTTGCAGACATTGTCTTCTCCTGTTTCGGGCCATTCCTTCTGCCCGTCTGCAAGGTCACACGCCGCGGCCGCAGCTTTCCGTCGCTGAGCAGACAAGGCAAGGAATGGGGCATCGGGTCGCGCCCCCCTGTCATCGCCCGGCGCTTGTGCTTAATGTCAGGCGCTGGCAGCGTGCCCGTCCTTGCCCCCATCCTGCTGCCGCCAGAAAGTTTGCCGATGCAACCGCAGTCCACCCTATCCGATTCCGCGACCGACCTGACCGATGACCGCCCGCTGAAGCCAGCCCTGCTGCGCGGCTGGCGGCGACGCTGCCCGAACTGCGGTGCCGGCCCGATGATGCGCAGCTATCTTCAGGTGCGCGAGTCCTGCCCCGTCTGTGGCGAGTCACTGCACCACCACCGCGCCGATGATGGTCCGGCCTACCTCACGATCCTGATCGTCGGCCACATCCTCGCCCCGGTTCTCCTCTTCGTCTATTCGAACTGGCGGCCGGAGCCGCTCATGCTGGCAATATCGCTATCACTCGGGACTGTGGGCCTATCGCTTTATCTCTTGCCGCGGCTGAAGGGCGGGCTGGTGGCATTGCAATGGTCGCGCCGGATGCATGGCTTCGGAACCGAACTGGATGAATGAGGCGATCCGCCCCGCAGCGACCGTCATCCTGTGGCGGTCAGGGGCCGACGGCCCCGAGGTGCTGATGGGCCAGCGCGGGGCAGGCGCGGTGTTCATGCCGTCCAAATTCGTTTTCCCGGGTGGCGGCGTCGATCCGGACGATCACGCCACCCCCCGTCCGGGCCATCTGGCCGAGCCTTGCACACGCCGCCTGGCCCTGCTGGTCGATGATGCGGCACCCGCCCCCGATGTCCTTGTCGCCGCCGCCGCGCGTGAGCTTGAGGAGGAGACTGGCCTGCGCCTTGGCCCCGCCACGGCACCGACACTCCGCTTCGTCTTCCGCGCCATCACGCCGCCCGGGCGCAGCCGTCGCTTCGATGCGCGCTTTCTCCTTGCCGATGCCGCCTGCCTCGCCTCCGACCCGCAGGATTTCACCGCCGCGTCGGGAGAGTTGCAGCATTTGCGCTGGCTGTCCTTGCCGCTGGCCCGCGCGCTCGACCTGCCTTTCATCACCGAGGTGGTCCTTGCCGAGGTCTCTGCCCTAGTGACTGGCGGCGATCAGCCCGGCGTGCCGTTCTTCGACAACTCCGGCACCACCCCGCACTTCCGCCGGCTGGTCTAGAACTCCGCCCTTGTCCACCGGAAACACCGGGTGCGGCACGGGGTCCTTGGCGCGGAACAGGTACTGGCGAAAGATCTCGGCATAGCTGCGATAGAGATAGCCATCATTCCGGCGCAGATAGTGCTCGCGGTTTGCAAAATAGAGCGCAGGTAGCTTGTACCATGCCACGGCGGGGTGCATGTGGTGAACGACGTGGAAGTTGTTGTTCAAGAAGAGCAATGACAAAGGCCCACGGCTTTCGATCACCACGGTCCGGGCCCGCGCCGCCTCGTGCGCGCGGTGCTCCAGGAATGTGCGGATCTTCAACAGGCTCCAGCCAAGATAGGCCGCCAGCACATAGGCCCAGAGTGGCATCGTGCCAATCGTCACCAGCCAACCCAGCACCAGAGCCACGCCCGACCCATGCAGCGCCCAGGCCAGCGCCACGCGACGATCCCCCCGCTGGACCAGCCGCAGATCACCGAGGACCAGCGCGTTCAGTGACACCGCCGGACCAAGAAGCATCCGCCCAAAAAGCGTGTTGTTGAACCGCAGAAGCAACCGTTTCGCTGCCGAAAGCCGTGCCCAGACGGCAGGGTCAAGATAGTTTGACTCCGGATCGTCATAGGGGTCGGTCAGCGCCGGGTCGAAGTGGTGTTGCAGATGGAGGTCCTTGAACCGCAGATAGGGGACAAACAGCGTCAGCCCCGGGAACACCAGCGCTTCGGACAGCGTTTGCTTGCGGAACGGGTGACCATGCAGCACCTCATGCGTCAGCGAGGAAAACTGCGCGATCGCGAGGGCCGCTGCAACAATGGCAAATCCGGGGGAAAGCTGCCAGAACAAGGCGGTCGCTGCTGCCCAAAGGGCGTAGGTGACGACAAAGAGCAAAAGCGTGGGCCATTCGACAGCCCGGTCACTGGTCTGCACTATCTTCCCCATTCATCAAATTGTGATGGAACAATATCAATTCATACAGCCGAGTGTAATTCGGGATAATGTCACCAAATACTTGCAGCCGTTCCGGGAAGTCAACGCATGCGGGATAAAATCGACAAACGTGACCGAGCCCCGGTCTTCCGCGCCCGCCTTGCCGAGGCGATGGCCGAGCGCAAGGTCACCCAGGCGGCGCTTGCACGTCTTACCGGGGTGGATCGCTCTACCGTCTCTGCGCTGCTCCAGCCGGGAACTCGGCTGCCGAATGCCCAGCTTGCCGCCGATTGCGCCCGCGCTCTTGGCATCAGCGCCGACTGGCTGCTTGGCCTATCCGGTCGGCCCGAACCCATCGCCGATCTTCTGGCCGCCTCCATGTCGCTCTCCGAAGCGCCGCGTGCCCTGATCGACGAGCGCATCTTCGGCTGGCATCAGGAGGCTGCGGGCTATAAGATCCGCCACGTCCCGGCCACCTTGCCCGACATGCTGAAGATCCGCAGCGTGGTGGAATGGGAATATGAGCCCCAGCTTGGCCGCACCGCCGAACAGGCGATTGGGGCTTTCGAGGACCGTCTGAAATGGATGCGCGCCGCCGGGTCTGACTATGAAATTGCGCTGCCGCTGCACGAGTTGACCGCCTTTGCCACCGGCACGGGTTACTACGAAGGCCTATCGCGCGATCTGCGCCTGCAGCAATTGCACCATCTGATGACGCTTTGCGACCAGCTTTACCCCTCGCTCCGCCTGTGCCTCTTTGATGCGCGGCGGCTGTTTTCCGCCCCCATCACCATCTTCGGCCCGCTTCTTGCGGTGATCTACCTTGGCCGCCACTACCTCGCCTTCCGCGACTCGGCCCGTGTCGAGACGATCACCCAGCACTTCGACCTTCTGGTCCGGGAGGCCGAGGTTGGCGCGCGCGACATGGTGACCCATCTGCAGCGCCTTTGTGACCGCGTGCGCTAGAAGGCGCGCAACGCGCCTGCGACATAGCCGTTGAAGTCGAAGATCTCTCGTGCCGCCACCAGCCGGTCCGCGGCTGCACCCCCGCGATCAAGGACAAAGCCGAAGCGGCCGGAAGGTGTCCCGATGGCCAGGGTCCGATAACCGCTGTCGACCCAAAGGACCCACCACTCCTCTTCGCCGGCCACGGTCAGGCGTCCCGGCCCAGAGGGCTGGGCAACCCCCGATACCTTGCGCACCGCGCCGTTCAGGCAAAGTTCGCCGCTTACCGTCAGGCCATCCGCAGCCGGGCGGAAGGTCAGCCGGCCACCGTCGCACGCGCCATCGGCCCGCGCCGCAAAGCCTGCCACCTGCTGCCATGACCCCTCGATCTGTCCTGGCGCAAAGGCGGCCGCCGACCAGATGGGCGCCTGCGCAATACGGAAGATCACCGCAGGCTCGGGCCCTGTGCTGGCGCAGGCCGCCAGACACAGCGCCAGGGCCGGCATCACTCGAGGCACGATGTCACCCGCGCTCCATTGTCCTGCAACACCTCATGGCATCCCAGGAGCGGCTTGATCGGCGCGCAGGTGCGCGACCGCGCCAGACAGGTGCTGTCGCACTGGCTTTCCCGGGTGCATTGCTTGCCTCCATCCCGCGTCGGCAGGACACAGGTCCGCAATCCGGCCGAGCCAGTGCTGGTCCAGGTTCCGTTGCGCCTCTCGCAGGCAAGTTGCGAGGCCGACTTCGGGGGCGGCACTTCCGCTGCCGCCTCCGGCTGGGGGGCAGGGACCGCCCCCGCCGGAGTTTCATCTGATACCGGAGGGGCCGGGTCGCCTTGCACGGGCGCAGGTCCCTCCGCCCCACCCGGCGCGATTGCCGTCAGCCCCGTCTCTGCCGGCAGCCCGAGGCTTTGCGGTGCCGAAGGATCATCCAGCGCCGTCACCTCGATCGCCTCACCCGCCACGGCGTTGGGCGTGACCGCGCTGCCCGGACCCGCGGAAGGCTGGCCGATCTGGCAGCCCGCCGTCAGGGTTGCAAGGCAAAGCGCAAGGGTGGTCAACAGGGTGCGGGGCATCGCGTCTCCGAAGTCTGGTTCAGAAGTGCCTTGATCCGCCCTGCGCCGCAAGCCCCGACCCTCAGACCCTCCACCAGACCTGTCAATAGGGCGCAGGGAAGGCCCTGTGGGTTTCGCCGATCTCGGCCAGCACCTCGGGCGACAGGGTCACCTCGGCGGCATCGATGTTGCTCTGCAACTGTGCCAGCGTTGTCGCGCCAATGATCGGGATGGTGCCGAAGGGGCGGCTCAGACAAAAGGCAATCGCCATCTGGCAGGGGTCAAGCCCGTGCCGCGCTGCCACACCCAGATAGGCCGCCACCGCCGGAAAGACTTGCGGAGTTATCCGCCCGCCCAGATCCGGCGAAAAGCTGCGGCGCGACCCGTCCGGGATCACCCCGCCGGCATACTTGCCCGACAGCAAGCCCGCCGCGAGGGGCGAGAAGGCCAGCAGCGGCATGTCTTCGATCAGGCTGAACTCTGCCCAGTCGGTGTCGAACTGTCGGCAGAGCAGGCTGTATTCGTTCTGAACGCTTGCCATGCGCGGCAGGCCCAGCGTGTCGGCAAGATGGACCCAGCGGGCCGCCCCCCAGACGCTTTCGTTCGACAGCCCGATCGCCCGGAGCTTTCCCTCGGCGATCAGCGCCTGCGCCGTCACCAGCACCTCGGTCATCTGCGCCGTTTCCGCCACCTTGTCGGTGCCGGTCGGCGCATAGCGCCAGGCCTGCCGGAAGTGATAGCTGCCCCGGTTCGGCCAGTGCAGCTGGTAAAGGTCGATGTAATCCGTCTGCAGGCGCTTCAATGACCCTTCCACCGCCGCCCGCAGTGTCGCCCCGCTGATCGGCTGGCCGGGCCGCACGATCTGGCCTTTGCCAGTGATCTTGGTGGCGATGACCAGCCGGTCCCGTCCGCCCCGCGCCGCAAGCCAGGTGCCGATGATCTCTTCCGTGCGGCCCACCGTCTCGGCCTTCACTGGGTTTACGGGGTACATCTCGGCGGTGTCCCAGAAGGTCACGCCCCGCTCCAGCGCCATGTCGGCCTGGTCGTGGCCCTCGTTTTCCGTGTTCTGGCTTCCCCAGGTCATGGTGCCAAGGCACAGTTCGGAAACGGTCAGGCCAGTCTTGCCAAGGGTCAGGGTCTTCATTGCGGTCTCCGGTGATTGCGGCCGCAAGCTAGGGCAGAACGGTAACAGGGCAAAGGGTGCAGCTTGAGAACATTGCGCGAACACGCTAGATTTCCGACATGAGTCTCCCGATCCACACCCAGGCCACCCCGCGCCCGCAGGACTTCCAGCCGATGGTTGGGGATCTGACCCTGCGGCGCGCCCGGGTGCATGAGTTTTGCGGCCCCTCGCGCATTCGGCTGGCAGCGATGGTGATGGCGCGTTGCCAAGGCCCCGTGGTCTGGATCAGCCCCGGCTGGGGCTCGGACCGGTTGAACGCGGCAGGCCTGCAACCCCTGGCGAACCCGGCGCGTCTGATCCTGGCCCGGCCCAACCGGGAGGAAGCGCTCCTTTGGGCCATGGAAGAGGCACTCCGCTCGGGCGTGGTGCCGCTGGTGATCGTGGAACTGCCCACGCCGCCCGGCCTGACCCCGATCCGCCGCCTACACCTTTCCGCCGAAGCCGGGGGCGAGGCGGCGCAGCGCGACGGCGGGCAGTCTCCGCTGGGCTTGATCCTGACGCCGGGGCAGGGGGGTGCGCCGGGGGTGGAAAGCCGCTGGCACATGGCACCCTCTGCCAGCCAGTCGCTGCTCTGGTCGGATGAGGAAGGCTGGACCCTCACCCGCCTGCGCGCACGGCTGGCACCCCCCGCCGCCTGGCAGATGCGGCGCAGCAAGGGCGAAGACCGGATCGAGCCAAAGCCGCTGGACGATCCCGCGTCCGCACCGGGCTGAGAACACTGGGCTGAGAACACCGGGCCATGCAGGGCCTTGCGCCAGATCATGGCAGGGACCGGCAGCCCGGCGCAGACTGATCCTATCTGCGGCACCAGGAGAGGAACAGTCATGGACATCACCTTCAACGGCAAGGCCGCCCTAGTCACCGGCGCGGGCTCGGGCATCGGCGAGGCGATTGCCATCGGTCTCGCTGCCAGCGGCGCGGGCGTCGTGGTGCAGGACGTGAACCTTGACGCCGCCAGGCGGGTGGCAGCCGCAATCACCGCCGCCGGGGGCAAGGCCCGTGCGGCAGACGGGGACATTGCCGATGCAGCAACCGTCGAGCGTCTGGTGGCCGAGGCCGCAGCCTGGGGCGGGGGCCTTCAGCTTCTTGTCAACAACGCCGGGATCGGTGGACCGCTTGTCCCGACCGGGGAATACCCGCTGGACGGCTGGCACCGGGTGATCGACGTCAACCTGAACGGCGTCTTCTACGGCATGCGCTATGCGATCCCGGAAATGCTGAAAGCGGGGGGCGGGGCCATCGTCAACATCGCCTCGATCCTTGGCTCCGTCGGCTTTGCCAATGCCTGCGCCTATACGGCGGCCAAGCACGCGCTTCTGGGCCTGACCCGTGCCGCCGCGCTGGAGTATTCCGCCAAGGGCATCCGGGTGAACGCCATCGGACCGGCCTTCATCGACACGCCGCTTCTGGGCAACCTGCCCCCAGGCGCGAAAGAGGCGCTGGTCGGGGCCCATCCCATCGGTCGCCTTGGCCGGTCGGAAGAGGTGGCCGACCTGACGCAATACCTGCTCTCGGACCGGGCCAGCTTCATCTCCGGGTCCTACCACCTGGTCGATGGCGGTTACTGCGCCCAGTAACGCACGCCAGCTTGATTTTGTGAAACCTCCCCCCGGGTGCTAGGCTTTCCCCAAACATCCCGGAGGGACCTATGCGCCCGCTTGCTGCCCTCGCCATGCTGGCCTTTCTCCTTGGCGCGCCCGCCGGGGCTGCGACCGTCGCCTACCAACTTGACGCCCCCAACTCCACCGTCGCCTTCGAGACGGACTTCGGCCCGGATCTGATCACCGGCACTATCCCCCTCCGCCTCGCCAACCTTACCCTCGACTTTGACAACCTGCGCAACTGCACCGTCGCGGTGGAGCTTGACGTGACCGGCGCGCAGGCAAGCTTTCCCTTCGCCGCCCAGGCGCTGAAGGGGCCGAAGGTGCTGGACGCCAAGGCGCATCCCCGGATGACCTTCCAAAGCACCTCCGTCGCCCGCGCGGGGGACAGTGGCGAGGCTGCGGACGTCACGGGCAACCTGACGATCCGTGGCGTGACCCGCCCCGTGATTTTGCGCGCCCAGATCTTCCGCCCCAAGGGCAGTGCGGCGGATGACTTCAGCCACCTCACGGTCCGCCTCTCGGGCCGCGTCAACCGCAGCGACTTCGGCGCCACCGGATGGTCCGACCTTGTGGGCGACGAGGTGCGCATCGTAATCACCGCCCGAATCGACGCCAAGGGTTGAGCCGTGGCCCTCCGAAACGGTCCGGGAGAGTTCGGCCTTGTCACCCGGGTGATCCACTGGGGCATGATGCTTCTGGTGATCGCCCAACTCGCCCTTGGCAACCGGATCGAAGAGATGGCCCCCGGCCTTGCCAACCTCTGGCTTTACGGGCTGCACAAGACGCTTGGTTTCGCCATCCTCGCCCTCATCCTTGTCCGGATCGGCTGGCACCTCGCCAGCCCGCCCCCCCAGCCACTGGGCCCACGTGACGCCGCCTTCTGGGCCGCCCGCGTCGTCCACTGGGCGTTTTACGCCCTGCTTCTCGCCATCCCGCTGTCCGGCTGGGCAGGCAGTTCCGCTACCGGCATCGACGTGATGATCGCCGACCGCTGGACCGTCCCTCCGCTGGTCGCTGCCTCGGAAGCGGGAGAGGCGTTCTGGTTCGGCGTTCACTCCGTACTCACCAAGGCCCTCTTTGGCCTCATCGTCCTGCACATGCTCGGCGCGCTGAAGCGCGAAATGGAGGGCGACGGCACCCTGACCCGGATGATCCGGGGCCGCGCCGGAAAAATCTAGGAATCTTCGCCGAAAATCCCCCACGCTGGCCCTTTCGCTTCGCATGGGCTAAATCAGCCGCGAACCTACGCAAAGGCGCGCGCACATGGCCCGGATTCTCATCACCTCCGCCATTCCCTACATCAACGGGATCAAGCACCTGGGCAATCTGGTGGGCAGCCAGTTGCCCGCGGATCTCTTCGCCCGCTTCAACCGCGCGCTGGGGCATGAGGTGATGTTCATCTGCGCCACAGACGAACACGGCACCCCGGCGGAACTAGCCGCTGCCAAGGCCGGCAAACCCGTCGCCGAGTACTGCGCCGAAATGCACGTCGTCCAGGCCGAGATCGCGCGCGGTTTCCGCCTGTCCTTCGACCACTTCGGCCGCTCGTCCAGTCAGCGCAACCACCGTCTCACCCAGCATTTCGCCGGGAAGCTGGCCGAGAACGGGTTGATCGAGGAAGTCTCCGAAAAGCAGGTCTTCTCGATCGACGACAATCGCTTCCTGCCTGACCGCTACATCACCGGCACCTGCCCGAACTGCGGGTATGAGGCGGCGCGCGGCGACCAGTGCGAAAACTGCACCAAGCAGCTCGACCCGACCGACCTGATCAACCCCCGCTCCTCGATTTCCGGCAGCACGAACCTTGAAGTGCGGGAAACCAAGCACCTCTACCTCCGCCAGCGCAGCCTCCGCGGCAAGCTAGAGGCCTGGATTGACTCGAAGCACGACTGGCCGCTCCTTACCACTTCCATCGCGAAGAAATGGCTGAACGACGGCGACGGGTTGCAGGACCGTGGCATCACCCGTGACCTGCACTGGGGCATCCCGGTCAAGAAGGGCGACCAGCCCTGGCCGGGCATGGAGGGCAAGGTCTTCTACGTCTGGTTCGACGCGCCCATCGAATACATCGCCGCGACCGCCGAGTGGGCGGATGCGAACGGCAAGCCGGACAGCGCCTGGGAACGCTGGTGGCGCACCGACAAGGGCGCGGCGGACGTGACCTACTATCAGTTCATGGGCAAGGACAACGTGCCGTTCCACACCCTGTCCTTCCCCGCCACGATCCTGGGGTCCGGGGAGCCGTGGAAGCTGGTCGACTACCTCAAGTCCTTCAACTACCTCAACTATGACGGCGGCCAGTTCTCCACCTCGCAGGGCAGGGGGGTCTTCATGGACCAGGCCCTGTCGATCCTGCCCGCCGACTACTGGCGCTGGTGGCTTCTGTCCCACGCGCCGGAATCCTCGGACAGCGAGTTCACCTGGGAGAATTTCCAGACCGCGGTGAACAAGGACCTTGCCGACGTCCTCGGCAACCTCGTCTCCCGCGTTACCAAGTTCGCCGTCTCCAAATTCGGCAATGACGTCCCCGCCGGCGGGCACTTCGGCCCTTTGGAAACCGCGCTGATCGCCGACCTTGGCGCCCGCATCGCCGACTACACCCGGCTGATGCAGCAGATGGAGGTCCGGAAGGCCGCAGCCGAGCTTCGAGCGATATGGGTGATCGGCAACGAATACCTGCAACAGTCCGCTCCCTGGTCCGTCGTCAAGACCGACCCCGAACAGGCGCAGGCCATCATCCGCCTCGCGCTGAACCTGATCCGGGTCTACGCGGTCTTGTCCGAGCCCTTCATCCCCGACGCTTCGGCCACCATGCTGCAGGCGATGGGCACCGGGGATCGGACCTGGCCGCATGACATCTCGGCCGCGATGCGCGCGCTTCCGGCGGGCCACGCCTTCACCGTGCCCGAGAACCTCTTCCGCAAGATCACGGATGAAGAACGCACCGACTGGCAGACCCGCTTCTCGGGCACGCGCATCTAGCCTTTGCCGCACTGCGGAGAAATTTCCGCTGCAGTTGCAGAGAGTTCCCGCATGCACGCGGAAATTCGCCTATTCCTCTCTTGTGCGGGAAGAAATTCCGCCTGCGCCGGATTCTCCGGGCCCTTGGCCGCCGGCTCTGGTGCTATTGTTTCCATATCGGACCCGAGTCGCTGCCATATGAGGAGAGCCCGAAAATGCCCGAAGTTCTGTCTTCGCGCCCGAAGTCGCTGCGGACCTATGCTGCCATTGGCGTTTTTCTGGCGGTTTACGCCGGGGTGATGGTCCTGGTTCTGGCACCGCGCGACATGATCGCCGCACAGCCTGGTGCTGCCGTCTACAGCACTGACAACTGACCCTTTGAAACGAAAAAGGCCCGGGCATTGCCCGGGCCGCACTCATTACTCCTGCCCGCTTACGCGCGCAGGTCAAACCGATCAGCATCCATCACCTTGACCCAGGCCGAAATGAAGTCGCGCACGAACTTCTCGCGGTTGTCATCCTGGGCGTAGACCTCGGCATAGGCCCGCAGGATCGAATTGGATCCGAACACCAGATCCGCCCGCGTCGCCGTCCACTTCACGGCCCCCGTCTTGCGGTCCGTCAACTCATAAGCGTTGCTGCCCTTCGGCACCCATTTGTAGGACATGTCCGTAAGCCCGGTGAAGAAGTCGGTCGTCAGCGCACCCACGCGGTCGGTGAAGACCCCATGTGCCGTGCCGCCGTGGCCGGTGCCGATCACCCGCATCCCGCCGATCAGGCAAGTCATCTGATGCGCCGTGAGGCCCATCAGCTGCGCGCGGTCCAAGAGCAGTTCCTCGGCGCTGACGGCATAGTCCTTCTTCATCCAGTTGCGGAAGCCGTCCGCCACCGGCTCCAGCACGCTGAAGCTGTCGGCATCGGTCTCCGCATCTGTCGCATCACCACGGCCGGCGTGAAACGGCACGGTCACGTCAAAGCCCGCCGCCTTCGCTGCATGCTCCACGCCCACGCTTCCCGCCAGCACGATCACGTCAGCGACCGAAGCGCCAGACGCCTTGGCAATCGGCTCCAGCACCGACAGCACGCGCGCCAGACGGGCAGGCTCGTTGCCCTCCCAGTCCTTCTGTGGCGCAAGCCGGATGCGCGCGCCATTGGCTCCGCCCCGGTTGTCCGACTGCCGGAAGGTCCGGGCCGAATCCCAGGCCGTCGCCACCATGTCACCGACGGACAGGCCAGACGCCGCGATCTTTGCCTTCACCGCCGCCACATCCCAGGAGGTGGACCCCGCCGGAACCGGGTCCTGCCAGATCAGGTCTTCCTGCGGCACCCATGGCCCCAGATATCGAACCTTCGGCCCCATGTCGCGGTGGGTCAGCTTGAACCAGGCGCGGGCGAAGGCATCGCTGAACGCGGCCTGATCCCTGGCGAATCGCTCGCTGATCGCCCGATACGTCGGGTCCATCTTCATCGCCATGTCGGCATCGGTCATCATCGGCATCCGGCGGATCGTCGGATCCTCCACATCCACCGGCATGTCGGCGGGGTCGATGTTGATCGGCTGCCACTGGAAGGCACCCGCGGGCGACTTCACCAGCTCCCAGTCATACTTCAGCAGCAGGTGGAAATACCCGCCGTCCCACTTCGTCGGGTTGGTCGTCCAGGCACCCTCAAGGCCCGAGGTCACCGTATCGCGCCCCACCGAGCGGGCCGAGTGGATGTTCCAGCCAAGGCCCCCCTCCTCGATTGCCGCACCCTCCGGCTCCGGCCCGATCAGGGCCGCGTTGCCGTTGCCATGCGCCTTGCCGACGGTGTGGCCGCCGGCGGTCAGCGCCACGGTCTCCTCGTCGTCCATGGCCATGCGGGCAAAGGTCTCGCGCACGTCCATCGCGGTCTTCAGCGGGTCGGGCACGCCGTTCACGCCTTGCGGATTCACGTAGATCAGCCCCATGACCACGGCCGCCAGCGGGTTGTCGAGGCTGGTCCGGTCTTCCTTCACCGCATAGCGGTTCTCGCCCAGCCAATCCTTTTCGGACCCCCAGTACACGTCCTTCTCCGGCGCCCAAATGTCCTCTCGCCCAAAGCCGAAGCCGAAGGTTTTCAAACCCATGGATTCGTAGGCAACCGTCCCGGCCAGCACCATCAGGTCGGCCCAGCTCACCTGGTTGCCGTATTTCTTCTTGATCGGCCACAAGAGCCGCCGCGCCTTGTCGAGGTTGGCGTTGTCCGGCCAGCTGTTCAGCGGCGCGAAGCGGTGGTTGCCGGTGCCCGCGCCCCCACGGCCATCGGCCATCCGGTAGGTCCCCGCCGCATGCCAGGACATCCGGATAAAGAGGCCACCGTAGTGCCCCCAATCCGCCGGCCACCAGTCCTGGCTGTCGGTCATCAGCGCAATCATGTCCCGCTTCAGGGCCTCGAAGTCCAGTTTCTTGACCTCGTCCTGGTAGCTGAACCCCGTCATCGGATTCACCTTGGTGTCATGCTGGTGCAGGATGTCCAGGTTGAGCGACTTCGGCCACCAGTCGGTCACCGTCGCCTCGGTTGTCGTGATCGCTCCGTGCATCACCGGGCACTTGCCCGCGCGTTCAACGTCATTACCGTCCATTGTGCTTCCCTCCGTCTGGCTTCGCCTCGCCGTATCACAAAGCACCGATAACTGGAATTTTCATTTTCCTATCGCTGCGATAAGCTGAGCAGATGAACCACCTCACCATGAAGCATCTGCGCTACTTCGAGGCGCTCTCCCGCCACCGCCATTTCGGCCGTGCGGCCGAAGCCTCGGCAATCTCGCAGCCCGCCCTGTCCCAACAGATCAAGGAGTTGGAGGAGATCCTTGGCGCCCCCCTTGTCGAACGCGCCCCGCGCGAAATCCGCCTGACCGCCCTCGGCGAAGATTTCGCGCTCCGGGCCCGCGAGGTATTGCGCTCGGTGGATGAGCTTGCAGCCCTTGCCCGAGCGTCCACCGGGCCGCTGTCTGGCCGGTTGCGGCTCGGCATCATCCCCACCATTGCGCCTTATCTCCTGCCCCAGCTGATCCGCGACCTTGGTGCGCTCTTCCCGGGGCTGGAACTCCGCCCGCGTGAGGCGGTGACCGAACGCCTTGTACGTGACCTCACCGAAGGTCGGCTTGACCTCGCCCTCATCGCTCTGCCGATCTCCGAGCCCGCTCTCGTCGAACATCGCCTCTTTGATGAGGAGTTTCTCCTTGTGCGCCCCCTCGCGGACGCAAGCAGCCCGGTTCCCCGCCTCGAGGATCTCTCCCGGATGCCGCTTCTCCTGCTCGAGGAAGGCCACTGCTTCCGCGATCAGGCCCTCGCCGCCTGCAAGCTCCCCCGCACACCCACGGGCGACATCATGGAGGGTTCCTCCCTCTCCACCCTTGTCCAGATGGTCGGCGCGGGTATCGGCGTCACCCTCATCCCCGAGATGGCCGCGAAGATCGAGGAACGGGCCGCCCCGGTCATCGTCCAGCGCCTTCGCGCCCCAGGTCCCGGTCGCACGGTAGGGCTGGTCTGGCGCCGAACCAACCCGCTCTCCGACCACTTTGCCGAACTTGCCCGCACGCTGGAACGCCCGGACCGGTTGCCGCAGGCCCGCGCTGCCGGTTGACCGCGCCCCGGCCTTGCGTCATGCACCCCCTATGCTGGCTGTCGTACTGATCCGCATCCTTCGGCTGGGCCTCGTTCTCAGCCTAGCGATCGCCCTCTCGGCGACCGGCCTTGCCCATCACACCCCAGCGCAGCAATCCGCCGCGCAGGTCGAGGCTCTCGCCTTCGCCGCCGCCAATGGTGCGACACTGGCCGATTTCTGCGGTGGCGCGCCCACAGCCGGTCAGGACCGGCATTGCCCGGCCTGCCAGATCACCGGCACCGCTGACCTGCCGCCGGCGTCGCTTGCGCTGGTCGACCTCCGGCTTGCCACGGCCGCGCCCACGCTCGCCCCGCGTCAAAATGCCGTGGCCCGTGTCCGCGACCCGTCTCGCAGTCCCCAGGGCCCTCCTGCGGTCTGACCGCCGTCGGCCATTTCCATGGCCCGCCCGCGCGTCGCCACAGGCTTTGCCCAACCGTCCCGTCGCAAGACCGGACACCGCACCTTTTCCCGCAAGGAGTCTCCCATGACCCGCACCCTCGCCCTTTTGGCCGCCCTCCTCCTGGCCGTCCCCGCCTTTGCCCCCGCGTTTGCCCACGACATCACGGCAGGCGACCTGCAGATCATCCACCCCCACATCCCCCAGCCCGCCACCTCCGCGAAGGCCGCTGGTGGCTTCATGGCCATCGTCAACTCTGGCACGACGGCTGACCGCCTGATCGCCGTCGAAACCGGCATCGCCGCGAAGGCCGAAGTCCATGAAAGCCGCGTCGACGCGAACGGCATCGGCACGATGACCCACCTCGACGCCCTCGAAATCCTTCCGGGACAGACCGTCAGCCTGGAACATGGCGGATACCACATCATGCTGATGGGCCTGACCACCCCCCTGACCGAGGGCGAGATGCACAAGGCCACCCTGGTCTTCGAACGCGCGGGCAGGGTCGAGATCGAGTTCATGATCGACCCTCCAACCGGGCAGGGCGGCGGCCATGACACCATGGACCATTCCGGGATGGATCACTCGACGATGGGCGATTAGCCCATGGCCTATCGCGATCAAGCCACCATTTCCCCGTCATCAGGCACGTAGGCAAAGCCAGGACTGACTGACAGGTAAGGGGCGGCCTGACCGGCGGCGCCTCTGCTTTCACGGTCCTTCCATTCTCGCTTCGGCCACGAATCCACCCGTGATGCCACCGACAAGGCACCTGGCACTCTGACACGCCGGATGCCCCCTGCGGGGCGCCGTGCCTGCTTCCACGCCCCCAGGGATGCCCGGTGTGACGCCGCCAGCGCGGCACGCCGTCCTGTCATGCAACCTTCATGCAAACGCGAAACAGGCGTCATGAAGCGTGGGTAGTGCTGCCCGGGTCAAACGGGGGTTCGGCATGCTTCAGGTTCAGTCGGTGATGCGGATGTTCGGCCAGAAGGCCGCCGTCGACAACGTCAGCTTCACCGTGGATGGGCCTGCCTTCGTCGGCATCATCGGCCGATCCGGTGCGGGCAAATCCACCTTTCTGCGCCTGATGAACCGCCTGATCGACGCTTCTGCCGGGGAAATCCTTGTCGATGGTCAGAACGTCCTGGCGCTGAAAGGTGCCCAGGCGCGCGCCTGGCAGAGCCAATGCGCGATGATCTTCCAGCAGTTCAACCTGGTGCCCCGGATGGATGTGGCCTCGAACGTCCTCCACGGCATCCTGAACCGCCGCTCCACCCTGCAGACCATGTTCAACCTCTGGCCCCAAGCCGACATCCTGCGCGCGCTGGACATCCTCGACCGCCTTGGCATCGTCGAACAGGCCCCCAAACGGGCCGAGGCCCTTTCCGGCGGCCAGCAGCAGCGCGTCGCCATCGCCCGCGCCCTGATGCAGGACCCGCGGATCATCCTCGCCGATGAGCCCATCGCCAGCCTTGACCCGATGAACGCCCAGGTCGTGATGGACACGCTGAAGCGGATCAACGTCGAGGATGGCCGCATGATCATCGCCAACCTCCACACCCTCGACACCGCGCGGCGCTACTGCGACCGGGTAATCGGGATGCGCGACGGCCGCATCGTCTTTGACGGCACGCCCGACCAGCTGTCCACCGCCGTCGCCCGCGAGATCTACGGCGCCGACGACTCGTTCAACGAGGACGCAACCTCGACCTCGATCCCGACCGACACCGCAGCCGACCGCACATATGCGGACCTGATGCTGTCGTGACCTTGAGCCAACTGCCAACCAACGGAGAGACCATGAAAAAGCTGCTGACTGCCACGGCCATGACCGCCGTCTTCGCCACCTCGGCCTTCGCCCAGGACGCGATCACCGAATTCAACATCGGCATCCTCGGCGGCGAAAACGCCCAGGACCGCCTGACCTCGAACGAATGCTTCCGCGCCGCCATCGAGGCCGAGCTTGGCGTTCCGGTCAAGCTCTTCACCCCCGCTGACTATGATGGCGTGATCCAGGGCCTACTCGGTGGCACGATCGACTACGCCTGGCTCGGCGCCTCGGCCTATGCCAAGATCTACCTCACCGACCCGGAAGCCGTGGAACTGAAGCTGACCAAGCAGAACGTCGACGGCTCGACCGGCTACTACTCCATCGGTTTCGCCCGCGCTGACTCTGGCATCACCTCGATGGATGACGCCAAGGGCAAGGTCTTCGCCTTCGCCGACCCGAACTCCACCTCGGGCTACCTTGTCCCCGGCGCCGAACTGGCCGCCAAATATGGCAAGCTGGAAGAGTATTTCGCCGAAGTGAAGATGTCCGGCGGGCATGAGCAGACCATCGTCGGCGTCGCCAACGGCGACTTCGAGGCCGGCGTGTCCTGGGCGGACGGCCTGGGCAACTGGGAAGACGGTTACAACTCCGGCGCCTTCCGCCGCGCTGCTGATGCGGGCCTCGTCGACATGTCGAACCTCGTCGAAATCTGGCGCTCGGCTCTGATCCCCGAAGGCCCGATGGTTCTCCGCAAGGCCTTGCCGCAGGACGTCAAGGACAAGGTCACCGAGCTGACCGCCAACCTCTGGGAAACCGACCCGACCTGCGCCTACGGCGTTGCCGCCGGCGATGCCAAGGACTTCGTCCCGGTCGAACAGTCGGCTTACGAAGGCATCCTCGCCGCCCGCAAGCTGCAGGAAGGCATGTAACCTCCCGCTTCGCTGCGCCGGGCCTCCCAACTGGGGGGCCCGGCTTCTTTTTGCGCCGCCTCGCCGCGCGCCAGACACCCGGGGGACAGCATGGTCGATATCGCCTACGGGCCGGAACGCGGACAGCGTCCCGACCTGACCAATGGCCGCGAGGCCTATCTTGAGATGGTCCGCCGCAAGCGCATGTATGGCGGCATTCTCCTGGTGATCTTCGTCGCCCTCATGTCCTCGGGCTGGATGCTGGCCGATGAGCGCAACGCCGGCGGTTTCTGGAACGGCCTGCCGCAGATCTTCGATTTCCCGGCTGAAGTGCTGACCGAGGCCTGGGAAAAACGCGCCCTTCTGCCTGGCCTCTTCCTTGACCACATCCCCGCCCTGATCGAGACGCTGAACATCGCCGCCGTCGCCACCCTTCTTGGCGCACTGGCCGCCGTCTCACTCTCCCTTCTCGCCACGCGCGGCCTCGCCCGCTGGCCCCGGCTGATCCCGGTTTTCCGCCGCACGATGGACGCGCTCCGCGCGATCCCGGAAATCGTCATCGCGCTTGTGCTGATCTACATCCTCGGCGGCGGCCCGGTCCCCGCCGTCATCGCCATCGCGCTGCACACCGGCGGCGCCTTGGGCAAGCTTTTCTCCGAAGTGGCCGAGAATGCCGACCTGAAGCCCGTCGAAGGCCTCGCCTCGGTCGGCGCCACCTGGTCGCAGCGCATGTGGCTGGGCGTGATCCCGCAGGTGGCGCCGAACTGGCTCTCCTACGCCCTCCTCCGGTTCGAGATCAATGTCCGTGCCTCTGCCATCCTGGGCTTCGTGGGCGAAGGCGGGATCGGCCATGACCTCAAGCTCGCCATGCAATGGGGCCAGGGCCGCTATGATGAGGTGGTGGCGATCTTCCTTCTCCTCTTCGCGGCCATCGTGGTCATCGACCGCATCTCCGACCATTACCGCCACAAGCTGGTGAGGGGGCACTGAACCATGACCGCCACTCTTCCGATGACGCAAGCCCCGGGCCTCGCCGACACGATGACCCGCCGTTTCGCCGCCAAACGCCGCATGGCCTTCGCCATCCCCGCCGTGGTCCTGGCCTACCTGATCTACGCCGCAGTCAGCTTTGACATCGCCAGCCTCGTCCAGCGCGCCCGCATGGACAACGCGGCCATCCTTCTGGGCGACTTCTGGTCGCACAAGACCCATGTCACCCGCGACAACCGCTCGGGCGATGTGACGGTCGCCATCGAAGGCGAAGGCAAGGGCACCTACCCGCCGGGCATGTTGCCCGATTGGGTGACGATCAACGGCGATGTGACCATCATCGACCTTGGGACCGGTCATGTCGTGACTTATGACGACGCCGGCGCCCGCTTCATCGTGCCTGGCTACGGCACCATCGACATTCGCCCCGTCGGCGGCAAACCCGTGCTGACCGCCCCCGAACCGATCCCCGACTGGATCTCGGTTGCCGAAAACAAGGTCTCTGTCACCACCGACGCCGGCCGCTTCAGCTATTCCCGCTCCAAGGTTGAAACCTTCAAATACGAACCGGGGTGGGAGCTCTTCTTCTTCACCCTCGACAGCCCCTTCTACGGCAAGGGCTTCGGCGAACTGGCCGTCCTTGCCACCACCGGTGACCGGATCGACCCCGCCCGCAGCAATATCAGCTACATTGTCAGCGAGGTCTGGACCAACCGCATGTGGCGCCACGGCGATGTCGCCTGGGCCATCTTCGAGACGATCCTGATGGCTTTCCTCGGCACCATGACGGCGGCGATCATCGCCTTGCCGCTTGGCTTTCTGGCCGCCCGCAACTTCATGCCGCTCGGTCCGTTCCGCTTTGCCATCCGCCGGGTGTTTGACTTCATCCGTGGCGTGGACGGGCTGATCTGGACCATCATACTTTCCCGCGCCTTTGGTCCGGGGCCCATGACCGGGGCGATTGCCATAGCGATCACCGACGTCGGAAGTTTCGGCAAGACCTTCTCCGAAGCGCTGGAAAACATCGACGAAAGGCAGGTCGAAGGCATCCAGTCGACCGGCGCCAACAGTCTGCAACGCGCCCGGTTCGGGGTCATCCCGCAGATCACCCCGGTCCTGCTGTCCCAGGTGCTCTACTACCTCGAATCCAACACTCGCAGCGCCACCGTGATCGGCGCCATCGTCGGCGGCGGGATCGGACTTCTCCTCACCCAAGCCATCCTGACCCAGAAGGACTGGGAAGAGGTCGCCTATTACATGGTTCTGATCGTCCTCATGGTGATGCTGATGGACAGCCTCTCCGGCTGGCTCCGCCGCAAGCTGATCAAAGGGGAGTGATGCCCGCATCCACGCCCGTACCCGAACCCGCACCCAGCGTCCCTGGGATCCAGAACTCGCAGCGGGCGCCGCTCCCCTCTGACTTTTCTTTCTGCCCAAATATCCCCGCCGGAGGCTCTCGCAACCCCCGCAGCGGGCGCACCGGACGGTCGACGAAACCCTCCGCCCGCCCCCTTCCCGGGCCGAGCCTTTTGCGCGTCCTTCACGCGCGAAAGGCGAGACAGAAGCCTCGCGGCGCAAGCCGTTCGATATTCAACCCGCCCGTCCGGGCAAAGCGCCAACTGGTTAAGCGATCATGAAAACTAATCCCCAACCACTTGAAATCATTGAACCCGAACCCCTGTCCCTGCCCGGGACACGCCTTTCTCCCGACGGCGCGACCGTCCACCCCACGGCCAGCATCACCGCCTCTACCTTCGCCCCCTGGACCGAGGTCGGCGAGGGGAGCCGCATCGTCAACTCCACATTCGAGGCCTACGCCTACTGCGACCGCTTCGCCGACATTGCCAACACGACCGTCGGCCGCTTCTCCAACATCGCCGCGATGACCCGCATCGGCCCGACCGACCACCCCTTCACCCACGCGGCCCAGCACCACTTCCTCTACCGCTCCAGCTACTACTGGGACGACGCTCAGGATGACCCTGCCTTCTTCGAAGCCCGCGCCGCCCGCCGCACCACCCTCGGGGCGGATTGCTGGATCGGCCACGGCGCGATCATCAAGCCGGAGGTGACGGTGGGCATCGGCGCCATCGTCGCCTCCGGGGCGGTGGTCACCAGGGATGTCTCCCCCTTCATGATCGTTGCCGGCTGCCCCGCCACCCCCCTGCGCGCCCGCTTCCCGCAAGCCGTGATCGACCGCCTCCTCACCCTCGCCTGGTGGGACTGGGACCACGCCCGCCTCCGCTCAGCCCTTCACGACTTCCGCACCCTCAAGGCCGAAGCCTTCCTCGACAAGCATCACGCCTGATCAGGTGTCACCGTCAGCGTCACCCGGTCGCCGGCGAACCAGGTGGTGCCAAGCTCGACCGGAACACCGCCTGGATCGACATTCACGGCCACCGAACGCAAGAGCGCCGCACCGGCGCGCAACTGCAGCGCCAGCGCCAGGACCGGGTCCGCCACCTGAGCCGTAAGCCGCGTCTCCTGCCGGGTGTAGTCGGCCACACCGCAGGCGCGCAGCGCCTCGGTGATCGACCCTACCTCGCGCAGCACCTGCGGCAGGGCCGGAAACCGCGCTGCCGGGAAGGTCGACCGGAAGGCCGCCAGCGGCTGGTCATCGGCAAGCGACACCCCCTCCACCACATGCACGGCCTCTCCGGGACGCAGTGCCAGCGCGCGTGCCTCCTCGGCGTCCGCTGGCCGGGTCTCAACCCTGGTGATCCGCCGCGAGGGGGTCAGCCCGGCCGCGAGGACGTTCTGGTTGAACCGCACCCGCCGCCCCAGCCGATAGTCGGTCGGCCGCATTGCGACGAACACGCCCGCCCCCCGCCGCGAATGCACTGCCCCCGCCTCGGCCATCGAGGCGAGGGCGTGGCGCACGGTGTGGCGGTTTACCCCGAACCGCGCTGCAAGCGCCGCTTCGGTCGGCAGCTTGTCGCCGGGGTGGTAATGTCCGGCCCCAATCTCGGCGGTCAAAGTGTCCGCAATGCTGGTCCAGAGGGCCGTTGGTCGCAAATGATTACCCCGTCACCAAAATTTCACAACTCTCGGGTTGGCCTTGGGCCCGGTCTGCGGTACTATTTGTATAGTTGTATAGAACACTAGACAACCCCGAAAACCTGTCGAGGTCCCGATGCCCGATACATCTCCCGCCGCTCGCAAGGCCTGGATGGCGACCCTTGCCAAAGCTGCGCCCGCGCGGCTGGCCGCGCTGAAGCCGGATCTGCCGCCGCATCAGATGCTTCGCGCACCTGAAACCGGGGCGGTGATGGTGCAGGGGCGCATCGCGGCCACTGGCGCGCCGTTCAACCTGGGCGAGATGACGGTCACCCGCTGCTCGGTCCGGCTGGACTGTGGCACTGTCGGCCATGCCTGGGTGCAGGGCCGCGACAAGACCCACGCCCGCCGCGCCGCCGTGCTGGATGCCCTGCTGCAGACCCCGGCCGCCGATGCGACACTCGCCGCCGTCGTCCAACCCCTTGCCGATGAGGCTGCGGCCCATGCCGCCCTTCGCGCAGTGAAGGCAGCGGCGACAAAGGTCGAGTTCTTCACCATGGTCCGGGGAGACAACGCATGACAGCCCATCTTGCCGCTGACGCCCTTGCAGGCGGTTTCACCGAAGCCCCGCAGCAATCCGCCCGGGCCTTCCGTGCGGTGCTTGAGGCGATGGCGCGTCCCGGCACGATCCACCGCGTCACGGGGGCGACCCCGCCCGCTCCGCTTTCCACCGCCGCCGGTGTGGCGCTTCTGACGCTGACCGACCCGACGACGCCGCTGCATCTGGCCGGTGCGGCAAACTGCCAGCCCGTGCGCGACTGGGTCGCGTTCCACATCGGCGCGCCGCTGGTCGAGGCTGAAGAGGCGGCCTTCGCCCTTGGCGGATGGGATGCGCTGCAGCCGGTGACCCGCTTCAGCATCGGCCAGCCGGATTACCCGGACCGCTCGGCGACCCTGATCGTCGAGACGGACCGTCTGGTCAACCACGGCCCCTCGCTGACCGGGCCGGGCATCGAACTGGCCACC
>JANPJZ010000124.1:0-8800 GCA_031425795.1 Rhodobacter sp. | reverse complement strand
CTGATCCATGACCGCACCGGAATTGCCTTGTTCCCGGTGCAACGACGCCTTGTGACCACTGAAACCTGAAGGGAGGACGACATGACCGACAAGACAGACCTGACCCGCCGCGACACACTTGTCGCCGCTGCCGCTGCGCTTGCCGTTGGGGGCATCGCCACCACCGCCAGCGCGCAGGCCACCGATGACGACCGCAAGGCCATCGCCGAAAGCTACCTCAAGTCGCTCGACGCGGGCGGCGTCTCACCGACCACCGGGCTTGGCCTCTTCGACCACTTCGCAGACGATGCCGAGGTCTTCTTCCCGAAATGGGGCGTTGCCAAGGGCAAGGACCAGGTGATCCAGATGTTCACCGATGTCGGCGGGACGCTGAAGGCGATCAAGCACAACTACGACGGTTTCATCTGGCACATGAACGGCAGCGACAGTTTCGCCGTCGAAGGCACCAGCGAAGGCGAGCATCGCGACGGCCCCTGGGTCGCCGACACCCCGAAATGGGGCGCAGGCCGGTTCTGCGACTGCTTTACCGTGAAGGATGGCAAGATCACCCGGCTCTATATCTACCTCGACCCCGATTACGCCGGGAAAGACACCGCGCGCTACGGCTGGATCGCAGCTTGAGACAAAAGACCGCCCGGCACTGACCGGGCGGCATCGCGACATTTGGGAGGACTACCATGACCGCCGACATCACCACTGACGTTCTCATCATCGGCACCGGCCCCGCAGGCTCGGCCACCGCCGCGCTGCTGGCCTCCTCCGGGGTCGAGACGCTGGTGGTGAACCGCTACCGCTGGCTCGCCAACACGCCGCGCGCCCATATCACCAACCAGCGAACGATGGAGGTGCTGCGCGACCTGGGGCCAGAGGTCGAAGCTGAGGCGATGCTGCACGCCGCACCGCAGGAGTTGATGGGAAACAACGTCTTCTGCGTCTCGCTGGCCGGTGAGGAGCTGGGGCGGATGCAGTCCTGGGGCACCAGCCCCGAATCCAAGGCCCGCCACCTCCGCGCCAGCCCTTGCGAGATGAACGACCTGCCGCAGACCTTCATGGAGCCGATCCTTTTCAAGACCGCCTGCTCCCGTGGCGCGCAGCCGCGCATGTCCACCGAATACCTCGGCCACGTTCAGGATGCCGAGGGCGTGACAACAACCTGCCGCGACCGCCTGACCGGCAAGGACCTGACGATCCGCTCGAAATACCTCATTGGCGCGGACGGCGGGAACTCCCTTGTGGCCGAACACTCGGGCCTGCCGTTTGAAGGCAAGATGGGCGTTGGCGGGTCGATGAACATCCTCTTCCGCGCCGACCTGTCGGCTTACGTCGCCCACCGGCCGTCAGTCCTCTACTGGGTCATGCAGCCCGGCGCCGACGTCGGGGGCATCGGCATGGGCCTGGTCCGCATGGTCCGCCCGTGGAACGAATGGCTGATCGTCTGGGGCTACGACATCAACCAGCCCGCGCCCGTTGTCGATGCCGCGATGGCCACGCAAGTCGCCCGCCAACTCGTTGGCGTGCCGGACCTGGAGATCGACCTGATCTCCGCCAACACCTGGTCGGTGAACAATTGCTTCGCCACCCACATGCAGAAGGATCGCGTCTTCATCATGGGCGACGCCGCGCACCGGCACCCGCCGTCGAACGGCCTTGGCTCCAACACCTCGATCCAGGACGCCTTCAACCTCGCCTGGAAACTCGCAGCTGTGGTCAAGGGCCAAGCGACCCCCAAACTCCTCGACAGCTACTCCACCGAACGCGCCCCCATCGCCCGGCAGATTGTGACACGCGCCAACAAGTCCATTGTGGAGTTCGGACCAATCTTTGAGTCCCTCGGCATGGACGGCGGTGTCGACCATACCCGGATCGAAGCCAGTATGGCCGCCCGCTGCAACCCGACCCCGGAAGGCGAAGCCCAGCGGGAGGCTCTGCGCAAGGCGATCGACTTCAAGGTCTACGAATTCGACTGCCACGGAGTCGAGATGAACCAGCGTTATGCCTCCGAAGCCATGGTCAGCGACGGCACCACCGCCCCGGTGGGCGAGAACATGGAGCTTTACTACCACCCCACCACGACCCCCGGCGCGCGGCTGCCGCATGCCTGGGTCTATGACCGGAACGGCGGCAAACACTCCACTCTCGACCTCTGCGGCAAAGGCCAGTTCACGATCCTCACCGGCATCGGTGGCGAGGCTTGGGTCAAGGCCGCCGAAGCCGCTGCCAAAGCGCTCAACCTCCCGATCCGCGCCATCACCATCGGCCCCCGTGCCGACTTTGAGGACCACGTTGGAGACTGGCACAAGGTGCGCGACATCAAGGACGGCGGCTGCCTCCTGGTACGCCCCGACCATCACGTCGCCTGGCGCAGCCAGACCGCCAGCGCCTCAGCCGACGTTGACCTCACCCGCGCCCTGCGCGCCATTCTGGGGCACTGACATGACCGAACAAGGGTTCTTCACCGAAGCCACCTCCGCCGAGGTCGTTATCTCGCGCAACGCCAAGGCGCAAAACCAAAGGTTGGCCGAGGTCATGGCCATCCTGACCAAACACCTCCACGCCGCCGTCAAGGAAATCGAGCCGACGGAAGGAGAATGGTTCCAGGCCATCCAGTTCCTCACCGCCACCGGCCACATGTGCACCGACTGGCGGCAGGAGTTCATCCTGCTGTCCGACGTTCTCGGTGTGTCAATGCTGGTCGACTCGATCAACAACCGCAAACCATCCGGGGCCAGTGAAAGCACCGTCCTCGGCCCCTTCCACGTCGCCGATGCGCCGGAACTGCCGATGGGCGCCGACATCTGCCTTGACCAGAAGGGCGAGCCGATGCTGGTGCGCGGAACGATCCGCTCCACCGACGGCACACCGCTGGCAAATGCCAAGATCGACGTTTGGCAAGCCAATGACGAAGGGTTCTACGACGTCCAGCAAAAGGGCCTGCAGCCCGATTTTAATCTGCGCGGCGTGTTCCGCACCGGGGCGGACGGCAGCTACTGGTTCAAGGGTGTGAAGCCCAAGTTCTACCCGATCCCTGACGACGGCCCGGTCGGCCAGCTACTGAAAGCCCTCGGCCGCCATCCCTACCGCCCCGCGCACCTGCACTACATCATCGAGGCGGACGGCCACGCGCGTCTCGTCACACACATCTTCGATCCGGACGACCCCTACATCCGCTCGGACGCGGTCTTCGGCGTGAAGCAAAGCCTGCTGGCGACGTTCGAGACCATCGCCGACGCCAAGGCAATCGCGGAGGCCGGGTTTGACCGGCCGTTCTACCTGGTCAACCACGACTTCATCCTTGCGCCGCAATGACCAAGCCTTGCATCATCTGTGTCGCCATCACCGGGTCCCTGCCGAAAAAGGCCGACAACCCCGCCGTGCCAATCACCGTGGCGGAACAGGTGGAATCGACGCACGAGGCGTTCGAGGCCGGGGCTACCATCGTCCACGCGCATGTGCGCAATGGCGATGAGACCCCATCGGCTGACCCCGAAAAGTTCGCTCGCCTGAAGGAAGGCATTGAACAGCACTGCCCCGGCATGATCATCCAGTTCTCGACCGGAGGCCGCTCCGGCGCTGGCAAGGCGCGCGGGGGGATGTTGCCACTTCGGCCAGACATGGCATCCCTCTCCGTGGGATCGAACAACTTCCCCACTCGTGTGTACGAAAATCCACCCGATCTCGTGGATTGGCTTGCCGCCGAAATGCTGGCCCATGACATCAAGCCCGAGATCGAGTGCTTTGATCTCAGCCACATTCACCAAGCCGCAGCGATGCAAGCAGACGGGCGGCTGAAAGCGCCCGCCTATGTTCAGTTCGTGATGGGCGTCAAGAATGCCATGCCCGCAGACCGTGACGTCTTCGATTACTACATTCGCACCGTCGAACGGGTGTTGCCCGGTTCCGAATGGTGCGCTGCAGGGATCGGGCCGAACCAGATCACCCTCAACGACTGGTCGGTTGCCTCGGGTGGACATGCGCGAACGGGTCTGGAAGACAATGTGCGCCTAGACCGCACCGCGCTGGCGCCATCGAATGCAGCCCTGGTCCGCCGAGTGGCCGAAATCTGCAATCGGCACCATCGGCCAGTGGCTTCGCCGGCAGAGGCGCGAGCACTGCTGGGACTGAGACCAGCGCGCTTAATGGCAACCGAGTAGGCTGACGGGTCATGAACAGGACCCAAGCAGCGAGAGTGGCAGGCTGACCCAGGGCGACGAAGCACCACAGATCGCCTCGGCCTCGCTTCTGCCGATCATCCGGCATTGCGCCTCTGCCGCCGGGGCAAGGCGGCAGCGCCCCAGGCCTTGCCGACTGCCTTCCCGGCGCAACCACCAGCGGCTCGCGGTGTATTGGCTTCGAAGTCCTCCAGGCCGGTCGGATTCATTTGCCTGGACCGCGGCTACGGGCGGCTCCTTTGGGCCGGAAATCTCTTGCAGGCGGGGCGGGACAGGGCCTACGAACCTTGGGCGACCTTCGGGGCAGGCAAGGGGCAGTTGTGGCATGAAGATCGGGGATGTATCGTTCTGGTATGCCGACATCGGGCTGCCCTATCGCCGCGCGCCCCTTGGCGGCGATACCACGGCTGATGTGGCGATCATCGGGGCCGGGTACAGCGGGCTTTGGGCCGCCTATTACCTGAAGCGGGCGAACCCCTCGCTTGATGTGCTGGTGATCGAGAAGGACTTCGCCGGCTTTGGTGCCTCGGGGCGAAACGGCGGTTGGCTTACCGGCGGGTTTGCGTGGAACCACGCGAAATACCTGCAGGCCTCGTCCGAGCATGCGGTCCGCGCCATGGTCGAGGCGATGAACGGGACGGTGGACGAAGTGGTTCGAGTGGCCGAGGCGGAGGGGATCGACGCCGACATCTGCCGGACCGAGGAATTGATGGTCGCGACGAGGCCGCCGCAGCTGGGACGCCTGCGCGCCGAGGTGGCACATCGCCGCCACTGGGGCGAAGAGGGCCGCGTGTTCGAGATGGGTGCGGCGGACCTGGCCGACCGGATCCGGATCCCCGGTGCGCTTGGGGCCATGGTGGTGACCAATGTCGCGCGGGTGCAGCCGGCCAAGCTGGTGCGTGGCCTCGCCGCCGCGGTGGAACGGCTGGGGGTGCGGCTTGTCGAGGGAACCACCGTCACCGCTTACGAAAAGGGACTGGTCACGACCGACCATGGCACAGTGCGGGCCCCTGTGATCCTGCGCTGCACCGAGGGATTCACGGCGGGGCTGCCCGGCCACGAGCGGGAGTGGCTGCCGCTCAACTCGGCCCAGATCGCGACAGAGCCTTTGCCGCAAGAAGTTTGGGAGAAGATCGGCTGGCAAGGCAATGAGATCGTGGGCGATTTCGCGAACGCATATTGCTACTGCCAGCGAACGCGCGAGGGACGAATCACCGTGGGCGCGCGCGGTGTGCCGTATCGCTATGGCTCCAACCTTGATACCAACGGCGCGCCGGACCCGGAAACCGTGCGGCGGCTGACCGGCATCCTGCACCGGCATTTCCCGGCAGCAGCGGCGGCGAGGATCGACCACGCCTGGTGCGGCGTGCTGGGCGTCCCGCGGGACTGGTGCGCAACGGTGGGGCTCGATCCGGCGACGGGCCTGGGCTGGGCGGGAGGCTATGTCGGGGTTGGTGTATCGACCACCAACCTTGCGGGGCGGACGCTGGCCGATCTGGTTCTGCGACGTGATACCGATCTCGTCCACCTCCCTTGGGTCAACCGGCGGGTGCGCGAATGGGAGCCGGAGCCATTCCGCTGGCTGGGGGTCACGGGGATGTACGGCCTTCTCAATGCCGCCGACCGGCGCGAAGCGCGGCCCGGAGCGGGGCCGTCGCGCCTGGCTGGTATCGGAAACTGGCTGACCGGCCGAGGTTAGCGCGAACATTGTCATTGCCCGGTGCCGGTCCGCTTGGCATAACCCTGCTCAACCCGGGGAGGGAAAACCCAGATGAAGCTGCACCGCCGTCATGTGCTTGCGCTGCCGTTCGTCCTGGCCGCGCGCCCGCTCCTCGCTGCCAGCCGCCAGACGGTCGAGCGGGAGGTGGTGACCACCTGGTACCGTCTTGTGCTGGAACTGGTGCGCCACACCGCAACCTATTCGCCACCCGTCGCTTCGCGAGCCTTCGCCTATATCGGCGTTGCAGCCCACGAGGCGCTGGCAACGGGCGACCCTGCCCTGCGATCGCTGGCCGGACAACTGAACGGATTGCTGCCCGCACCTGCCAGAGGGCAAGGCACCTACGATGCCGCCTGCATCTTGCACGCAACGCTGGCCGCTTCGGCGCAAAGCTTCTTTGCCAACACCGGCCCGACAGGCCAGCGCGCCATGACCAAGATGGCCGAGCGGATGGGCCAAATGGCCTCGGACGGGATCGACGCCGGGGTCGTTGCGCGCAGCGTGGCGCACGGGCAGGCGATTGCCGCGCATATCCTCGCCTGGTCGCTCGACGACGGCGGCGCGGTGATCGACAACATGGGCTTTCCGCAAAGCTACACCCCCGGACCGGACCCCCAGGACTGGGTGCCGACCAGCGCCGTCCGCCAGCAGCAGGCACCCCTCCTGCCCGATTGGGGCAAGACCCGGCCCTTCGCCATGCCGGCCGGCACCAGTTGCGCCATCCCCGCCCCGCCTGCCTACAGCGAAGACCCGGCCTCGGCCTTCTTCCACGCCGCGAAGGAAGTCCATGACACGGTGAAGGGCCTGACGGACGAAGAGCGCCTGATCGCCCGGTTCTGGTCGGACGACCCGATGCTGTCGCCAACCCCGCCGGGCCACTGGATCTCCATCGTGCTCGACATTGCCACCCGCGATGACTTGCCTGCCGACCGCGTGACCGATGTTCTGGCCCGGCTCGGCGTCACGATGGCGGATGCGTTCATCGCCTGCTGGGCCTCGAAATACGAATTCAACCTCCTGCGTCCCATCACCTACATCCGTCGCCATATCGACCCGAAGTGGGAGCCGATCCTGAACACTCCGCCCTTCCCGGAATACCCCTCGGGCCACAGCACCCAGTCGGGAGCAGCTGCAGCCGTGCTGACAGCGGCCTTTGGTGAGGATTTCGCCTTCGACGACGCCACGCATGAGGATGACGGCCTGCCCGTCCGAAGCTTTGCAAGCTTCTGGCAGGCGGCCAAGGAAGCGGGGATTTCGCGGCTTTACGGTGGCATCCATTACCGTTTTGCTGTGGAGGAAGGGCTCACGCAGGGCCGTTGCGTCGGCGCTCATGCCGTTGCGCTGCAGACAAGGGCCTGAGCCATGCGTCTTGCCATTCTGGTGGCCCTTGTCGCCACCCCTGCCCTGTCCGAGCCTGCCCTGCCGGTCCTCACGAATGAAACGGCCACCGCCGGGATCGACACGGTGTTCGCAGGCGACTGGGAATACATGGTCGGGGGCGGGGTCGCGACGTTCGACTGTTCCGGTGACCGCCTGCCCGAGGTCTTCGTCTCAGGCGGCGCGGGGCCTTCCGCGCTGTATCTCAACCGATCCCCCATCGGGGGGGCGCTGGCCTTCGAAAAAACCGATACCGTGACGCTGGACGCCGTGCTCGGGGCCTATCCTCTGGACATCGACAGCGACGGGCTGATGGATCTCGTCGTGCTTCGGCTGGGCGAGAACCGCCTGTATCGGGGCCTGGGCGATTGCCGGTTCGAAGACGCCAGCGCCGACTGGGGCTTTGACGGTGGCGATGCCTGGTCCACCGCATTTGCCGCGACCTGGGAACGGGGGGCCGCCTGGCCTACGCTTGCCATCGGCAATTACGTCGACCGCAAGGAAGAGGCGTTTCCCTGGGGGTCCTGCACCGACAACTGGCTGCACCGCCCGGATGGCAGTGGCTTTGCCCCCCCCCTGCCCCTGACCCCGTCCTTCTGCGCGCTGTCGATGATCTTCACCGACTGGAACCGCTCGGGTCAGCCAAGCCTGCGGGTATCGAACGACCGCGAATACTACAAAGGCGGGCAAGAGCAGCTTTGGCATCTGGACCCCGGCCAGCCGCCACGCCTCTTCACCGAGGCCGAGGGCTGGAAGCGCCTGCGGATCTGGGGGATGGGCATCGCAAGTGCCGACATCACGCGGGACGGCTTTCCCGATTACTACCTGACCAGCATGGCCGACAACAAGCTGCAGGTCCTGGAGGACCCTACCACCGGGTTGCCGGACTTTGCCGATGTGGCTTTTGCCAAGGGTGCGACCGCGCACCGGCCCTACACGGGGGGTGACGTTCGTCCCTCCACCGCCTGGCACCCGCAATTTGCCGACATGAACAACGACGGGCTGATGGATCTCTTCGTCGCGAAGGGCAATGTCGCCAAGATGCCCGACTTTGCCGCCGATGACCCGAACAACCTCTTGATGCAGAACCCCGACGGCAGCTTTACCGAGATGGGCGACCGCGCTGGTGTTGCCAGCATGGGCATTTCCCGTGGCGCGCAGGTGGTCGACCTGAATCTGGACGGAAAGCTTGACCTTCTGGTCGTCAACCGCTGGACCAGCGCCGAGGTCTGGCGCTCCACCGGGGAAATCGCGGGCGGCTGGCTGCAGGTGCGGCTGGAACAGCCCGGCCCCAACCGCGATGCCATCGGGGCGATCATCGAACTGCGCCGCGGCGACGTGGCGGAACGGCACGAGGTCACCTCGGGCGGCGGGCATGTCAGCGGGTCGGTCGGGTGGCTGCACTTCGGCCTTGCGGCAGCGGATGCAATCGATGTTCGGGTGATCTGGCCGGACGGTCAGACCGGCGACTGGCAAAGCTTGCCCGCAGGCAGCTTTCAGATCCTGCGTCCCGACCAGCCGCCGGAAGCCTGGC